>NZ_JBANEW010000011.1:0-130823 GCF_049890855.1 Lacrimispora sp. 38-1 | reverse complement strand
TAAATTTTTCGATTTCCAATGGTAATTTTAATTGTTTTACTGTATAATTAACGTTGGTGTTTTTATTTATTAGCATAATTAATTATACCAAAAAATCGCTCAAGCCTCACGGCCTGAGCGATTTTTCTTTAAGGGAGTTTTTTTACAGCCCCTTTTTTTATTTTTTATTTTACAGGATAAAAACCAGAAGGCGCTTCACTTAAATTAATCATAATATTCTTAGTCTGTGTATAATGCTCCAGCATCACCTTATGTGTCTCACGTCCGACTCCGGAAGTCTTATATCCTCCAAAAGGTGCTCCTTCCGGTATTGCATTGTAGGTATTCACCCACATACGGCCTGTTTCCACAGCTCTTGCCACACGTATTGCCCGGTTAATATCTCTGGTCCATACAGCTCCTCCCAGTCCAAATTCGCTGTCATTGGCCATGGCAATCACTTCATCCTCTGTCTTAAACCTGATAATACAGGCAACCGGTCCGAAGATCTCTTCCCTTGCCACTCTCATATCATTTGTCACATCCCCAAGAAGAGTGGGGCGGAGAAATGCACCATTCTCAAGGCCGTCTCCGGTAAATGCCTCTCCTCCACACAGAACCTTAGCTCCTTCTTCCTTACCTATTTCCACGTATCCTAATATTTTCTCCAGATGTCCTTTATTGATCTGACTGCCCATCTGGGTATCTTCTTCCCATGGAAGCCCTACTTTAACCTTGTTAAAACGCTCCACAGCTTCCTTCACAAACCGGTCATAAATTCCCTCCTGCACAAACACTCTGGAACCTGCACAGCACACCTGACCCTGGTTAAATAAAATTCCAAGCTGCACGCCATCCATGGCCATCTCCCAGTCACAGTCATCAAAGAAAATATTGGCTGACTTTCCGCCTAACTCCAGTGTTGCAGGAATCAGCTTTTCGGCCGCAGCCAGAGCTACGTTCCTTCCCACCTCTGTAGAACCCGTAAATGCCAGCTTTCTGAAACCAGGGTGTTCCAGCATATACTGTCCTGATTTTGAACCCCCTCCTGAAATCACATTAAAGACACCTGCCGGAATTACGTCCTGAATCAGCCTTGCAAGCTCAAATACACTTAAAGGCGTAGCACTTGAGGTCTTAAATACCGTACAGCAGCCGCTTGCAAGCACAGGCGCCAGCTTCCAGGCTGCCATTAAGAACGGAAAGTTCCATGGAACGATCTGGCCGACTACGCCGATGGGTTCTTTTAAAATAAGACTGAGCATATTGTCTCCCAGTATGCTTGCATTTCCTTCCTCTGCCATGATGCAGCCTGCGAAATAACGGAAATGCTGGGCCGCCAGCGGAATATCTACGTTTAATGTCTCTCTGACAGGCTTTCCATTGTCCAGAGTTTCAACCATAGCCAGATGTTCCTTGTTTGCATCAATAATATCTGCAATCTGATTTAAGATTGCCGCTCTCTGATTAACCGGAACATTCTTCCAGGTTTCAAAAGCTTTCCAGGCAGCTTTTACCGCCTCATCCACATCTTCCTTTGTCGCTTCTGCGCACTGTGCAAGAACTCTGCCGTCTGCCGGGCAGGTGACTGTAAATGTTTTTCCGTCAGAAGCAGGCTTCCATTGTCCTCCTATGAATAACTGATATGTATCCTGAAGTATAACGTCCTTCATATGCTTTTCCTCGCTTTTATTTTGATATATTTAATGACTTGTTATTGACCATAGTCATTTATATTCATTATAGCCTTCATTTTATAACTGTCAATTTAATTATTTTTTTCACATTTTATTGATATTTATTTATCTTTATGCGATTATTATTTAACAATATCAATTATTTTATTTGTTAAAACTTCATCATAAATAATCTGTTTATTTTAGAAAGCAATTTAGAATTAATATATGCTTCGTCTATCTTTTTCATAAAGGAATTCAATTAAAAGTGAATTATAAGATTGTTTTGATATGTTCTTAACGATTATAACAGTAATAGAATTTAGAGGAGCAATAAAAGCTGTTTAATTGCGATATTTATTTAACTAAGGTTGTAAAAAACTATATTTAAATGCAAAAATCGGGAAACCTCAGAATCAAGGTTTCCCGATTTTAATTAAGAAGCGGGTGATGGGAATCGAACCCACGTATCTAGCTTGGAAGGCTAGTGTTCTACCATTGAACTACACCCGCAAGGATTTCAGAAATATTTCAAACGTGCTTCGAGAAGCACAGTGCCCAAAGCCGGAATCGAACCAGCGACACGAGGATTTTCAGTCCTCTGCTCTACCAACTGAGCTATCTGGGCTTATTCTCCTGCAACATCAGTAATTCTACAAGATTTTCTCCCAATTGTCAAGACAAGTTTTATAAATTTCCGAAAAAAATATAAAATAATGATTTCTTATATATTGACTATATTATAAAAGTGTAATATTATAATTTTATAATATGAAAGGGGAATCATCATGTCCTTAAGCCACAGCATACTTGGTTTCTTATCTTACGGAAGCATGACCGGATACGATCTGGCCAAGGCTTTCGGTTCATCTGTCCGGTTTTTCTGGTACGCCCAGACCAGTCAGATATACTTGGAACTTAATAAACTGGAGAAGAAAGAATGTGTTACCTGCGAAATCATTATCCAGACAGAAAAGCCCAGCAAAAAACTTTATTCCATAACTCCAAAAGGAAAACAGGAATTTCTCCGCTGGCTTTCCCAGGAGAATGACGAATTCTCCAAGGGAAATAAAAATGCTTTTCTAATGAAAGTCTTCTTTTCCGGATGCCGGCCTCCCAAAGAGTGTATTGATATGCTGACTGACTTTATCAGCGACTGCAGCCATTATCAAAACGAGATGAAGCAGATCCCCGACAGCATCGGCCAGTACGGCAGTCAGGTGGAACCGGAACAAAAACTGTATTGGGAACTTTCCGCAGATTTTGGCTACAGCTATATTGAAATGTGTATAGACTGGGCCCGCAGATCTATTAAGAAACTGGAGGAACTGACATGAATGTCCTGATCATAAACGGTAGCCCCAAAGGCGAAAAAAGCAATTCCCTGAAGCTGACAGAAGCATTTATTGAGGGAATGAAAGAAGCATCACCTGTTCATACAGAAACCCTGACAGTTTCCAAACTGGACATCAAGCCGTGTGCAGGCTGCTTTCACTGCTGGAAGAATACCCCGGGGAAGTGCTGTATTTCCGATGACATGGCAATGGTGATAGGAAAGATTTTATCCGCTGATGTTGTTATATACAGCTTTCCGCTATATTATTTCGGACTGCCCTCCCAGTTAAAGGCGCTGATAGACAGACAGCTTCCCATGGTTTTACCTTTTATGGAAAAAGAAGCTCAAAATGGCTCTCATCCTTCCCGGTATGATATGACAAATAAACGTTATGCGCTGATCTCCACCTGTGGCTTCTATACGGCAGAAGGCAATTATGATGCCATTGATTCACAGTTTACCCACCATCTGGGTAAAGGCAGATATGAAACCATATACTGCGGACAGGGAGAACTTTTTCATATTCCTGAATTGAGAAACCGTACAGAAGAGTATTTAATGGCTGTCCGCGCTGCAGGCAGGGAGTTTGCTGACGGCAGAATAACCGGGGAAACAAAAAATCTGCTTTCTCAGCTTCTTTTTCCCAGAGACGTATTTGAACGTATGGCAGATGCCAGCTGGGGAATTGAGCCGCCAGATCAGACCCGGGTACAGGAGAAATCCCATCCTGCCATTACATTCACCAGACAGATGGCTGCACTCTACCGGAAGGATTCCTGGAACGGAAAAGATATGGTATTAGAAATGCATTATACCGATGAAAATAAAACAGCTCAGCTGATTATGGGAAAAGACGGCTGCAAGGTTTTAACCCGGGATTTTCAGCCATTTACCACCAGAATTTCAACTCCGCTTTCTGTGTGGATGAGCATTGCAGAGGGAGAAATCGACGGCCAGACTGCACTGATGAAGCATCTCTATCAGGTAGACGGCGATTTTCAGCTGTTAATTCACTGGGATGATTATCTGGGTTCCTCAGCAAAACCAGAAGTTCACCAGACTGTTCCCAAAAAAGAAAGCAACATGACTCTTATGCTGCTCCCATGGTTTCCTCTATGGTTTGCAGGCATTTATCATCCTGCTTTAGGCGGAATTCTTTCAGTTTTAGTCAGCGCAGCCATACCTTTCTTCTTTTTCCGGTATCAGCCCACCGTATTTGACGTGTTCTCAGGGTTTACGGCAGCGCTTCTTGGAGTACTGGCCATAACAGGATTTTCTCCCCAGATATTGGTGCCCGTATCCTATCTCCTGTTTGGGCTGATGTGGTCAGTGACAATATTTTTGAAAATTCCCCTGACCGCTTTTTATTCCATGAATGGATATGGAGGAGAAACCGCGTTAAAGAATCCTCTTTTTATAAAAACGAACCGGATCCTGACGGCTTGCTGGGGAATTCTATATCTGGCCACTCCTATGTGGACTTATCTGTTTCTTATTTCAGATTTTAAAGCACCTTTAAGTATCATCAACACAATACTTCCATTTCTTCTCGGCTGCTTTACCAAATGGTTCCAGAAATGGTATCCTGCCTGTTACGCAGCCGGAAAACAGCGGAAAATTCAATTGTAAAATCAATAATATTGTAATATAATACGAAAAGATGGGAATGAAGTTCTCCCTAAGGCAAGACCTTAAACCGCTTAATAAGCTGATGACTTCTGTGATGAAAACTCGCAGACGCATCAGCTTTTTTAATCAACTGCACAGAATGGAGAAAATTTTATGTTATTATCACTGGCACTTGTATTTCTTATTGGGATGACCCTTGGTTCACTTTTTCAAAAACTGAAACTTCCAAGTCTTCTGGGAATGATATTAACCGGAATGATACTGGGGCCTTATGCCCTCCGGCTTCTGGATCCCTCTCTCTTAGGTATATCTACGGAGCTGCGCCAGGTTGCACTGATTATTATACTGACCAGAGCCGGTTTAAATCTGGATATTCAGGATTTGAAAAAAGTCGGCCGTCCGGCTGTATTAATGTGTTTTATCCCTGCAAGCTGTGAGATTGCAGCAATGATGGTTTTTGCTCCGCTGTTTCTTGGTATCACGCGGCTTGAAGCAGCTATTATGGGAACCGTTGTGGCCGCAGTCTCACCCGCTGTTGTTGTGCCAAGAATGCTGAAACTAATCGAAACGGGTTATGGAACTAAAAAAAGCATTCCTCAGATTATTATGGCGGGCGCTTCCGTTGATGACGTTTACGTAATCGTATTATTCACCGCGTTTACCGGTCTTGCCGGCGGGAAAGCAATCACTCCTTCAGATTTTCTTACCATTCCCACCTCAATTGTGTTTGGCCTTTCAGGGGGTGCCGCTGCCGGTATGCTTCTGTCCGCTTTCTTTACCCGTATTCACTTAAGAGACAGCGCAAAGGTTTTACTGATTCTTTCCATCTCTTTCCTTCTTGTAACAGCGGAACATCAAGTTAAGGGAAACATTGGATTCTCCGGGCTTCTTGCCGTTATGGCGCTGGGTGCTGTTCTCAGACAGAAAAAATATGAATTATCCCGGCGGCTTTCCCTGAAGTTCTCCAAGCTCTGGGTTGCCGCCGAGGTTCTTCTGTTTGTTCTGGTTGGAGCCACTGTTAACATTCAATACGCGCTTAAAGCCGGGTTAATGGCTGTTATTCTGATTTTCTGCGTTATTATATTCCGGATGGCTGGTGTATTCCTGTGCCTGGTAAAAACGCCTTTATATAAAAAAGAACGGATTTTTACAGCATTCGCATATATGCCAAAAGCAACCGTACAGGCCGCCATAGGCGGAATTCCTCTGGCCATGGGACTTTCCTGCGGTAATATTGTTTTAACCGTGGCTGTTTTATCCATTCTGGTCACGGCTCCGCTCGGCGCTTTTCTCATAGACCGGACTTATAAAATTTTGCTGGAGAAAAATTAATAATAACAAATGCTGCGTTTAAGAACCGGATTTTTTTCCGTTTTTAAACGCAGCATTTCTAATCACAGGCTAAAGAAATTCCTTCAGCCGTTCCATATTATTTTCTTCAAATTTTAATAACCGTTTCATCAGTTCCACAATCTCTTTTTCAGCTTCTCCCTCATACTGGCGGATTCGCTTAATACAGTCAATAATTCCCCGAACACTGCCAAGTATCAGCATTTCTGCCATATGGGAGGCACTTTTGTCAACCATTGTCTTCATATCAATTGTAAAGTAGGTCATCACTTTCTGAAGTTGCCCTATTTCTTTTTCTTTGCACCCATTTTTGTTTAACAGTTCTTTTGCTTCCTCATGAATTCCTGTATATTCCTTCAGCTGCGAGTGAAGCTGCTTTTTGAAGGCCTCATTATCTGTCATTGGTAAAAGTTGGTGTAATGTTTCCACTCCCATCTGGGAATTCTGATAAATGAAATTAAGTAATTCTGCATCAGCGCTCATACCTGCACCTCTTTTCTTTTTTATTAGTATGAGACAAAAAAGAAGAATTTATGACAGGAGGAAACAATGAACCAAAAACCGTTATTTTTTACTGATAAGAATCGAAATGTCATCCTGGAAGCGATCCTCGGAACCCCCAATGCAGCCATTCCGGACAGCCTGAAGCCATTTGAGGTTCTGGAACCCAACACTACCGATGCGGCATCAGAAAAGCACGCCCCTGTACTGGAAACCAATGATCTTCATGTTACCGTCAAGGTGGGCAGCGTACTCCACCCTATGTCAGAAGAACACAGCATTAACTGGATTATGCTTGAGACAAAAGCAGGCTGTACCATGAGAATCCATTTTACTCCCGGTTGTGAACCTGTAGCTCACTTCACATTAGAGCAGGGAGATTCTCCTAAAGCTGCTTATGCATTCTGCAATCTTCACGGCCTCTGGAAAACAGAGGCATAGCAAAGACAAAAGGAAAAACAGGTTGATTCAGACTATCTGATCTGAATCAATCTGTTTATCTTGTTCATTTACCCGGAAATGAGATACCTCGGTCTGCAGTGCCTGTGCCAGTCCCGCCAGCCGTTTACTGGATTCGGAGCTTTCTCTTGCCGTCTCCATATTTGACTGCACTACTTCTGATACCGTTAAAAGGCTTTGATTGATCTGCTCCATCACCTGCACCTGATCCATGGATGAAACTTCTATTTCTCTGATTACTTCTTCTGTCATTCCCGCCTGCCCTGCAATTTCCTTTAATATCCTTCCGGTATTTTCCGCCAGACTCCTGCCCTTTGAAACCGCATTTACCGACTGCTCCACAAGCCCCTTGGTTTCTTTTGCCGCATCTGCAGATTTCGCAGCCAGATTACGGACCTCATCAGCAACGACTCCAAATCCTTTTCCTGCCGCTCCTGCACGACCTGCTTCCACGGCAGCATTTAAAGCAAGAATATTGGTCTGAAACGCGATATCTTCAATCAGTTTTGTAATACCGTTTATTTTTCTGGAAGTCAAATCCACCTCTTCCATCGCCTGATTCAAGCTGTGCATATGTAAATTTCCTTCGTCTACCTTTTTCCCGGATTCCGTTACATAAACGGAAGCTTTCTTCACATATTCTGCATTTTTAACCGACTGTTGGAATACACCGGTCATGGCACTTTGCAGTTCTTCTATGGCTCCCGACTGCTCAGCGGACCGTTTTGCAAGCTCCTGGGCTCCATCCCATACCTGCCCGGATCCTTCCGTCACCTCATCCGCTGACGCCTTAATACGCAGCAATGTCTCTCTGAGACGAAAAGCAATCGCTTCCATGGAAGTCCGGATCCCGTTAAACTCTCCAGGATACTCGCAGCCGCTTTCTGCCTGCAGATTCCCGTTAGATATCTCATGAAGAAACCGGGATATATCTGAGATAATGTCTTTGTATTTTCCTGCCATTTCATTAACTTTCTGTACGATCTGACCGATTTCGTCACTCCTCTTAACTGAAAGTTCCGGGTTTAAGTCTCCTCCTGACAACCGTTCAATGGCCTCTGCCGCCTGCCCAATAGGCTTCGTAATTCTGTTTGCAATGTGAAGCATGGCAAGTCCCGCAAGTAACATGGAAACAATCCCCAGAAACAGAGATCCCAGCATGGAGACTGTTACTCCTGACATAAACTCAGATTCCATGGCAGTAACATTAACAGACCAGCCATTGGTATCTGCTATGGGAGTGTATGCCCCGATCTTTTTCTCACCTTTTACCCGAAAAAACCGAAATCCGGCATCCCCGTTTATCATGGATCGTTCCAGACTGGCTGCCTCTCCATATGCTCCAGGGTCCTTCTTCGCATCCTCGATATCATTCTGACCGGCTAAGACAAGAGAGAAATCTTCATGAGCCATTTTCCTTCCATCCCTGTTTATTATATAAGTAATTCCCGTATCCCCCAGCTTGGTATCCTTTATAATTTCTTCAAATACCGAGTAAGGAAATTCAAGCACAACCACAATATCTCCGTAGGGATAGACGTATTCATAGGAAACATTTCCTTCTTTTACAATCGGATCTGATAATGAAGCTTTTCCTTCTCCGGCCTGCAAAAAAGCCGGATCCTGATTATAGGAATCTCCGTTTACAATAGAAACTCCGTCCTTGGAAAGAATATCTATTTTATTGAGTCCATACTGGGAGCTTGACATATTTAAAAATAACCCGATATTCCCTCCCCGTGCCGCATTTCCTTTCTGATAAAGCGCGATGGATTCTGCAATTACTGAATACTCTTTTAACTGCTGGGTAATCTTTTCTGACACCAGTTCCGATGTCTCTTTCAGACATTTGTTCAAAGTTCTGCGGTTTAAATCATAAGAAAGATACACAGAACCCGCGGATAAAATAAATACAATACAGATAATACACCCCATGGTAAACAAGATCAGTTCTTTTTTTATTCCTGTCTGGCGTCTCTTCATTCCTGCTGTCCTCCGATATAAACTGTGCCTCTATTCCATTATGGATAGAGACAGGATCATTATAACGGATAATATTCTGAAAAGTATAGATGATTTACTTATATTTTACAATTTTTACCAAATACTTACACAATTTTGGCAGGATAACCTCAATTCAATTTCAGTACGGAAAATTCAGGGTTTGACTATGCCGCAGCTACATCTTTATAACTCATCCAAATAATTGCTGCTGCTGTTGAAAATACAAGATAGAACACACATCCTGCCAGAAACTGCCCCAGACTGCATGCCATCGGACCACCCGGGCGGTTAGCCCTCATACCGAGGCTCATCAGTGTATAAGGATAAAACGCCCCCAGACCTTTGGAAAGAGCTCCAATTCCCAAGGCTCCACCTGCCATTGCAATTCCTACCGGCACAGAAAAGCTTCGGATGATCAGGGAGAGGCAAAGCTGGACTCCGCATATGACAATCCCCCCCATTGTTCCATAAAACAGCCATTCTGAAAGTTCCGGAGGAACCGGACCTGCAAGTCCCGATAATTTTCCGGAAACAATAAACAGTACTCCCACCCAGATCTGAGTCAGTATAACCATGAACGATGCCATGGCGAGCTTTGACAGATATAAATGCAGTACAGGCACCGGCAGTGTCATTACACAATTCCAGTTATGATTGGTATGCTCCAGGCGGAAAAGGTAAGAACAGTATACGCCAATCGTCGCAGGCAAAAAGAAATAGCAGGTAAACAGAGTGTGCTGCGTCCAAAGGCTGTACCATTCATCCTGCAGTATTTCAGTATTCTGAAGATAATTAAATGTCCCCATAAAAGCAGGGAGAACAGGCAGAAGGAAGAAAGCCAGCCAGACAGGACTGCGTCTCAGCTTCATCCGTTCCCCCCGAAGTACGTTCCATAACATAAGCTTACCGCTCCTTTCTTGTAAAACACCAGCGTCCGGTTAAATAGATGGCAGCAAACACCCCCGCGAGCAGCAGATAACCGCTCCAGTCAACAGGAATATACTGCATATCTGCAATTTTAGTCTCACTGTCCCAATTCATCTCTACCTGTGTCAGAACTCCGTAATAACTCCATAGGACTCCTTTTTGAACGCCTGCCGGCAGAAACAGACTGAAAAGTCCCCCAAAGCTCCCTGTAATTCCAATGACCAAAGGAACCATCTGATTGGAAAATAACAGAGAGAATACCTGCTGAAGAACCAAAATGGTTACAGTGACGGAAGTTGTAGTGATCATATAGCAAAAAAAGCGGCCAGGCGGAAACGGCTCGGTAAATCCCGCTGCTTTACCCAGAACAATTATAAGAATAGTCTGAGCCGCCGCCACAGCGGCCATATGCAGCGACGCACAGATAAACTTTGCATCAAATAAAGTACCTGCAGGCATGGCTGTTAAAAGAAGCTTAAAGGTCTGCCCCTTATGTTCCAGATCACAGACTCTTGAGGCTGTGATTGCCGCTATCATTGGCATCATAATGGTATTGAGCACAGAAAAATGATACAGGCACTGCATATAACCCTGGGACAGCTCTTTTACACTCATATCCCGAAATGACCACATCCCCCACAGGCACTGTACTCCTAACAATGCTGCGATAGTAACCCAGATCTTTCTCTTTCGTATTTTATAAAATTCAAGAAAAACTGCTTTCATTAAAGATTCACCGCCATTCCTGTTAATTCCAAAAATATATCCTCCAGAGTTTTTTTCCGTTCTTCAATTCGGACAACACCAATATCTTCTTTTAAAAACTGCAGGAAATAACCTGCCAGCTGGTGATCGGAAAGTTTGGGGATCAGTAAAAATCCACCTTCTTCCTGGCAGGAAACCCCCTGGCTGCTTAACACGCTGCGGGCCGCCTGATTATTCAGAGTACGTATTGCAATACAGCTTTCACTTCTGTCATGAAGAACAGACAGCCTGTCCTGAAAAACCAGTTCTCCTTTGCTGATCACACCGATGTGACCAGCCATCTGATCAATTTCGCTTAATAAGTGACTGGATACCATGACTGTAATACCAAATGAGCGGGGCAGCGAACAGATCAGTTCCCGTATTTCCTGAATTCCGGCAGGATCAAGTCCATTGGTCGGCTCATCTAAAATAAGGAGCCTTGGATTTCCCAGCAACGCCCCAGCAAGCCCCAGCCTTTGCTTCATTCCCAGAGAATACTGACCTGCCTTTTTATTCTTCTGGTCATCCAGGCGGACAAGCTTCAGCACACGGTCGATTTCATTGTCCGGCAGTTCTTTTAACGTACTGATTATTTTTAAATTTTCTTTCCCTGTAAGATGCGCATAGTAGCTTGGAGCTTCAATGAGAGAACCCGTTTCTTTTAAAATAGCAAGACGGTTTTTCCTGTTTACCCGTTTATCAAATACAGTAATGGTCCCGCAGGTGGGTCTTGCAAGCCCCAGTATCATCTTCATGGTGGTTGATTTGCCTGCGCCATTTGGACCAAGAAATCCATAAATTACCCCTTCCGGCACTGCAAGGTCTAAGTCCTTTACTCCCATGAAAGCTCCATATCGTTTGCAAAGTCCACTGGTGGTAATCATATTTGCCATAATATTAATCTCCTCTGCTTTTTATGGTTTCAGTCTAACAGGGCTGCCTTACATCAGCCTGTAAGCCACCTTACATTTACCTTAAACATTTACTTTTTCGTCCAAATCTTCTGTATTTCGGTTATAATGGTAACAAAACAGAAGGAAAGGACCAAACGCCATGAACGATATTTTTGACTGCAGACTCCTCCTTGTGGATGACGAACCGGAGCTTCGCAGAATGGTCGGCAATATATTAAAGCAAAGCGGTTTTAAAAAGATCACTTTTGCAGAAAACTGCAGCCAGGCACGGCTACTGTTTACTTCAGAAAAACCGGATGGTGTAATACTGGACGTTTCCCTGCCAGACGGTGACGGATTTACCCTGATGAGGGAATTCCGTTCCTTATCAGCAGCTCCTGTTCTATTTCTTTCTGCCAGAGACGAAGATGAGAACCGCCTTTTAGGACTGGGACTTGGTGCAGATGATTACATTACGAAACCATTTCTGCCAAGAGAACTGATCCTGCGCCTTCATGCCGTGTTAAACCGCACCTATTTCCCGGCAGTTTTAAACCGGAAGGAAAAACCTGTCTTTCATCTGGGAAAAACAAAGATAGATTTTAACAGCGGCACAATCGCATCTGCTAAAGGGACCTTTACGCTCACAGCCAAGGAGTATGCACTCCTTGAAAAGCTGTATGATAACAGAGAAAAGATAGTAACCGGAGACAGCCTCTGCCTTGCAGCATGGGGAGACCCTCTCTATGGATACGAGAACACACTGATGGTCCACATCCGCCGATTACGCGAAAAAATAGAGCCGGAACCTTCCGACCCTGAATTTCTGATAACAGTCCGGGGACTGGGCTATAAACTGACGGGGGTGACATTACCTTGAAAAGCATGATAAAAATCTTAAGCAGATATGTAATTTCAGCCGCAGCCGCAGCAATTCTCCTGCTTATCATTAATTTCACTGCTCTGGCTGTATGGCTGTTTCAGTCAGTCAGGGAATACGGAAAAAACTATACGGTCAATCAGATGGCGGAAGGACTTGCGGTATCTGATGGAGAGTATTCACTTTCTGATCCTATTGCCGCAGAACTGGATCAGAATCATCTATGGGCTATGCTGATAGATGAGAAAGGCGCTGTCATATGGAGCCGAAATCTCCCATCGGATGTGCCCCTGTCCTATACGCTTACTGATGTGGCAGGATTATCCCGCTGGTATTTAAAAGATTATCCCGTAAAGGTCTGGCAGCACATGGGCGGGCTTTTTGTAATTGGAAATCCGAAAAACAGCATGTGGAAGATTGGTATAGAGCTTCCCATGAAAACAATGGACAACTCCCGGTTCTGGATACCGATGTTCTTAATTTTGAATCTTGTCACTGCTGTAATACTTGCCCTGCTCTCTGGTCTTCGGCTGTTTCTCTCCTTAAAAAAACTGACCATCGGGATTGAAAATTTAGCACAGATGAAACCGGTATCAATGCCGGCTCAGGGTATTCTGGGAGATCTGGCTTCGGGCATCAACCATGCTTCATCACAACTGATCCGCCAGGAGGCAGCATTAAATAAACGGGATAATGCACGCACAACATGGATTGCGGGGATATCCCACGACATTCGCACACCTCTCTCAGTAATAATGGGATATGCCGGTCAGATGGAGGAAGACAAAACCCTCACCAGAGATCAGCAGGAACTTGCTGTCATTATCCGCAGCCAGTGTCAGAAAATCAAAGCATTAATCAACGATCTAAACCTGGCTTCCAAGCTGGAATATGACATGCAGCCCATACGAAGAGAAGAATTTAACCTCGCTCCCTTAATCCGCAGTATTGCAGCTGATCTTTTAAACAGCAGCATTTCAGACAAATATACTTTAAGTATTTCCATAGACGAGGATGCACAGTACATGATCTTAACCGGCGACAGCCAGCTAATCAGACGGGCCATTACCAATTTAATCCTAAACAGCATGGGGCATAACCCAGACGGCTGTGATATTAAAATCCAGCTGTCAAAGAGTTCTGAAACCACTCTCCTGTCTGTTACAGATAATGGGACTGGTTTTCCCGTACAGACCCTGAAACGGCTTAACCAGCCATTGGAGCCAATGGAACTTGATAATCACGGGCTTGGACTCACCATAGTCCGGCAGATCATGAGTGTTCACGGCGGCACAGCTTCTTTTTCCAACCTTACAGGCGGCGGGTGCCGTGTTATTCTTACTCTGCCGGGCGGTAAGTAATAAATTAATCAATGTTACCTAGAAACTGGTCAAATATCTGATAAAACTCTTCTTTTTCTGCCAAATGTACATTATGATTTGTATTGCTCATGATATAAACAATGGAATCCTTTAAGCAGGCTTCCATATCCAAAAAATCCTGCTTTGTTACCGAACCTTCTCCTGCAGACTTTATAAGAAGAGTTTTGCAGGATATTTGAGGAAGCAGATCCATCCAATCATATTCATTTGCCCTGTATGCTGCCAATGCCTGCTTTGAAAATAAAAAGTGATATCCGGTTTCATCCTCATATAAACTGTTGACGAAATACTCTGTTTCCAGTTCAGAGCCCGATGCCCTCTTTATACACTCCAAAGCTTCTTTTCTCGTGTCAAAAACCTCATTCCATTCTTTTGTAAAGGCATCGAATTCATTTACCTGACTTGACAGAACCGGGATATGTCTTTTAGGTCCTTTTGCTGTTTTGTCAAGAATAGCTGCTGCCTGGATTATATCAGAATATCTTGAAGCAACATAACCCGCTATACCTCCCCCCATGGAATGTCCCACTAGAATTGCCTGTTTTATTCCAAGCCTGTCCATCAGTTCCACAACATCTTCTCCCATTTCATCAAACGTGTAATACCCATCTGGCTTACTGCTTCGTCCATGTCCTCTTAAATCCGGTGCAATCACTCTGTATTTATCTGCGTAATGACTGATAAAATCGCTCCACGTCTCCGCTCTGCCATACATTCCATGCAGACAGATTATCACTGGTTTTTCTTCCTTCGTATCGTAGTAAAATAAATCCACATTGCTTAAACTGGCTGTTTCCCTAAAAATTTTTCCCATGTTTCTTTCTCCTTTTAAATTAGTTTTATATAAAACTATTATAATATAAAAATATGATTCTTTGCAAATAATTCTGCTAAAACCATATTCTTTTTAACTATTATTAAAATTCTGGTTTATTTTATCCAGAGTCTGCATTAAGGCTTCCCGTTCCTCTTTTGGGATATTCTGATAGACGGTATCAAACAAATTCTTTGAAATATCCTCAAACATGGGTTTTAAATCCGCTCCCTTTTGTGTAAGGGAAAGGTAGGTGATCCTGTTGTCTGAAGCATCCCGTTCTTTTTTTATATACCCAAGCCGGACCAGCTTCTCCACTAGTACGGTTACTGTGGATTTGTCTTTTTTAATCGAATCTGCCAGATCCTTCATTGTGATCTTTTCCATCTTGAGTAATGTGAAAATGATATCTCCATGGGATGGTGCCAGTTCATAAATTCCGTAATCTTCCATCTTTTTAATAATAAATTTATTAGCCTGTGTCCTGATTTTGGATAATACTGAAATAATATCTTGTTCTCTCATAGTTATATAATAGTTTTATATAAAATCATTGTCAAGCAAAAAATTAATTAAAAAAGCTGCTGTACCCAAAAGTACAACAGCCCTCTTTCTATGCCGGCGACCGGAATCGAACCGGTACGGGAGGTAAGTCCCGCAGGATTTTAAGTCCTGTGCGTCTGCCAGTTCCGCCACGCCGGCAACAAATGCCGCCAATGCCTTAGCACTGAACAACATATCGATTATACAAAAAGACACCATTCTTGTCAACCATTTTCGACTGAATTTAGTGTTGAAAAAAATATAAAATATATCGATAATAGTTATTGTTTTTATTTTAACAATATGTTATAATTAAAAAAAATCCACTGAAGGAGGGTATTTTATGGAACGTATCGTAGTAATCGGAGCAAATCATGCAGGTACTGCCGCAATTAACACAATCTTAGACAATTATAAAGACAAAGAAGTAATTATATTTGATTCAAATAATAATATCAGTTTTTTAGGCTGCGGTATGGCTTTATGGATCGGCAACCAGATCACATCACCAGACGGACTTTTTTACTGCAGCAAAGAAATTTTTGAACAAAAAGGAGCGAAGGTATATTTAGAAACCATCGTATATCATGTTGATTTTGAGAAAAAGCTGGTATTCGCAACAGGAAAAGACGGACAGAGCTATCAGCAGCCTTATGACAAGCTGATTATTGCATCCGGATCTCTTCCCATTTCACCTAACATTGAAGGCACAGATCTTGCCAATGTTCAATTCGTTAAATTATATCAAAATGCCAAGGAAGTCATCGATAAGCTTCACGAATCCATGATCCGCAATGTTGTGGTAGTTGGTGCCGGATATATCGGTGTGGAGCTGGCAGAGGCATTTAACCGGATCGGCAAGAAGGTCACTCTGATCGACAACATGAGTACCTGTCTGTCCGGCTATTATGACCGTGAATTTACAGATATTATGTCTAAAAATTTAGAGAGCCATGGAATTAAGCTGGCTTATGAAGAGACAGTAACCAGTCTTAAAGGCAGCCAAAAAGTGGAAAAAGTCGTAACGGATAAAAATGAATATGCAGCAGACATGGTAGTGCTTGGAATTGGGTTTAAACCTAACAGCCAGCTGGGAAAAGAAACCCTTAAACTGTTTAAGAACGGGGCCTATCTGGTTAACAGGCATCAGGAAACAAGTATACCTGATGTTTATGCCATCGGAGACTGCGCTACTGTATTCGATAATTCCATTCAGGATACCAATTATATCGCTCTGGCCACCAATGCAGTCCGTTCCGGTATTGTAGCAGCTCACAACGCATGCGGCACTCCGCTTAAATCAATCGGTGTTCAGGGATCCAATGGTATCTGCATCTGGAATCTTAAGATGGTATCTACCGGTATTACTCTGGAAAAAGCCAAAAAGCTTGGTTATGATGCAGCTGCTGCCGATTATGAAGATACTCAGAAGCCAGCATTTATAGAGCATGATAATTACAATGTTAAGATCCGGATTGTATATGATAAAAAGACGCGAATCATCTTAGGCGCCCAGATGTGTTCCGAATATGATATTTCCATGGCGATCCACATGTTCTCTCTTGCTATTCAGGAACAGGTGACTATTGACCGATTGAAACTGACAGATATCTTTTTCCTTCCGCATTTTAATAAACCATATAATTACTTTACCATGGCAGCTCTTCAGGCAGAGTAAACTTCCTTAGTCTCTGGTCAGGGATAGACATAAAAACAAATATTAAATGGAAAAAGGCGGTGTGTTCGCTGTAAAGTGGTCCCCATGTCAAGGACATTTAAAAAAAAGAGTATGATAAAGCGTCACAGCTAGTAATTGTAGTTGTGACGCTTTTGCTATACCTCTATAGGATAATAACCTGTTCTCAAATATTCTGCATATTGGTTAGGAGAAAGCTTTGCCAGTTCCCATTGATAACGTTCATTGTTGTAATAATCCATGTAATCATTGATTTCTGTACAAAGTTCTTCATAAGTAGTACATCCGGCAAGATGAATTTCGTCTTTCATATGTCCGAAAAAAGATTCCTGTGGAGCATTATCCCAGCAGTTACCACGTCTGGACATTGACTGTCTTAGTTCTTTATCTTTCAGTAGCTGTCTGAATGAAATACTTGTATAATGGCAGCCTTGATCTGAGTGCAATATTGCATCGGTCCGAAGGGCTTTTTTATGATTTTTGATTAACATATTTATTGTATCGAGTACAAAATCAACTTCAAGGGATTCGCTAAGAACATAGGCCAATACCTGTTTCGTATAGGCATCCTTTATTACAGATAAATATGCTTTACATCCATGGTTGTAAAATAGATATGTAATATCGGTGAGAAGGATTTTTCCTGCACCATGTTCTGAAAACTCGCGTTGTACAAGATTATCAGATACAGCATCTGTTTTTAAAGCTTTTGCCATTCTTCGATATGGATTAGCTTTACGTATAGGGCAAAACAAGTTGAATTTCTTCATTAAACGACTGATTTTCTTTTGATTCATACGTACTCCCATATGAAGCAAGCGCATGTAGATACTGCGCCTTCCTTTATCATAACCACGATACAGATATGCTTTAAGAATCAAATCAAAATCAGCTTTATCTCTAGCCTCTTTTTCATTTTGTTTATCCTTAGAATTTAACCAGTTATAATAACCACTTCTGGATACCCATGCCGATTCACAGAGCCAGCTGATGTTTAGTTCATTATTATCCCGTGAAATCATTTCTTGAATGAGTCTGAATTTTTCTTCTGGTGTTGCTTCCGTTTTTCTGCCCATTCGGCTTTTTTGTCTATAAAATTGATTTTTTTTAAAAACTCATTTTCCTGTTTTAAATATTTTACTTGATGTTCTAGATGTGCAATACGTTCCTGTTCAGATAATTGTTTAGTTGAAGGGCGTCCCGAATTATTTTTACGTGTGTCTTCAAACCCTTCTGCTCGAAGACTGAATTTCTTTATGCGTCTTGTAATTGTATCGATTCTACGTTTACCAAGCAGTTGTGGGTCAATCCCCATAACGCGTAAAATAGAAGAAGGCAATCTCCCAGCCTCATATTCTGTGGCAAATTTTTCTCTAAACTCAGTTGTATATGTAATTGCTTTCTCAGAAACGCGTTCAATATATGGATTATTACGAAGCTGTTCCTGTTGTTTCTCTGTAAAATAATTTTTCCCCATAAAGTACGCTCCTTAATTTATGCTATGAGTATAACAAAAATAGACCCTACAAGGTAGGGTAAGTTAAAATATAAGCAATTTTCGCTTTTTTTAACTGTCTATCTTATAGGGTCCATTTTACTGGAACACACCGCCTTTTTCTTACATCACTTCCGTTACTGAAATGGGTGGAGAAGGATTCGAACCTTCGAAATCGTCGATAACAGATTTACAGTCTGCCCCCTTTGGCCACTCGGGAATCCACCCATGCTTTATTAGCAAGCGAGTGTTATTTTATCACAGAGAATCAAAAAAATCAAGGCATTTTTAAAAAATTACATCAAAAAATTGTACAACGTTTACTCCCTGTCGTCCACCAGTAAAACAGAACTCAACGGAGGCATTAATACTCTCACGCTGCCCTGTTCAACTGTAAAAGAAATCTTACCTACGTTATAGCCGCTCTCATAAGTCAGCATAACCCGGGACATGGTCTCTCCATCCTTCATGCCCAGCTGCCAGACCGGAATTAAAATATCCTGCTCTGCGGTATGGTTGCTGACTGCAACTGCACAGATACTGTCATTTATAAAACGACCGTATGCAATCAGATGATCCCCTGCCAGAAGTGGCTTTAATGAACCAAGGCGCAGTGCCGGAATGGTCCGGTGCAGCTCAGTCATATATCTGTGAAACTCAATCAGCTCCAGATTCTCATTTCCCCATGGATAAGTTCTTCGATTATCCGGATCCGTCCAGCCGCAGACTCCTGCCTCATCCCCATAATAAATGGCGGGAGCTCCGGGCCATGTCATCTGGATCATTACACCTTCCCGGAATATGCCATAGCTGATCCCGTCTGAGGCCGCTAATGGTCCCTCTGTTGAAGTACGGCCTGTCTTCATACTGGTTCTTGTAAGAAACCGGGAATGATCATGGTTTGAAAGCTGGTTCATAGCTGTTAAAAGTGATCCCGTCATCATCCGGCTCATATGGTAATTCATGGAACGAAAAAAGGTCTCACCGTCCCCGAAAAGCCTTAGATTTTTCTCATCACTATGCTTTTCCATACCGGTTAAAAACCAGGATACGGGTTCCATGAATGCGTCATAATTCATGACTGTATCCCATTCATCGCCCTGCAGCCAGGCAGATGGATCTCCATAATGCTCCGCAAGTACGATGGCATTGGGATTAGCTGCCTTTACTGCCTTTCTGAAATCCTTCCAGAACTTGTGGTTAAACTGGCTGCTGTGACCTAAATCCGCGGCCACATCAAGCCGCCAGCCATCGGCGTTATAAGGCTTGGAAACCCACTTGGCGGCAATATCAAGGATATACCGGCAAAGAGTCTCAGAACCCTCATAATTAAGTTTTGGTAAAGTGGCATGCCCCCACCAGCCATCGTAAGAATCGTTGTACGGCCACTCTGCATCAAAAAATTTAAAAAATGACTGGTAAGGACTGTTCTCTGATTCAAATGCTCCCGGCTCATACTTTCCTGATAATTCATAAATCCGTTCTCCGTCAAGCCATTTGTGGAAGGAACCGCAGTGATTGAATACTCCGTCAAGAATCACCTTCATACCACGCTTGTGGATTTCCTCCACGAATCTGGCAAAAAACTCATTGCTGGCTTTTAAATTCTCCTGATCAGTTGTTCGGATCATATATCTGGTAGCCCCATGGTTATCGGAAGCCTCCGCTGTCAAGTTCTCTCCGCCGTCTTTTACTATTACGCCGTAATGAGGATCTATATAATCATAATCCTGGCAATCGTACTTGTGATTTGACGGTGATACAAATATGGGATTTAAATAAATCACTTCTACGCCCAGATTTTCAAGGTAGTCAAGTTTATCCCAAACCCCTTGTAAATCTCCGCCATAGAAACTGCCCACATCAAACTGATCCGGGTATTTTTCCCAGTCATTCACTGCCATAACTCTTCGGCCTATGTACAGATATTCATCATTAACCACATCATTGGAGTGATCTCCGTTACAAAAACGGTCCACGAAAATCTGATACATAACGGCACCCTTTGCCCAGTTGGGCGTAGAAAATCCCGGCACAATGGTAAACCATCCTGCGTCCGGATACTGCCCGACAGGGCCCAGACGGCTGTAATAACAGAGCTCATCTCCCTTTCTTACTGAGAAGCAATACTTTATTGGGCTGCTTCCCGTCTTAATCCTGTATTCATAATAATCAAACAAATTGTCCGTATCTGTTTTAATCATGGCAGCCCCGGAAGAACTGCCAGCCTCGATGTAGCTTACAACGTCCGCATTATTTGCTGCTGTCCGGAAAAGAAGAACTACTTCGTCCCCTTCTTCAGGCTCCGAAGGAAACCGGAAGCTGTCAGTTTCATCGGTGAATAATGCATCTTTATTTAACGCCTCTGTCTGGAAGCACATATGTTCTTCATTTCCTTTCACATCTACTCTATTACTATTTTATCTGATTGAATTCAAATATACAACCCCGCCTTTTCTAAATTGCGCATAAAAAACGGTCAGCGGGGTAGCTGACCGTTTTTCGGAGAAGGTATTTCGTTTCTTATGGGGTGTAGCAAAAACTATATAATGTATTGGGGGGGTTTACGTTTATTAATATACCACGCCTGAGAAAATAAGTGTGCACAAACATCATTTTTTTATAACTGTTTTTTTATGCATTTTTTCTCCGGTCACCCACAGGCAACAAAAAAGCGCAGATACACGGGCAAAAACTTAGATATTTTACCGGATCTCTGCGCTTTCATTACAAATCAAAGCTAATATATCAGACTTCTGCTTCAGCAGGAAACAGGCTTTCAAATTCTTTCTGGCCTATCTTTTCTTTTT
Organism: Lacrimispora sp. 38-1; assembly: GCF_049890855.1. Lineage (NCBI taxonomy): Bacteria > Bacillati > Bacillota > Clostridia > Lachnospirales > Lachnospiraceae > Lacrimispora > Lacrimispora sp. 38-1. The sequence continues at coordinate 109,702 of NZ_JBANEW010000011.1, read as the reverse complement.
CCATAAGCAGTTTACAGCAGGCATGAAGGACATCTTCATGTTTTAAAATGATTTCCTTGGCCTTTATATAACATTCATCAATAATCCGCTTCACTTCATTGTCGATGGTATTGGCAACCTGGCCTCCATAATTCTTTGTATGAGCCAGATCTCTTCCGATGAATACCTCATCACCATCATTATCATAATTGATCATTCCCACCTGATCAGACATACCGTACTGGGTTACCATGGCTCTGGCAAGAGCTGTTGCCTGCTTGATATCCTGGGAAGCACCCGTGGTAATGTCACCGAAAATAATCTCTTCTGCAATCCGTCCGCCCAGATCTACCATAATATCCTGCAGCATCTTGCCTTTTGTGTTAAACATATGATCACTTTCCGGAAGAGGCATGGTATATCCGGCGGCACTGACTCCTGTAGGAATAATGGATATGGTATGAACCGGCCCTTCATCAGGAAGCAGATGGAACAGGATTGCATGCCCTGCTTCGTGGTAGGCTGTGATCTTCTTCTCTTTTTCCGTAATAACCTTGCTTTTCTTTTCCGCACCAATTCCCACCTTTACAAAGGCTTTATCAATGTCAGACTGATTAATATACTTCTTGCTGTGCCTTGCTGCATAAATAGCGGCTTCATTCATCAGGTTCTCTAAATCAGCCCCTGTAAAACCGGCTGTGGTCTGAGCAATTCTTCTTAAATCCACATCTTCTGCAAGAGGTTTTTCCTTGGAATGTACTACTAAGATTTCTTCTCTTCCCTTTACATCTGGTCTCCCTACGCTGACTTTACGGTCGAAGCGTCCTGGTCTTAAAATGGCCGGGTCCAGAATATCCACACGGTTGGTTGCTGCCATTACAATGATTCCTTCATTGATTCCAAAACCGTCCATCTCAACGAGAAGCTGGTTTAATGTCTGTTCCCTCTCATCATGGCCGCCGCCCATTCCGGTACCTCTTCGTCTTGCGACCGCGTCGATCTCATCAATGAAAATAATACAGGGAGCATGCTTTTTGCCCTCTTCAAACAAATCTCTCACACGGGAAGCGCCCACACCGACAAACATCTCTACGAAATCCGAACCGGAAATCGAGAAAAACGGAACGCCCGCTTCTCCGGCTACTGCCTTTGCAAGAAGTGTCTTTCCTGTTCCGGGAGGTCCCACCAGAAGAATGCCCTTTGGAATGCGGGCTCCCACACCGGTATATTTGGAAGGATTCTTTAAGAAGTCCACGACTTCCTCCAGCTCCTCTTTTTCCTCTTCAAGTCCGGCTACCTTGCTGAAGTTTATTTTATTGGCATCTTTGGCAAGATGAGCGCGGCTCCTCCCAAAATTCATCATCTTGGCATTGGCACTGCCGGCACCGGCTCTGGCATTCATTAACATAAACAGAAAAACCAGGGCTACTGCTGTTAAAATAATGGGAAGGGTAATGACGAGAAAAAGATTCTCTTTCTGGACTGCATCCACCGTATAGGTAATTCCATTCCGGTCCAGAAGGTCCTGAATCTCAATCACATTGGATACATTGGCCTGTTTTAATGAACCGTCAGACATAGTCATCTCGATTCTGCCTGTTGGGGGCGGATCGTTCTGTCTGACTGTCGCTGAGGTTATGGTCCCATTGTCAATCGCCTGCATAAGTTCCTGGTTTGTAATGATTCCGCTCTTTTGGGGCAGTCTGCTGGCAAATAAAAGCATAATAGCCAGAAGGAGCAGGAATCCCAAGCCTTTAAATGGTTGCTGTTGTTTCAACATGCTGCCTCCTTATTGCTGTTCTATCACTCCAATATATGGCAAATTCCTGTATATCTGATCGTAGTCAAGACCATAACCGATGATAAATTCATCCGGCACGGTAAAGCAGGTATACTTCACTTCAACCTGTTTCTTCACACGGCGTTCCGGCTTATCAAGCAGGGTACATAACTGAACACTGTTTGGATTTCTCTGCTTCAGCACCTCAATTAAGTAAGAAAGAGTATTGCCGGAATCAATGATATCCTCCACAATCAATACATCCTTGCCTTCAATCGGGTCATCCAAATCCTTGATGATTTTCACAATTCCGCTTGATACGGTTCCGGATCCATAGCTGGAAACAGACATGAAGTCCATGGTTAACGGCAGACTGATCCGCTTTGCCAGCTCACAGGTAAAGAAAACGCCTCCCTTTAAAATGCAAATCAGGTGAAGAGGTTTTCCCTCATAGTCCCTGCTGATTTCTTCCGCTACTTCCTTAATTCTTGTTGCTATCTCTTCCTCTGATAACATCACACGTATCTTGTCATCCATTAACTTTTCCTCCGTCTAGCTGCATTTGTATTACTGTATGGGTATCATCTGTTATCTTATAGTATTCACTGATCCGGTATCCGATTACCCATAGGACATGGGAACCTTCCGCAACAAGAGGAATTTTTCCACGTTCTTCTCTGGGAACCTTGGCATCGATCAGATAGGACTTTAAAGTCTTTCTTCCGCCTCCGGCCAGTGTCATGTAATCTCCGGTTTCCCGATACCTCACAGAAAGTGCACATTTGATTTTATCATAATCAAACCATTTCGTATACCCGTTTTTGGGAATTTCCATGCCTTTTTTGTAGGAAAAAACAGAAAAATCCACATTTGGGAGACAAACATCCAGGTGGTTTTCCACCAGATCTTCGACATTTTTCTTTTTTATCCACATTTCCTTCCCGGTTCTGACTGCAATCAGTCCTCCGGGAAGGTCGATCTGCCTGCCTGCAGGACCAAAAAGAAGCGCTGCCGCGCTTTCCACATGAATCATGGTAATATCTTTCATGGACTGATTGACGGTGTTAATCATCTGCCGGATTACATAAGTCCTTATTATGTCATCCTCTGCCAGTAGTATTTCAGTACCAATTCCGCACTGAAAAACGGACCCGGATTCGTCTTTTTTCCATACTCCGAGTTTCTTTAAAAGGCTGCCTGCCTGTTTTTCCAGGTAAGCATCTGCTTTAGCTGCCATTATCCCCGCATGGATAATGTTCTCTCCTGCCCTTGCATTTAACTGCTCTTTTACCTGGGGAAGAATCACTCTTCTGATCCTGTTTCTGGCATATTCGATTCCGCTGTTGGTGGAATCCTCACAATAAGATATCCCTTTTTCGCTGAGATATGCAAGAATATCCTCTCTCCCCACACATAAAAGAGGGCGCACAATATTCCCTCTTAAAGGGCGCATTCCGCCCAGTCCTTTTAATCCGGTTCCCCTGAACAGATTATATAGTATGGTCTCTGCCTGGTCATCACCATGATGAGCTACTGCAATCTTTGTTCCCTTAAACCGCTGCCTTTCTTCTTCAAAAATCTCATATCTTAAATGCCTTCCTGCTTCCTCCACAGACATTCCATGCTCTTTTGCATAGCCTGCAGCATCTACATAAGCACAGGAAAAGGGCACTCCCAGTTTTTCTGAGAGTTCCCCGGCATAGTTACTGTCTCTGTCCGCTTCTTCTCCTCTTAAGCCATGATGAACATGCACCGCTTTTAAAGTCAGATCAAATTCCTGCTTCATTTCGTTTAAGACTACAAGAAGACAGACAGAATCGGCTCCTCCGGATAACGCCACGATCACGCGGTCTCCCCGGTCAAACAGCTGGTTCCGTCTGACATAATCCAAAATCGTTTTGTACATTCAACCACCTTCCTTAGTTGATTTTCTCCCCTCTCTATCATAAATATACCCGCAAATCATGTCTGTTGCAATTATTATTTTCGTTTCCATATCCCGGCTGTCAGCACTGTCATATCATCGGCTGCATTTTCTGTAAATGATCTGGCAAACAAAAGAATCCGGTCTGCCATGTCCTGTGGATTCTTAATTGGCATTCCTGCAATGAATTCCTGCAGCATCAGCTCCTTGTCATCTGCAGGCAGTGCATCTAATACCCCGTCGCTCACCATTATAATCCGGTTATCATCCCAAAGCTTTTTGGATAAAAGCACCGGCTCTACCGGACTTAATATTCCCATGGGAACTTCACCCGCCTCTAAGCGCTCCACTCCTCTTTCACTGCGGACATAGGTGGCTGCCGCTCCCAGCTTCATGGCTTCCATGATTCCGGTTTTTAAATCAATGCAGCATAAATCCAGCGTTGCCGGATGCTGGGATATTCCGGTAAGAAGAAGTACGGTATTCACCATTTTTAAGGCAGCCCGTGTGGAGAAACCTGCCTCCAGCAGTCTCTGTGTCAGTTCGATTACCTGCCTGCTCTCTTCCTCCGCAATTTTTCCGCTTCCCATGCCGTCAGACAGACTCATAATTGCCTGTCCGGGCTGAACCTGTCCAAATGTATAGTTGTCTCCGGAAATCTCTTCACCGCTTTTAATGGCCTTTGCAGCACCATAAATAATCTGATAATCCCCTTTTTCAACAAAACGAATGGTATCTGCTGACCTGGTAACTAAAGTTCTTCCGTCAGGGGCAACTGTCCACTCCCCTTCCTCCATGGCATCCTCAAGAATCTCCGCCGCTTCCCTGACTGTGACGCATCGCCCGTTTAATGTCCTCATGGTAAGATAGGCTTCTCTCTGCTGATTTTCATATTCCAGAAGCAGCATTTTCTCTATCACAATGTGGTTTTTACGGAATGCCCGTTTGATCTCGTCCTCCCAGTCCGGAGTGATGTCAGTGGCATGCTCCACCTGATGGGAAAACTCCTCTAATATCACCGCCAGCTCTTTAAACTGGACAATAATTGCATCCCTGCTTTCCAGAAACCGGTTCTTCCATGCAAGGTTCATGGTCGCCCGCCCAAGCCCCCTGTTTAAGTGAGCCAGATACTCATCCCTTTTTTTACAGCTTTCCAGAAAAAAACGGGGCATGTCCCCGTAATCTACGCTTCCCTTCTGTTCAAACGCACGGATTAAATACTGCAGATAATATTGGTTGTCCTGTTCCTTACCGGGATATACGATACATTTGTTGCAGCCTGCGCATACCATTGCTGCAGCAGTCTCAAGTGCTGCAATCCCATCTTCCTTTGTAAGTCCCTGTTCTGCGGACAGCTCATCTGTGCACGCTCTGGCAAGTTCTCCAAGCGAATTTGCCATGTCGTTTAATCTCTTTGCCGTATATACATTCACATCAGCCATATCGTGATGTGCCGCCTTACGTCTGAACACAAAAATCCCTCCTGCCTGTATCATGCTTTAAACCATTATATACAGGGAGGAGGGAAATTTTTGTCAAAACAGCTGATTCAAATTTAAAATTGTACGACAGGTTTCCTCTTTAATGTCCACGCTTTTTGGACATAGAGGGATACCCGCAGAGTGTTTCCTCTATATTGTCCACGCTTTTTGGACATAAAGGGATACCCGCAGACTTTCTACTTCTTCTGCGACGGCTTCAATAGTATCTCATCGGGTTTCACAAGACCCAGCTTCTGCTTTGCCACCTCTTCGATATACTGCTTCGTCTGGACATATACCCGGTATTCCTCCAGTTCCTTGGCACGGTTCTGCTCCTTGTCCACCTGCGCCTGAAGATTCTGCAGGCGAAACTGATATTCCAGTTCTTTTTCTTTGAGCGAAGCACCTTCGATTGTGACAATTACTGCGAGGCTGAACACAACAAAAGTGATCCCAATAAGAGTCATTCGGTTGCCCCATCTATCTTTTCTTTTTCTTCTTGACTTTCCCATCTCGTTCATACAATCACCAGTTGTTTCTATTGCCGCCCTTTGGGGCGGATCCACTTATGCACTTTCATTTTAAGATATTTTTGAAGGTTTTTCAAGGATTTTAAAAAAAACCTGCTGACCAGCCGGTCATATAAAAACATTCCAAGAAAAATCCCGGCTATGACATATCCTCTTAATCCTCCGTCATTTTGCTCATACAACAGGGAAAATGTCACCAGTGCGGCATAAACCCAGTAAATCATGTCCTCGATTCCCGTAAATACATAAGTATGAGGAATAAAAATACGGAAAATTCGCAGCAGGTCATATGTCATCATAAGCCCTGCACCTGTAAAAAAGCTGTAGAGCAGAAGTTTTACTTCATATACGATATGAACGCTCATATGACTCCCTCTGGATTTTATTTAAACAGCCTGGACAGAAGGGATTCCCCTGATCTGCGTAAAGCCTCGTTAGAGGAATAAATCAGGCTCTCTATGCTGCCGTTTAGGTCCACTTCCCCTTTTTCCAGTGTTAACCGGCTGACATGAAGATCCTTTCCCTTTAAAGTCAGCAGACCCATATCAGTATCCAGTACCACCTGGTTTTCGTCGAAGGATACTACATCCCGTATTCCCGTCATCGTACTGGAAGCACGATTATCTATTGTCAGCCTGTGAGGGCGTGTGCTAATCTTTTCTTCCATAAAGAAAAACCTCCTAATATACCTGTCTAAAGTATATTAGGAGGCGAGCTCCATTATTCCTGAAATTAATCTTTTGAATCAAATGTAAGACTAAAGATAGCGATAAAGCTCTTTTGCCTCATCTTTTTTTACAGTTTCCGCGACATCAAGAACCTCTACCTTAACTGAACTGGTGCCAAAATGTATTTCAATCACATCGCCTTCCTTAATGTTTAAAGAAGCTTTTGCAGGTTTTTCATTCACAAGCACACGGCCTGCATCACAGGCTTCGTTTGCTACGGTTCTTCTCTTAATGATTCTGGAAACTTTCAGAAACTTATCAAGTCTCATGGATTATGCGTTCACCATATCCTTTAATGCCTTACCTGCTTTGAACTTTGGAGTCTTGGAAGCTGGAATGTTCATCACTTCACCGCTCTTAGGATTTCTGCCTTCTCTGGCAGCTCTCTCAGATACTTCGAATGTACCAAAGCCAACTAACTGGATTTTCTCGCCCTTAACTAATTCTTCAGATATTACATCTGTTAAAGCTTTTACTGCCTTTTCTGCATCCTTTTTGGACAGCTCTGCTTTCTCTGCTACTGCCGCGATTAACTCTGCTTTGTTCATTGATATCTTCCTCCTAGAATGTAGCACCAGGCTACTGATTTTCTCGTTGACACGATTACTATATCATTTATAGCTGTTTCTCCTGTTTTTGTCAAGGTTTTTTGCTCTTTTCACAGGCCTTCTCCTGCATTTTTATCGCTTTCCAGAGCGCCTCTCCCTCTTCCGGCGAAATCGCCTTTTTATCTCCAAAAACATGGGGATGCCTGCGGATCATTTTCTCACACACTCCATTCACCACATCGTCAATGGAAAAGCTGTTGTTTTCTTTTGCAATCTGACTGTGAAGCATTACCTGGAATAGTACATCCCCCAGCTCCTCACAAAGGTTTTCCATATCCATATTATCAATTGCACAGAAAACCTCCTGGCTCTCTTCTTCCAGATGCTTTTTTAAGCTTTCATGAGTCTGCTCCCTGTCCCAGGGACAGCCTTCCTCCGACCGCAGTTTATTTGTAATATCTACTAAATCTTTAAAAGTATACATGCACGGAACCTCCTTTTTTCAGATTATAACACATGCCGGAGAAAACAGGGGGATCTGTTTCCATTTCTGACGTTTTTCTGACATTTGACCCGCACCCCTGTTAAAAATTCCTGGATTCTATTATAATAGGTGCTAGTTTAACAAAACCGGAGGTAATCATGAAACATTTTAGTATATGGAAAAAAATAGCAGCCTTCGTGCTGTTTATTAACATTGTATTGAGCGCCTTTACACCTGAAATTGTAACTCCCGGAAGGACAGCCGATGAATTAACAGCCATGCGCATGGGTATCGGTCCCTCCTTAGATATTGGTCCCGGAGGCAAAATTTTTAACGGAGGAAGTCTTTCCCTTCTTGCTGACTATGACAACCGCCAGATGCTTTCCATGATTTTACAGGATAAGAACGGAGCACTGGTAGTCATCGACGGAGGCTGGGATATTGATGCGGATCATTTAAGCGATGTAATCCGTTCAAAAGGCGGACATGTATCCGCCTGGTTCATCACCCATCCCCACTCAGACCATATCGGAGCACTGGTTAAAATATTAAATAATCCCGACCGGAAGATTACCATTGACAATGTATATTATTCACTGGCAGACCAGTCCTGGTATGATAAGGCAGAATCCTCCCGGTCACAGCTTGTTAATGATTTACGCTCTGCCTTATCCACACTCCCCGCAGAGAGTCTTCATACGGTAAAAAAGGGAGATGAGATCCAGGTTGGATCAATAAAAGCCAGGGTCCTTAACAACCCATACCTTCTGGACGTTACATCCGTTAATAACAGCTCTATGGCATATAAATTCTTTTTAAACAATGTCAGCATTCTTGTTTTGGGAGATATGGGACCTGAGGCAGGAAAACTTCTCTATGAAGAGGCAGGCGCAGCCGAATTAAAAAGCGATATTGTCCAGATGTCCCACCATGGACAATATGGGGTAAGCAGGGAAGTCTATGCTGCCATTAAGCCTCAGATTGCATTATGGCCCTGTCCTCTCTGGCTGTGGAATAATGATAACGGCGGAGGAATCGGAAGCGGAGACTGGAAGACCCTGGAGACAAGACAATGGATGGAAGAACTGGGTGTGAAGGTTAATTATTGTATTAAGGATGGAGACCAGACCATCTACTAATCCATATCCCGTCAGCAAAACGACAGCCAGGTTAAAATCCGGCTGCCGTTTTAGCTTCTGCTGTATTAGTCCCCGCCCGGGCCATCCCGCCTTGGTCTTTCTGACTCTGGCAGAGGCTCTACATAAAAGCCATCTTTGTAGGGGTCCGTATCTATCTCAGGGATATCTCCATCGTTGTAGTCATCCTCTTCCGGCATAAAAATCCGCATATTCTCACCTCCTTATCCTTCCATCTGGCGCCCTAAAAATCCAGCTGCTGTAGTTGCCAGTTTTGTTTCCATATCACCAAAACGGGCTCTTGGTTCTCTGCTTAGAAGAGCAACTGCTCCAATGGCATCTCCTTCGCAGATGATAGGCGCCACAACCTGCGCCGTTATACCTTCCAGGCTTTCCCCTGTCAGTGCTACGAATCCTTTCTCATCCTTTCCAGCTACAACAACCGTACGCTCATTAATGATAGTCTCAAGCTGCTTGCTGATCGTCTTTTGAAGAAGTTCTTTTTTCGATCCGCCAGCCACTGCAATAATCTGATCACGGTCACTGATGCATACGGTCAGCCCTGTAGTCTGGGCCATGGCTTCCGCATACTGGGAAGCAAAAGCGGTAAGCTCCACCATTGGAGAATATTTTTTTAATATTATTTCGCCTTCCCTGTCTGTAAATATCTCAAGCGGAGTTCCTTCTCTGAGTCTGAGTGTTCTTCTGATCTCTTTTGGTATTACCACGCGTCCGAGATCATCAATTCTTCTTACAATACCAGTTGCTTTCATATTTAATATTCCTCCATCTTGTGCATTTTAATATCACTGATATTATTTTGCTTCGAATACACCAGATTATACTTAAGTCTGCCATTTTTCCCAAAATTTAAAATCAGGGCCAGACCTTAGAAAAAGTCGAACCCTGATTTTCAGTTAGTAAATTATGAAATTTAGGAAGAGGGATGTTCCATACCCAGATTAAAAATTACCTTGTCTGACACGATGGGGAACTTCTTTTGAAGAGGAAATATATGCCTCATGTGCCACTTTCGCCGCCGTATTATCGGGGACAGGCGCCACAAACCTGTTTTCAAAAGAACCATAGCGCTGAATGGTTAATTCATCTGAAACTCGTTGGAGAAGATACATGCCTAAAACGTCCATAGCTACCACCTTTCTTCGAAACAAAATGTATTGAAGTAAGAAAGCATCCGGGACTTAATCCCATCTTCTACTATTATTATATCACATAATGCCAAAAAATCAACCAGACAAGCTATATTTTTTTAGTTATATTTTCTATTTTTCTTTATTTTTCAGACAATTCCACGATCTGCTTTAAGATGACTTCTGCCTGGCTTATCATTACATCTGTTGTTGCATTTTTCTTTCGGTCAAGGTAAGCAAACTTAGGCTCTTCTCCCATATGGAATTTCAAATCTCCCCGGTATTCTTCGATAATCTTTGGAATTCCTTCCACCTTCAGCTTTGCATTCCGGTACATGGTAAGCCGGATTTCCTGGCGGTTTATATTCACCTCCGTCACGTATGCACTGTGTGCAAGGGCCTTTAATGCTGCAACCTTAAGAAGATTCTCAACCGGCTTTGGCATCTCACCGAAACGGTCCATCAGCTCATCCTGCATATCCATATGCTCATCATCATTCTCAATGGAAGAAATACGCTTATAAATATCAAGCTTCTGATATTCATTTTTAATATATGAGGTTGGAATATAGGCATCGATATCGCAGTCCACAACGGTTTCGTAGGTATCCTCTTCTTTCCTCTCCCCCTTCAGCTCCAGAACCGCCTGGTTTAGAAGTTTACAGTAAAGGTCGTATCCCACAGCTTCCATATGACCGTGCTGTTCCGCACCCAGGACATTGCCTGCTCCCCTTATCTCCAGATCTCTCATGGCAATTTTAATACCGGAACCAAGCTCCGTGAATTCCCGGATAGCCTGAAGACGTTTCTCTGCCTCTTCCTTCAGCATTTTATCCCGCTTATACATAAGAAATGCATATGCGGTACGGCTGGAACGGCCTACCCTGCCCCTTAACTGGTACAGCTGGGAAAGCCCCATGCGGTCTGCATCCTGAATAATCATGGTGTTGGCATTGGAAATATCAAGCCCTGTCTCAATAATCGTGGTGCATACCAGAACATCTATTTCCCCATTCACAAAATCAAACATGATCCGTTCCAGCTCATGCTCGTGCATCTGTCCGTGGGCAAATGTGACCACCGCTTCAGGAACCAGCTTAGCAATATGGTTTGCCACCTCATCGATATTGTTAACCCGGTTATATACATAATAAACCTGTCCTCCCCTTGACAATTCCCTGTGAATTGCTTCCCGGACCATTTCGTCGTTATGCTCCATTACATAAGTCTGTATGGGCATTCGGTCAACGGGAGGCTCTTCCAGCACACTCATATCCCGGATTCCTACAAGGCTCATATGAAGCGTCCTTGGGATCGGGGTTGCCGTCAGGGTCAGAACATCAATATTTTCCTTTAACTGTTTGATCTTCTCCTTATGGGCAACGCCGAAACGCTGCTCCTCATCAATGATTAAAAGCCCCAGATCTTTAAACTGTACATCTTTGGATAAAACCCGGTGGGTACCTACCACAATATCCACCATTCCTTTTCTCAGGTCTTCCACCGTTTTCTTAATCTGGGCAGAGGACTTAAACCGGGACATTAAATCCACCCGTACCGGGAAGTCCTTCATTCTCTGTGCAAAGGTATTATAATGCTGTTGAGCCAGAATGGTGGTGGGAACCAGATAGACAACCTGTTTTCCTTCCTGTACTGCTTTAAAAGCCGCCCTCAGTGCAATTTCTGTCTTGCCGTATCCCACATCTCCGCAGATTAATCGGTCCATGATTCTGCCGCTTTCCATGTCCGCTTTTGTAGATTCAATTGCATCCCACTGGTCCTCGGTCTCCTCGTAAGGAAACATCTCCTCAAATTCCTTCTGCCATACTGTATCCTCGCTGTACCGGAATCCGTGTGTCTGCTGTCTGGCCGCATACAGCATAACCAGGTCTTTTGCAATCTCTTTTACAGCACCCTTTACTCTGGTTTTTGTTTTATTCCACTGGTCTCCTCCAAGACGGTTGAGCTTTGGCTTCTTTGCTTCAGCACCGGCATACTTCTGGATTCCGTCAAGCCTTGTGGCAGGAAGATAAAGATTGCCGTTTTCCGCATATTCCACCTTTAAGTAATCCTTGATCACGCCGTCCTGTTCAATCTTTTCAATTCCGCGGTAAATTCCCAGACCATGATCTTCATGTACCACATAATCGCCTACGGAAAGGTCAGAGAAGTTCTGGATTCTGGTGCCTTCATACACCGTCTTTTTCCGTTTGCGCTTCTTCTTTTCCATACCGAACATATCGCCTTCGGTAATAACCAGGAATTTAATCATGGGATATTCAAAGCCGCGGTGAATGCTGCCGTAAGTAACCAGGATCTCCCCTGGTTTTACCTCATGCTCCCCATCCTTGTCGTCCGGACAGTACGCACGTAATTCATATTCCCTTAAATCGCCGGCCAGACGGCTGGCCCTGGTCCTGGAAGCGGATAGAAGAATGACCCGGTACCCCTCCCGTTTCCATCTGGTTAAATCCTTAATAAGCAGTTCGAAACTGTTCTGGTAGGAATTTACGTTCTTAACCTGAAAGCTGTAGCGGTTTTTTACCACAAAGCCTGACAGCTTCTGTTCCAGGCCGGTTAAATAAACACCGCTTTTCATCTGGATTCTGGCCAACATCTCTTTTGCCGGATAGAGAAGACTGGTCTGTCCTGGAAGGAGATAACCGTTTTCCAGACGATGAATCATACTTTCCCGAAATTCCATCTCAACGGTCTCTCCCTTTTCCTTAAGCCGCTCCGGCTCATCCAGAAAAAAGACCGTATTTTCAGGAGAAAAATAATCCAGAAAGGACACACTTCCCTTACAGAAATAATGAATATAGCCATCAAGTCCGTGCTGCTTCCAGCCCTCCTTTAAGCCTTCTATGAGTTCTGATACAATAGAACGGATCCTGGCTGCTTCCTCAATCTTTGACTGCGCCCTCAAATCCTTTTCATATTTTTTCAGCTCCTTTTGAAGTTCTTCCATACCCTCATTAATCTGCTGGGAGGTAAGAACCATTTCTGTCGCCGGATAAATACAGATCTCATCAAGCTGCTCTATGGATCTCTGACTTTCTAAATCAAAGGTTCGGATGGAGTCCACCTCATTGTCCCAAAGCTCAATACGAACAGGAAGCTCTTCTGTTAACGGGAAAATGTCTATGATACCGCCGCGGATGGAAAACTGCCCCATGCCATCTACCTGGCCCATTCGCTCATATCCCAGTTGTGTCAGCCGCTTTTTCCATATTTCCACATCAATGATCTGACCGCCTTTGACGAGAAGTGCCTGTTTTTTCAAATCAGCAAGAGGCATGAGATGGTCCATCAATCCGTCAAAGGTTGTTACCACCCATCCCGAGGATTGTTCCATTAAATGACGGAAAACTGCCATTCTCTGCTTGGTAAGCAGGTTTCCATGGATATCTGCATTGAAAAACAGCAAGTCCCTTGCAGGATAAAGCCACGCGTTGGAATCAAAAAAGCGAAGGTCCTCATAGATCTCTCTTGCCCTGGTATCGTCATATGTCACTACCAGTTTAAGACCTTCCTGTTTTGCCGCTTCATACATCAGATGAACCTTCTGGGAATCCATACAGCCGCTTGCCATGACTGGTCCGGCCTTCTTTGCCAGATCAAAGCAAAGACCCTCAAAGTCCTTCAGTTCCTTTAATGGTTTTTCAAATAGATCGTTCATGAAATCTCCTTATTTCTTTCTGTTGAAATAATTCATCGCCTTTTCGGCGCCGTCTTCCACCATCATGATTGCCGCTTCTGCCGCCGCCCGGTAAGCATCGGCCATAACAGACTCCTGCTCTTTCGGGAACCGCCCCAACACATAGTCTGCCAGATCCATCTCTTTTGGTTTTTCACCCACTCCGACTCTGATTCTTGGAAATTCCTGGGTTCCTATATGCTGAATGATATTTTTCAGCCCGTTGTGACCGCCTGCACTTCCTTTTAGACGAATGCGAAGCTGCCCCTCTGAAAGGTTGATGTCATCACAGATGACAATAATATTCTCCGGCTCCACCTTATAAAAGTCAGCCATGGAACGGATACTCTCTCCGCTTAAATTCATATAGGTCTGAGGTTTTGAAAGAATCACCTTTTTAAATCCCGCCATTCCCATACCGTACACAGCTTTGTGCTTCTTTTCTGTCACGCGGATTCCCAGTTTATCCGCCAGAACATCAATAGCCTCAAAACCTACATTGTGTCTTGTTTTATCATATTCTCTTGTTGGATTACCTAATCCTGCGATGATGTACATGATGATTCTCCTTATTATTGTCTATATTAACAGCAGTTGCGTTTCATGACTGATCGGGGCGTTTTATGAACGCCCGAAAAGCGTTAGATTTCCCATACAGGGGTACCTAACGCGATTCTTTTCATTTTAACAGTTTAAAAGAAGGATGTAAAGGCAGAATGACAGATTTATTTTATTCCATTGATAATAGATACATGGGAAGTTATAATGTAACTATTCAGGGAGGAATAACGATATGGAAAAACAGAACAATTGCTACCGTATGATTCTTTTAAGCTCACTAAGCAAGGTTTTTGCCGATGAAGAGCCCTTATTCTTTCCGGAATGCTGCCGCCTTAGCGGACTTTACGGCGAAACGGTTTCCTTTCAGGCCGCCTGCTCTTTTACCGGAAACGAGAAAGAAACCCTGCGGGTTGATATCGATTCTGTATTGGAAAAATATATCAATATCCGACAGGTAATCTCCGTTCCCTCTGCATATCCGGCACATATAAAGCGCGACAGCAATTATCTTCGCCATACACCTGGGCTTTATCCGGATCTCCTTAGAAATCTGGATCAGGATGAATTTGTGCTCCTTCCCGGTGTGTGGCAAAGCCTTTGGGTTGACCTGTCACTTACCCATGATATCCCGCGTGGGTTTTATCCTGTCACCGTTTCACTGATAAATGGAACCGGATTAACAGCCGCCTCGGTTACCGCCGTAATCGAAGTCATTCCGGCATCATTGCCGGATCAGGAGCTGATTCATACGGAATGGTTTCATGGAGACTGTCTGGCCGATTATTATCATGTTCCCGTATTTTCGGAAGAGCACTGGCATATCCTTGAAAATTTTATTACCCTTTATGGCAAAAAGGGCATGAACATGATACTTACTCCCATTTTCACCCCTCCTCTTGACACTGCAAAGGGCGGGGAACGGACCACCATTCAACTGGTTGAAATAACGGAAGAAAACAATCACTATCAATTTGATTTTACCAGACTGAAACGATGGGTGGCAATCTGCAAGGCATCCGGTATTAAATATTTTGAAATGGCACATCTGTTTACCCAGTGGGGAGCGGGCTTTGCTCCAAAAATCCTGGTGACTGTAAACGGGGAGACTGTGAAACGGTTTGGCTGGCATACGAAAGCCTTAGGTGAATACACCTGTTTTCTCAATCAGTTTCTTCCTGCCCTGAAGGAGGAACTGAAAATACTTGGTATTCTCGACGATACCTGGTTCCATATTTCAGACGAACCAAGAAGCGCCCATTTGGAATCTTATGCAGCAGCCAGAGAATCGGTAATGAGCCATTTAAAAGACTGTAAGCTGATTGATGCTCTTTCCGAATATTCTTTTTATGAGGCAGGTCTGGCTGAGCGTCCTGTTTGTGCCACCGACCACATAGAACCATTTTTACAGCACGGTGTTCCTCATTTATGGAGCTACTATTGTACCGCCCAGTGTGTGGGTGTTGCCAATCGCTTTATGGCCATGCCATCAGCGCGGAACCGCATCTATGGAATCCAGGTCTATAAGTTCGGAATTGAAGGAATTCTCCACTGGGGTTTTAACTTCTATAATTCTGAATACTCCATGGAACATATTAACCCCTACCTCGTCACTGACAGCGGAGGGAGTTTTCCTTCCGGTGATGCATTTTTAGTTTATCCCGGAGCGGATAAGAATCCGGAGGAATCCATACGTCTTATGGTTCTATATGAGGCCATACAGGACCACAGGGCGTTAAAACTGCTGGAATGGTATATCGGCAGGGAAGCTGTTATAAAGCTTTTGGAAGAGGATTTATCGGAGCCGATTACATTTGAAACTTATCCCAAATCGGCTGCATATTTAACTTTAACCAGAAATAAAATCAACCGGACACTAAAGCAGTATATTTAAAGGAAAAGATGCTGTGGCAATCATCCCTGTTATAGAAATTTTATACTCATGTCCCTTGTCATATCTCCTGTCATTATGATAAAATAAAACCGTTGCGCTTATATAAGTTCAAAATTGGTTGAACGTTTCTACCAACTACCTCAATAGTTGACTATAAGGGTTAGAAGGAAAAAGGAGTGATGTTCATGAAGGAAGCTTCAAAAAATTACGATGTGATCATCATCGGTGCAGGCCCCTCCGGTATTTTCTGCGCCTATGAACTGATCGAGAAAAAACCGGATTTAAAAATCCTTATGATTGAAAAGGGCCGTCCTATTGAAAAACGTACCTGTCCCAAACGTACAACCAAAGTATGTGTAGGCTGCAAACCATGCTCCATAACCACTGGATTTGCAGGTGCAGGAGCATTCTCAGACGGTAAATTATCGTTATCCCCTGATGTCGGAGGTAATCTTCCCGAAATACTGGGATATGACAAAACCGTAGAACTGTTAAAAGAATCTGACAATATTTATTTAAAATTCGGCGCTGATACCAATGTTTACGGTGTGGACAAACAGAAGGAGATTCAGGAGATCCGCCGCAAAGCCATTAACGCCAATTTAAAGCTGATCGAATGCCCGATCCGCCATCTTGGTACGGAGGAAGGCTATAAAATCTACACCCGTCTCCAGGAGCATTTACTGACACAGGGTGTGGAGATGGAATTTAATACCATGGTTAAGGATATCATCATTGAGGATAACCAGGCCAGAGGAATTATTACTGATAAAGATGAGGTCTACGAGGCTCCTGAGATTGTCTCCGCCATCGGCCGGGAAGGATCTGACTGGTTCAGTCATATCTGCGGAAACCATGGAATTGAGACAAAGGTCGGAACCGTTGATATCGGTGTCCGTGTTGAAGTCAGAGATGAAGTAATGGAATTCTTAAATAAGAATCTCTATGAAGCAAAGCTGGTTTATTACACGCCAACCTTTGATGATAAGGTACGTACCTTCTGTACCAATCCTTCCGGAGAAGTAGCTACGGAATACTACGAGAACGGACTGGCAGTGGTCAATGGACACGCCTACAAATCACAGGAGTACAAAACCAATAACACAAACTTTGCGATTCTGGTATCCAAAAACTTTACCAAACCATTTAAGACACCAATTGAATACGGAAAACATATTTCACAGCTAAGCAACATGCTGTGTGACGGCAGAATTCTGGTACAGACCTTTGGAGATTTCCAGAGAGGCAGACGTACCACAGAGGAGAGATTATGCCGGAACAATATCATCCCCACCTTAAAGGATGCGGTTCCCGGCGATTTGTCCCTGGTGTTCCCTCACAGAATTATGGTTGATATTAAGGAAATGCTGCTGGCTCTTGATAAGGTTACGCCTGGTATCGCCAGTGATGAGACTCTTCTTTACGGTGTGGAAGTTAAATTCTATTCCAATAAAGTAGTCGTTAACAGTGATTTCGAAACCAGTGTGCTGGGACTGCGTGCCATCGGAGATGGTGCCTCTGTAACAAGAGGACTTCAGCAGGCCTCCGCCAACGGAATCAGCGTTGCCAGAAGCATTTTAGGCAAATTAAATTAAACAGCAAAAAACATGGGACCGGTTATTGCCAATCCCATGTTTTTTATATATCTTACCGATGTGTTAAACAAGTCCCAGCTTCTTCATTGCATAGGCCACTCCGTCGTCTTCCACATTCTTTGTATAGAACGTGGCATAAGGCTCCAGTTCCACACTGTGGTGCCCCATGAGAATGCAGTTCCTGGCATACTCAAACATGGGTAAATCATTGGTGCTGTCACCGAATACATATGTATCCGCAAGGTCTACTCCATAATGCTTTATCACTTCCTCAATGGCAGTCGCCTTGGAGTGTCCCGCGGGAACGCATTCGTAAAATCCGCCGCCCCGGTTTATTATATCAAAATCCAGCCCCAGTTCCCGGGCGAATCCCTTCATATCACTTTGTTCATCTTCCATAACGCAGAATTTATCAAAGTCATAACAGTCTTCATCCCAGCCAAAAGGAGAGCAGTTTCCTTCAAGAGCCATATGCTCCTTCATGATTCTGACCTGTTCGATCCGTGATTCCTCTTTATTAAAATAACAGCTTTCTGTTCCCTCTAAAACCCCGTCAAGACCATATTCCAGGATCATCTTTTTAATCTTAATGCCTGTTTCATGAGGGATCGCGGCGGAGTAAAGAACTTCATCCCCCGCCACAATCCGTGTCCCGCAGCCGCAGCAATAGCCATCTACCTGCAGGATAGACCGTATGGGTCCAGTCAGACAGTACGTGCGTCCGGAATTGATAAATACCAGATGCCCTGCCTCTCTTGCACGTTCAACGGCCTGTTTTGCGCTCTCCGGCACATTCCGGTTAATTTCCGAAAAAAGCGTGCCGTCAATATCAAAAAACAGGGCTTTTCTCTTCCCGGTCATCGATCACCTCGAAAACAGATGGTACCGGTGGTTTCATCCATACTTTCCACAATTGCCAGGGATTCTACCCGGATTCCTTCGGAACGAAGGTGGTCTCCGCCGGGCTGAAATCCCTTCTCAATAACAATTCCTGCTCCTACCAGTTCTGCGCCGGAGTCTCTTACAATCGCTGCAAGCCCCTCTAACGCTTTACCGTTGGCTAAGAAATCATCAATGAGCAGCACCTTATCACCAGCACCTAAAAATTCCTTGGATACCATCACATCATAGGTTCTTCCATGGGTAAAGGATTCTACCTGAGTGGTATAAACATCTCCGGCAATATTCTTCGTCTTGGATTTCTTGGCAAATACAACAGGAACATCAAAATACTGAGCCACAATACAGGCGATACCGATGCCGGAAGCCTCGATGGTCAGGATCTTGTTGACTTCTTCATCTGCAAATCGTCTCTTAAACTCTTTTCCGATCTCCACGAACAGCTTTATGTCCATCTGGTGATTTAAAAAGCTGTCTACTTTCAGTACGTCACCGGACTTGATCTTTCCGTCCTTCCGTATTCTGTCCTTTAAAAGCTGCATAAAGGTTCCCCCTATGGTATGTGATTTATTCCGTTATTTTAGCGTTCTCTTTTAAGAAATCCAGTACTTTATTGCTGATGATATAATCATCTACTTCATACTGTCCTGCTGCCTGGATCATGCTGTCTACACTTTCGTAACCCATCTTCTCGGCTACATCCTTGCGGTCATCATCGTTTACGGTGATTCCCTCTTTTTCAGCAATCGCATTTAATACCAGTCTCTGTTTTACGATTCCTTCCGCCTGAGTCTTCACTGTACTTCTGAAATCTTCTTCCTTCATTCCAGTAAACGCAGTGATAAATGATGCAAAGTCCATGCCATAAGCTGCCGCCTGATTGGTGTATCTGGCAACTACATTCTCTACATTGGCATCAATCGCTTCCTGATTCGCCTCAACCGTAGAATTTGCTAAAACAGCATCATAAATATTGCTTTTTACATTCTGATCTGCCTGGTCATTCTTATTCTGAAGAAGAGTCTGTTTTTGGTTTTCCTTATATTCGTCAACCGTCTTGAACTCTGTGTTTTCCTGTACAAATGCATCATTTAACTCAGGAGTCTGTTTTTCTTTAATAGTGTTGACCGTTACTTCAAATACTACCGGCTGTCCTGCCAGATCCTTGTTGTTGTATTCCTGTGGGAAGGTAAGATCCAAAGAGAGTTTGTCTCCCTTTTTTGCTCCGATAATTCCTTCTTCAAAACCAGGAATGAACTGATTGGATCCAATGGTTAAATCATAGCCCTGGGCGGTACCGCCGTCAAATGCTGTGCCATCCTTTTTTCCTACAAAATCAATGTTTACAACATCGCCGGACTGTACGGCACGTTCTACTTCCACATCTTTTTCATGAGCTGCCAGATCACTCTGGATCGCCTGCTGCACTTCCTCATCTGTCACTTCCACAGCATCTCTTTTTACTTCAATGCCCTTGTAATTACCCAGCGTAATCGTTCCGTTATCCACTTTTGATAAGTCTACAGACGGAACAGTTTCCTGTGCGGAGGATTCAGTAGCCGCAGCTTGTGTTGTTTCAGGTGCTGCTGTCGTTTCATTTGCCGGTTTCTTGGAACAGCCGGTTACAATAGCGGCGGCAACAAGTCCGCACATACATACATTTAAAATTTTTTTCATAATACAATCCTTTTTCCTTCTAAAATTATATATCATATTCGTACTGCTTCCTGTCAGTTATACCATACTGGACACAGTAAAAAAAGCACTTTCCCGAAATTAACAAAAATTTCAATATTCCGTTATTATTTGTAAAATGCCTGGAATGCCTTATATGTATTATAAACATCCAGTTTGGAAGAAAGCTCAAAGGGGGAATGCATGGACAAAATCGGCACACCTAAATCAACCACATCTACATCCATCGCAGCCACATACTTGGCAATTGTTCCGCCGCCGCCCTGGTCTACTGCGCCAAGTTCACCGATCTGCCAGTATACGCCTTCCTTCTCCATCATGGCAATTACCTTTGCCATCAGTTCCGCGCTGGCATCGTTTGATCCTGCTTTTCCCCTGACACCGGTATACTTTGTCAAAACACAGCCTTTATTTAAATAGCAGGAATTGCGCTCCTCGTAAACGGAGGCAAAGGTCGGATCAAAAGCTGCATTGACATCAGAAGATAAGCACATGGAATTGCGCAGGACAGTTCTCACATTTGCATGCGCCACTTCAGCCAGGTCTTCGATGTAATGAAGAACAAAGTGAGAGTTTAATCCGGTATTGCCGTCAGAACCGATCTCTTCCTTGTCTGCCAGTACGGTCACTGTGGTATATTCCGGTTTCACTGCATCTATCTCCGCCATAAGCGCTGTATAGGCACATACCCTGTCATCCTGACCGTATGCACCGATGATGCTGCGGTCCAGACCAACATCACTGGCTTTCTGTGCCGGAACCAGCTCGATCTCAGCACGTAAAAAATCTGTTTCCGTAATTCCAAAACGGTCGTTTAAAAGTTTGAGAGTCATCAGCTTAACCGGTTCTTTTATTTCAGCCTCATCATTAAAAGGCAAAGATCCGATGACAACATTCAGTTCCTCTCCCTTCAACCCTTCCCCAAGCTTTCTGTCATTCTGTTCCGCCGCCAGATGGGGAAGTAAGTCTGTGATACAGAATACAGGATCGCCTTCCTTTTCACCGATATTAACCTCAATCACTTCTCCGCTTTTTTTAATAATCACACCATGCATGGATAATGGAATAGTCGCCCACTGGTATTTGCGGATTCCGCCGTAATAGTGGGTCTTGAAGTAAGCCAGATCGTTCTTTTCATAAACAGGATTGGGTTTTAAATCAAGTCTTGGAGAATCGATATGAGCACCGTTGATGCGAAGTCCCTTCTCAAGTCCCTGTGTTCCAAAGGTAGTTGCAAGGATCGCTTTCCCTCTGTTAACCTGGTATACTTTATCTCCCGGCCGGTAGGACTTTGTTCCGTCAAAAGGCACATAGCCCTGCATCTCCAGCATGGCAACGGCTTCTCTTACACACTCCCGTTCTGTCTTTCCATTATCAAGAAACCGCTTATATCCATTGCAGAACAGATCTGCCTGTTCCATCTGTTCCGGCGCATCTTTTCCGATGTGGGGAAACTTAAATGTCAGTTCATCCTGAAGTTTTTGTCCAATTGTTTTATCCATGGTAAATCATCCTCCGTTATTGTCAGGGGTTTTTCCCTGCTCATTCGTTAAGTCGTTGCCGGACATATCGTCTCGCTGTCTAATACCAGCGTAAATGGTCCGTCGTTTAATAAAGAAACCTTCATATCTGCACCGAAGCTGCCGGTCTGAACCCTCTTCGCAAAAGTTCCAAATCGTGCTGCAGCATATTCATAAAGGTGGTTAGCCAGCTGCGGCGATCCTGCACCCGCAAAGCTGGGCCGGTTTCCTTTTCTGCAGTCAGCATAGAGAGTAAACTGGCTCACTACCAGAATCTCCCCCTCCACCTGGGATAAGGATAAATTAGTCTTCCCGTTTTCATCGGGAAAAATTCTGAGTCTGCATATTTTATCCACCATCTTATCCGCAATCTCTTCCGTATCCGTGTCAGAAACTCCTAACAGAAGAAGAAAGCCTTTTCCAATAGAGCCGGTCTCATGCCCATCTACAGTAACTGAAGCATGGGCAACCCGCTGTAATACAATTCTCATGTATGTTCTCCTGTCTATTTTAATACCAGCTGTAAATATTCCAGCAGACTTTCTGTGGCAGCCTCACGGTAGACAATCTCACGCGCAAGTATGGGGTAATCTGTAATGATATTATCAACTCCCAGCATCTTCATTCGTTCCATCTCGCTTTTCCCGTTCACGGTCCAGGCGTGTACCGTCTTTCCTTTTTCATGTGCAGCCTCCACCAGCCGTTCATTGATAAAGTTGGAACGAAGGCTGATAAAATCTATGGAATCACTGGAATAAAAGTTCCCGTATGCCGCAGATATGATATAGCCGGTCCGGATCTGGGGATCTGTCTTTTTAATTCTGACCAGATAGGAAAAACGTGTGGAAGTCACCACGCACTGCTCTTCCATCTGATATTCATCGATCAGCTGTACCACCTTTTCCGGTAAGTCACTGTCCTCACCCAGGTTTTTAATCTCAATGTTTAAATTAATCTTCCCTTTGCAATATTCCATGGCTTCCTGCAGGGTGGGTATATACTCTCCTCTGTATTCATCAGAAAACCAGGAACCTACATCCAGCCTGACCAAATCATCATAATCATAGGAACCGATGGTCCGGTTTATGCCAGCCACCCGGTTCAAAGTAAAGTCGTGTCCCAGTACAACGATCCCGTCCTTTGTCTCCTGTACATCAATCTCTGCATAATCAGCCAGATCATCCACTGCCTTATGAAGTGCAGCCATGGTATTCTCCGGCGCCTCATTGGAACTGCCCCGGTGCGCAGTGATCTGAATCTCACTGAGCATATCTCCGGTTATCACAGAACCGTTTCTTAAAACGTAAAAGAGGGACAGCAGACAAATCGCCGTCGCAGCTGACATGATGATTCCTGCTGTCTTCCGGTTTCCAAAAGGCTTGCCCTCATAACCAATGGCTGCCGCCTTTCTGGAAATCCTGCTGTTAAACCGGAAATACTGAACACTGACAGCCCCGTATTTGCCCACAGCCAGAAGCATGCTGGAAAAGAAAATAAGGACCAGCTCGATCCAGTCACAGGCTGCCGGAAGCACAGCAAGTGCCAGACGGTTATCTGTAAACAGGGTAACTGCCACAGCGGTAAGCAGCACACAAAATCCGTAAAGCGCCCAAAGAGCAAGGATGGCAAGCCCATAATAAACAAGCATCAGAGGCAGGACCTCAAACATCCTGCGTCTCAAAAGCCACCAGCTTTTTAAATAGCCGTCCCGGAACCGCTTCTGCTCCACCATACAGGTATGAAATACATAAAGCCCCGGAACCACAAAAAACAGGATCAGAAGAATGGAAGCTGCCAGCAGGACCCGTCCCCATGGCTGCCTCAGTAACTCAGAAGTAACGAAATTAATTGGTTTTACATGGGTAAATACCCGATAAATCAGATACAGATTCGTAATAAAATAATCCGCCAGAACCAGAAGTCCCAGCTGCCAGTTTTTCCGGCGGATCTCATCAAGAAGTTTTGATAATCCTCCCGCCAGAATCTGCCACAAACTTAGCTTTCTGAAGTAGAATGCTCCCTGATACAGTGTAATCAGGCAGCCTGTTTCCAAAAGCATTATTAATATCCCAAAAATCAAAAGAGCAGCAATGATCACTGCTGTCCATGGTTTTATCAGAAAGGAACCGATATTTGACGCAGTTAAATAGCTGTAATCAGCCATTTTAAGCGCAAACTCAAGACCTGCATTTAAAGCAAGCAGATACAAAGGAGCTGTAACCAGGCGAAACAGCAGCGTGAAGATTAACCCATTTCTCTGATTATATTTAAGAATCTTAAATGTGTCTTTTGTTAATGTGCCCATAGAACAACCTTCTTTTTATGAAGTTAAAAAACAGCCTTAAGCGGGCGGAATCGTCAAGGCTGCACCTTTTCTTTTATTCTTCCTCTGCCTTACTGTCTCCGCCGTCTGGTATGGGCTTTTGTGCTTCACTCAGTTCCAGAATGGCCTGATTCAAAGAAAACATCTTTTTATCTAGCATATTGACCACATCTGCACAGGCTTTCAGCTCCTGCTGCAGATATGCCGGGGCATTGCCTTCAAATTTGTAGTAAATCTTATGCTCCAGACTTGCCCAGAAATCCATGGCTACAGTTCTGATCTGAATCTCCACCTTGGTATCAACCGGCCCATCCGTCAGATAAATGGGGATGGTAACTACCATGTGGTAGCTTTTATATCCGTTGGGCTTTGGATTCTCAATATAATCCTTTACATAAAGGACTGTTACATCACTTTGCTTTGTTATCATCTCCGCAATATGATAAATATCTGAAGTAAACGAGCAGATAATCCGGATTCCTGCAATATCGTTTAACTTTTCCACCATATTATCAATGGTCACATCGTACCCGTACCGCTTTAATTTTTTGACAATACTGTCCGGCGTTTTAAGTCTTGACTTGATGTGCTCAATGGGGTTGTAATTATAGATATGCACAAACTCATTATTGAGTATCTCTATTTTTGTATTAATTTCCCTTAATGCTGAGTCATACAAAAATATGATGGATTTCCACTGGTCAACCTGATCAAATGATTTGGGAATATTCATTCCACATTCCCCCTCCCTTGGCAACCTGTTTGAATCAGTGAGACAGGGGCAGCCCAAACGACAGCCCCTGCTACTCTTTAAACAGTATACCATAGAAACCCGATATTTTATATTGTTTTTACCCAGTTTCTAAAATTTTAATCCTTTTAAAAGATTTGCAAGTCCGGTAGATGCACTTCCCTCTTCTTTGTAATCAAAGATCTCTGCTGCTTCTTCCTCACCGTCTTCCACCGCCTTCATGCTTAAACTGATCTTATTATCTGCAGTCGAGATAATTTTTACCTTTACAGTCTGTCCTTCCTTTAAAACCGCGCCCGGGTGCTTAATTCTCTGATTGCTGATCTGAGAAATGTGGAGGAGACCGGAAAGACCGTTTTCCAGATTA
The DNA here is from genome assembly GCF_049890855.1 of Lacrimispora sp. 38-1. Classification (NCBI taxonomy): domain Bacteria; kingdom Bacillati; phylum Bacillota; class Clostridia; order Lachnospirales; family Lachnospiraceae; genus Lacrimispora; species Lacrimispora sp. 38-1. Next base: position 84,661 of record NZ_JBANEW010000011.1, on the reverse strand, counting down.
ATAAATGCACCGTAATCCTTTATGGTATCAACCGTTCCTTCCATAACCGCTCCAGCCTGACATTTGGCAATCTTTCTGCTGGTCTCTTCTTTCTGTTTTAATAATGCAGGTTCTTTTCCGGACAGTACCAGCTTCCGGTTCTCTTCGTCAGCAGTAATCACTGTTACATCAATGGTCTTTCCGCTAAAATCCTCCAGATTTTCAACATACTCCGCAGCCAGCTTGGAAGCGGGTATAAAACCGCGGATTCCTTCCAGGTAAACCACAGCTCCGCCTTTTACAATCTCTGATATCTTTATCGCTATCATGGTGCGGTCTTCCATCATGATCCGTAACTTCTCCCATGCTGCCTGATCATTTTGAAGCTTTCTGGATAGCACAAGGTTTCCTTCCCCGTCATCGGTGCTTATAACGGTTGCGGTGATTTCATCTCCCGTATGAATTTCAACAAGAGGGTTAAAATCAGGATCACTGCTTAAGTCCTCTTTATTAATGATTCCTTCGGCATAATATTTTAAATCCAGAAAAACCTGGTCCTCGCTTACACGGATTACTGTTCCGGTTACTGTATCGCCTTCTCTGACGCGTTTAAAGGATGCCTCCAGCTCAGCCGCATAATCATCCATGGTTTCCACATGCTCCTGGGAAACAGCATCTGTCTTCATCTCTTCTTCCATAAGAATTCCTCCATTCATAAAATACCTTGTTTCAGGCATAATCTAAGTATATATTTAACACATCCCGCCCGATATTTCTATAGTTTTCTCAGGAAAAATATGTTATATTCTAAGAAAAATACATACTTGCCGAATTAAAGATCCGGCTTTGCAACAGAAAGGACAAACATGATGAAGGACATAATGGACCTGCATACTCACACCGTGGCCAGCGGACATGCATACAACACGTTGTATGAAATGACAAGATCTGCCTCTGAAAAAGGACTCGCTCTCATGGGTTCCACGGACCACGCACCAAAAATGCCAGGAACATGCCACGAATTTTATTTTATTAATTTTAAAGTGATCCCACGCACGCTCTACGGAATTCATATTCTTATGGGAGCAGAGCTGAATATACTTGACTATACCGGCCGGATCGACTTAAGAGAAGGTCTTCTTGAAAAACTGGACTATTCCATAGCAAGCATTCATGAACCCTGCTATAAAAACGGAACCATGGCCCAGAATACAAGTGCCTATACAGGCGCTATAGAAAATCCCTATGTAAAGATTATCGGACACCCGGATGACAGCCGCTTTCCGGTGGATTACGATACCATAGTCTGTGCAGCGGCAGAAAACCACACCCTTCTGGAGGTCAATTCCAGTTCCCTTCACCCCTTAAGTCCCAGAAAAAACGCAAGGGAGAACTATGAGATTATGCTGGATTTATGCCGCCGCTACAGAGCATCCATTATTATAAACAGCGACGCCCACATTGAGGCTGATGTTGGGAATCATACCCGCGCTTTAGAGCTGCTTGATGAATTATCATTTCCCCAGGAACTGGTTGTAAACAGCTCCATTGACCGGCTTCTCCCCTATATACCAAAGCTGGAGGCTTATCTATGATTAACTTCCTGAACCTGGAATATTTTCTGGCTGTTGCGGAAGAATTAAATATTACAAGAGCCGCAAGACGGCTTTATATTTCCCAGCAGTCTTTAAGCAACCATATCTCTAATATGGAAAAAGAATTTGATGTTCAGCTCTTTAACCGTACCATGCCCCTGACACTGACCTATGCGGGCCGTGCCTTAAAGATCCGTGCCAAAGAGCTTCTGGATTTAAAGGATGAAACATACCGCCAGTTAGCAGACATTAAAGATTTTACCATCGGACAGCTCTCCATCGGTGTATCCCATACCAGAGGGCGCTTTCTTCTTCCTGTCATTCTTCCCGCCTTCCAGGAGAAGTTTCCCAATATCGAACTTCATCTGGTAGAAGGAAATTCGTCTGAACTAAGCAATGCGCTGATTCACGGAGAGATTGATCTTATGATTGACCTTCTTCCATTTAAAGCGGAAAATGTAGAGACAGTTCCCATCTGCGAAGAAGAAATCCTTCTGGTAGTTCCTGACCAGATCTTAGACCGGTATTTTCCGGGCAGGCAGGATGAGATTAAAAAGGAACTGGAATCCAATGCGGATGTGACACTTTTAAAGGATTGCCCCTATCTTCTCATCAATAAAGGGAACCGGGTACGCACCATTGCCGATGAAATATTTGAAGAGGCTCAGCTTTCTCCAAACATTCTTTTGGAGACAGAGAATATTGAAACAGTTCTTGCCCTTGCATCAAAGGGTATGGGCATCACCTTCTATCCTAAGATGTTTATGTCAGGAAACCAGGACGGCGCCGGTGCTGTTATGAAAAAAGCCGGTCTAAATTACTTTTCGTTAAATTACATGCGCAGCCATGGCATTCTCGCGTTTGGGTGCCATAAGGGCAGATACCTGTCTCAGGCTACAGAAGAATTTATCCGGATTGCAAAGGAAAATATATAGATTTAACTGCAGATTGACAAATGGGTTAGAATCCTATATTATTAAATAGTAACAATTACTACTATAATTATTGTTTATAGAAAAGGAGCGGCCATGAAAACATTAAAGTACAGCCGTCAGCGGGAATCTATAAAGTCCTGTTTAATGGCGAGACACGATCACCCCACTGCCGACGCCTTATACACTTCGATTCGCGAAGAATTCCCCAATATCAGCCTTGGTACCGTCTACCGGAATTTAAACCTTCTGGTGGAACTGGGGGAAATTCAGAAGCTGACCTGTGGAGACGGCGCCGATCACTTTGATGCGGACACATCACCGCATTATCATTTTGTATGCAGGAAATGCGGGCAGGTATATGATCTGCCTATGGAACCTATGGACAGCATTAATCATCTGGCTCAAAAACATGCGGAGGGTCAGGTTGACAGTCACAAGATCTATTTTTACGGCACTTGTAATGATTGTCTGAAAAATAATTGAGAATTTCTCTTGACATAGGATAAAACATGTGGTAATTTAATATCAGTAATCATTATTGTTATCGATTACCAAAACACTACAAATAAAAAATTAAAATAAAAGGAGACATGAGATCATGAAAAAATGGGTTTGTACAGTATGCGGTTATGTTCACGAAGGAGAGACAGCTCCGGAATTCTGTCCAGTATGTAAAGCTGGTTCTGAGAAGTTTAAATTACAGGACGAAGATATGTCCTGGGCCTGCGAGCATGAGATTGGTGTAGCTCAGGGTTCTCCTGAAGATATCATGAAGGATTTAAGAGCGAATTTTGAAGGCGAATGTACCGAGGTTGGAATGTACCTTGCCATGTCCAGAGCTGCTCACAGAGAAGGCTATCCTGAAATCGGCTTATATTACGAGAAGGCTGCTCACGAAGAAGCTGAGCATGCTTCCAAGTTTGCTGAATTATTAGGCGAATGTGTATCCTCCAGCACAAAGAAGAATCTGGAATTAAGAGTAGCAGCTGAAAACGGCGCAACAGCAGGCAAATTTGATCTTGCAAAGCGTGCCAAAGCATTAAACTTAGATGCAATTCATGATACCGTACATGAGATGGCTAAGGATGAAGCACGCCACGGAAAAGCATTCAAAGGCTTACTGGAAAGATACTTCGGCTAAATCCATTTTCGAACAGGAGGGTTTTTACGATGTCTAAATATGCGGGTACAAAAACAGAACAGAATTTAAAAGATGCATTTGCCGGCGAGTCCATGGCAAGAAATAAGTATACTTTTTATGCGTCTGCTGCAAAAAAATCCGGATATGAGCAGATGGCTGCGTTATATCTGGAAACTGCTGACCAGGAGAAGGAGCATGCTAAGATGTGGTTTAAAGAACTGCACGGCATTGGCACTCCGGAAGAGAACCTTGTGGATGCTGCAGAAGGTGAAAACTATGAGTGGACAGATATGTATAAAAGAATGGCTGAAGAAGCTAGAGCAGAAGGGTTCACAGAGCTTGCACTGAAGTTTGAATTTGTCGGTAAGGTAGAAGCCTCTCATGAAAAGAGATATTTAAAGCTGTTAGACAGCTTAAAGAATGATAAAACCTTTAAGGGCGATGCTCCCCTTGGCTGGAAGTGCCGCAACTGCGGTTATATTCACGAAGGTGCGGATGCTCCTGAGATTTGTCCGGTATGCGCACATCCGAAAGCCTATTTTGAAAGAAAAGCTGAAAATTACTAAAGCACTGCCGTAAACTCTCCGTTACAGGCAGAGACGTGGCAGAAGTCATAAGAGACCAGACTCTTTTGACTTCTGCCACGTTTTATATTTCCTAATCTCTTAAAGCTTACTTCTCCACTGCATTCTGGGCAAGTTCCTGATACAGCTTTGACTGCGTGATATCTCCCGACAGTTCGTAACATCTGGCAAGTTTAAGAAGAGGGAGTTCCTTCGAATACCTGATATTCAGTTCACATTCCGTTTCATAGGCTGCATTATAAAACCAGATCACTGCTTCCTGCAGATCTCCCACTTCCATAAAATACTCTCCGACATCATAACAGACCTCCGCACTGGCTTTTCCGCAAGCAATATTCTTCAGTGCATTTTTTAAGATCTGGGTTCCATCATGCTTTATCCGTCCGCATCTCGTCAAAACACACTGAATAATTTTCAACTCTTCTTCTGCCCTGTCTTCTGACAACAGACCGGTAAAATAAGCTTCCGCATCCAGAAAATCCTGATCCTCTCCGGAAATAAACAGTTCCCTGGCATACATGGAACGAAGCTTCTTAGAAAGAGGAATTCCTTTTGCTATCAGTTTTCTGAAAATACCAAAATCACGCTTTGAATGATTTCCTTCCGGCATATGTATGATTTCGATTTCGCTGTCAAATATAATCGGATCTAAGCGTATAGTTTCATGAACGGGATCCAGCCACTCAAATCTGCGGTTTCTTTTAAATAATTTGGGACGGTACTCGCAATCAAAGTTATACGTTGTATTAAACTGCAGCTGATTGGTGTATTTCATCTGTACTATTTCTATCTCGGGCAGAATACATTGCTTTAAATCCATAAACCGCTTTCTGTTTTCCTCATCAATGATCTCATCGGCATCCGCCACATAGATATAATCCATCCCTGCTTTTTCAAAAGAGAAATTTCTTGCAGCGGCAAAATCATCTACCCATGTAAAATCAAAGATTCTGCACCCAAACTGTTTCCCTATCTCCTTTGTTCTGTCTGTTGATCCGGTATCTACAAGAACTATCTCATCAACCAGATCCTTCAGGCTTAAAAGACAGCGGGTCAATACATTTTCTTCATTTTTTACAATCAGGCATGCACTGACAGTAATCATCTTCTCTGTACCTCTTCTCTTTCATTTTCTTAAAAACAGGATAATATCAGTTCAAAAGCAACGCGGTAACCTTCTTTTAAGCTGGCAATATCAACCCATTCCTGCCGCGTATGGGCCCCGCTTCCTCTGACAGCCCCAAAGCAGACACTGGGAATTCCCTGTGAAAGGGGGATATTGCAGTCTGTGGAACCACAGCCCTTTTGAGGTTCCGTTCCTGTATGCCTTTTCACCGCTTGTAAAACCTTATTAATCATACGCTCCTGCTTTAATGGATCGACTCCACTGCTGCAGGGACGCTCACCCACCAGAAGTGTGTTTACTTCCACCTGCTTTGTCCGGTAGCTTTCTGCGACAGCCTTAAAATGCCGCTCCATAAATTCCAGATCTTCCATGCTGTCTGACCGGAACTCATAAAGCATCTTCGCCTGCTGGGCAATGGTGTTAACTGAGGTCCCCCCTGAAATGGTTCCCACATTATAGGTGGTTTTCGTTTTTGTTTCCGGGACCCTTATTGTATAAAGGGAGTTAATCATAGAGGCCAGACAGGCAATGGCATTGCAGTTCCCGAATTTCATAAATGAATGCCCGCCTTCCGTCAATACCTCCACCTCATATCTTCTGGAGCCTACGGCATCCGTTGTGATACGGTCCATATAGCCGTCTATGGAATAGAATTCTCTGATCCGGTCTCCATACTCCTTAACAATCTGCCTTGAGCCTTTTAGATTTCCAAGACCTTCCTCCCCTGCGTTGGCAATGAGAAGCAGTCCGCAGTCCGGGGGAGTGATTTTTTTACCGGCAATGTATTTGGCACACATAAGAAGTGCACATAGATTGGCTGTATCATCTCCGATTCCGGGAGCTTTTATTTTACCACTTTCAACCACAACAGGCAGAGGTGTTGTATCGGGAAAGACCACATCTGTATGGGCCATAAATACAACAACAGGGTTGTCTTTCGTACATCCTATGGGATAGACCACATTAAGAGCCGAATCAATATAGACATTTTCCGCCCCCTGACTCACCAGCCAGTCCCGGCAGAACTCAGCTCTTTTTTCTTCCTGATTAGAAGGTGCAGGTATCTTTCCGAGGGTCAGCAAAAGTTCATAAGTCTCGCTGCTGTACTCCTCAATATATTCCAGTATTTCCAATGATAACTGATCCATTGTTTATCCCTCCGTTTTTATATATTTTATCACTTTTATCAGCTTTGTACAGCAGGATTGGATTTTCCCGGGCAGAGAAAAAGTGTACAACGGCAGATATGCAATTGTACACTTCAAATAATTCAAATTTTATTCTATTATATGACGCGGTTTTTAATAGAACCAATTTCCTCTATTATGCATTCCACTTCGTCACCCACTGACAGAAATGCAGGGGGATTAAAGCCCATTCCTACCCCTTTTGGAGTTCCGGTGGATATAATTGTTCCTGCCTTCAGCGTCATTCCTTTTGACAGTTCACTGATAATGTGATCGATTTGGAATATCATGAGACGCGTATTGCTGTCCTGCCTCAGTTCTCCGTTTACCTTTGACTGAATGGATAGCTCAGGCGGATAGGAAATGGAATTAGAAGTGAGAATACAGGGGCCCATGGGAGTGAATCCGTCAAGGCTTTTTCCGAAATACCACTGCTTGTGGGCCGTTTGTATATTGCGTGCGCTCACGTCGTTAATGATGGTATAACCAAATATATAATCTGCTGCCTTCTCTGCAGGCACATCTTTCGCGTCTTTTCCAATAATAACAGCTAACTCGGCTTCATAATCCAGGCTGTCCACAATATCACAGTGACTTATTATTTCACCATAAGGGGCCACTGCTTCATTCACTCTCTTGGAGAAGTAGACTGCATAGTTTCTTTCCCTGTCAAACGCCTCTTTTTTGTAGCGCGCTGACTCCTCGGCATGTTCCATGTAATTAAGACCCAGACAGATAATATCCTGATCTGGTGTCAGAATTGGGGCCAGGAGGGTGACTTCTTTCATCATAGCCGCTCCTACGATGTTGCTGCTGTAAGGATCCAGCCCAGATGCATGTTCAAGCAGGTCCCGTTCTGACTGGCTCAGTCCCTTTACAACTTCCAGCATCTCTCTGTATTCCATACCGAAAGCCTTAAGAGGGAAAACCCACATCCCATCCCTGCTCACGACTCCGATATCTCTTCTACGGTCAACCTCGTAAGTAACTAATTTCATAAAATCCTCCTTTTACATGAACCATAACTCTTCCCTGGTGGTAGAGATCGCATCTGCTCCTGCGTTAAATGCAGCCATGATATCCTTCTTGTCCGATATCAGCCCGCCGGCGATGATGGGAATGTTGGTATATCTGCGGATCTCTTCCAGTGCTTTGGGCATTACTCCTGGCATGATTTCAACCATATCCGGATGGAAGGTGTCAATCTGCTTTTTTGTCGTACTCATGGCAAGCGAATCGATGATAAAAGTCCTCTGAATCCCGAATAATCCCAACTCCACCGCGCGCTTTACAAGGAGCGGCTTCGTACTGATGATACCATCAGCACAGGTATTTTCCTTAATGAAATCTACCACGATCTCTTTTGAACTGAGACCATGGGTCAGATCTGCATGTATCATGGCGTACTTTCCATGCTCTTTTATCTGCCGTACAATGTTTCCGATGTTTAAAATACTTCCGTATAGAACAAACACGACCTGGCACTCTGACTCAAAACACCGTTTCAGTCCGCCTTCATCCTTTACTGCCGCAATCACCGGAGATGTCTCCAGCAACTCAATTGCTTTCATTTTTATCCCTCCACACCCAAAAAACTATGGATCTTGTTCTACTTTATCAATCCTGACCACCACCGTCAAGAAATATTTTTCTCATTCTTTATTTTCTTTCGAAAGTAAAGTCTCTATCCATTTTTTTCCCGCAGCTGACTGATTAAAATAAACCCGCAGCAAAAGCTCTTTATACCCACGTATAAAGCGGGCGGCATTTGCTGCGGATTTTACTGATCAATTATGATCTTTTTACATTTCTTGCGGCTACGATGGATACTCCGGTACCGGCACAATTTTCAATGATTACATCTCCGATGGCAACCGGGGCTTGAACGGAGGCATTTTGAATTTCTTTCATACAATCAAATATTTTGCCTTTTGGAATATCTGTTTTTGTTTTTACGGGTACCATGGCAAATTCTCCGTCAACCACTCTTACAGTAGATGTTACCACCCTGGTTGGGCTTAAAACCTCTTTCTCCCCGTACTCTGCACCTCTTGCACAGGAATTGCCAGTCACGGTCACTGCACCGTTTTCTATACGTACGGTCAAAGGGCAGCCCAGTGGGCAGCGGATACAGATCAGTTCACGTTCTTCCATATTAATCCTCCTCTGTGCAGATTACGATTTCTGCCAAATCCGGATATTTCTCCAGACTTTCTTTCTTTATTGCTACCTGCTCCATCTCTCCGGGTGCAAGAACCTTTTTCTTCTTGTGATAAACCCGTTCATCGCCATAATAAATACTGATATAGCGGTCGCGATACACATCTGAAACACGGAAACGGATCTTCCACTGATCTGCATCGGAATCCCGGTTGACAAACTGGGGAACTGTATAGCGGACACCGTTTACACCCCGGATCCTGATATCGGCAGAAGAGGTTTCCTGTTTTTGGGATACTGCATAGGCTGCCGCACTTCTTCCTGCAAGAGCAGCCTCTTCGGAAACATAATCTACCAGATCATGAACATGGAGTACATTTCCGCAGGCAAACACTCCGTTTATGCTGGTCTCCAGACGGTCATTGACTACAGGACCTCCCGTAATCTGGTCAAGATTGACTCCGGCACTCTTTGACAGCTCATTTTCCGGAATCAGTCCGACTGACAGAAGAAGTGTATCGCAGGAATAATATTCCTCTGTTCCCTGTATGGGTCTTCGCTTTTCATCCACTGCAGCAAGCGTAACTCCGGTTACCCGCTCTTTTCCATGAATCTCTATCACCGTATGGCTTAATTTTAACGGAATTCCATAGTCGTCGAGGCACTGCACGATGTTTCTCTTTAACCCGCCGGAATAAGGCATCAGCTCTGCAACCACCTTTACTTTGGCACCTTCCAGAGTCATACGTCTTGCCATAATAAGGCCGATGTCTCCTGAACCCAGTATCACCACTTCTTTTCCCACTTCATAACCATCTAAGTTCATGAGACGCTGGGCAGTTCCTGCGGAATAGATACCTGCCGGACGATAGCCCGGTATGTTAAGGGCTCCCCTTGGGCGTTCCCTGCAGCCCATGGCCAGGATCACAGCACCAGCTTTTATCTGGATTAAGCCCTCTTCCCGGTTTATAACCGTAAGTACCCTGTCACTGCTGATGGAGAGAACCATGGTGTTAAGTTTATACGGTATTTGTTCCTTTTCAATCATGTCAATATAGCGGGACGCATATTCCGGTCCTGTCAGCTCTTCTTTAAATGTATGAAGGCCAAATCCGTTATGAATGCACTGATTTAAAATACCCCCCAGGTGACCTTCCCGTTCCAGAATCAGTATATCCTCAGTGCCTGCTTTCCTTGCAGCTGCAGCTGCAGCCAGACCTGCAGGACCTCCTCCGATAATAACGATATCATGCTCTGTCATGTCACTCTCCTCCTTGTCTTTTCCCTGTCAGTAAATTGGAACCGGATCTGTTTTTGCAGATGTCTTCCATGTTTTTTCCTGTTTCCCTTGCAAGAATTTCCATTGTCTTCGGGATACAGAATCCTGACTGGCACCGTCCCATTCCTGCACGAACCCTGCGCTTAATTCCATCTACGGAAACTGCCCCTAAGGTTCTGTTTACCGCATCTGCAATCTCTCCTTCACTGACACCTTCACAACGGCAGATGATATTTCCGTATCTCGGATCATTTTTAATCAGTTCTCCGCGTTCTTCCAGGGAAAGCTTCTGGGGATTGATAATGCCTTTTCTTGTTTCGATGAAGTTTTCCTTCTTCTGTGCATTGGCTTTCCCAGCTATCTGCTCTGCTAAATAAACACCTACTGCGGGAGCGCTTGAAAGTCCCGGAGATTCCATTCCTGCCGCATCGAAAAAACCTTCTGCATCTGCTGCCTCTCCAACTACAAAGTCGTCTCCCTCCTCATGGGCACGGAGACCGGAAAAAGAGGTGATAACCTGACGGAACGGAATGTTATTCACGCCCCAGGCCGCTTTTTCCATAATATCGGAAAGTTCCTGGGCAGTTGTGGATGTCTCTTCTTTGTCGGTTACATTCACTGCAGTCGGTCCTGTCAGAAGGTTGCCGTGAACCGTAGGTGTTACCAAAACACCTTTTCCCATCTTTCCGGGAAGCTGGAATATGGTATGGCTCACCAGATTCCCTGCTTCTTTATCCAGAAGGCAGTAATCTCCTTTTCTGGGTATGATATGAAGCTTTGTCTCACTGACCATGTTGTGAATCTGGTCTGAGTAAACGCCGGCCGCATTGACCACATAGGAAGCGTGGATTATTTTATCACTGGATACTAAATCATAACCGGAATCCGTTTTGTTAATTGTCTCAATTTCCGTCTCAAATAAAAAATCGGTTCCATTGTCACAGGCATTCTCTGCCAGAGCTATGGTTAAACCAAAGGGACATACGATTCCACCGGTTGGAGCATATAAAGCCGCTACTACGGTTTCAGACACACTGGGCTCCATGGCGCGGACTTCATCTCCTGTCAGTATGGATAAATCGGGAACTCCGTTTTTTAAGCCTTTTTCGTACAGCTCATTGAGAGCCGGCCTGTCATCTTTAGAAAAGCAGAGAACCAGAGAACCGTTGCGGACAAAGGAAAAATCAAGAGCTTTAGAGAGTTCTCCCATCATGCGGTTTCCTTCTGTATTAAACTTCGCCTTTAATGAGCCTGGCTCGGCATCATATCCTGCATGCACGATGGCACTGTTGGATTTTGATGTACCAGAGCAGACATCTTCCTCCCGCTCAATGACACAGATTTTCAGCTGATAGCGGGACAGCTCCCTGGCTATGGCACAGCCCGTGACTCCGCCGCCGATGATCGCCGCATCGTAATTTAATTCCTTCATAATCAATCTCCTCCAAATCCGTGATAATTCCCGGTTCGCCGGGAATATAGAAAAAAAAAGAGTAAGGAAAATAAACGGATAGCTCCGTATCATAATCCTTACTCTTTCGTCTCAAAGGTTATTTATTTAATTGTATTAATGCTAACATAATTTCAGTCTGATTGTCAAGTGATTTGTAGTCTTATTCATCCTCATCCTGAGACCAGTACAGGGCGCATTTAACGGCTCGCTTCCAACCCCTGATTCTCTTTTTGCGGCATTCATCTTCCATCTGCCTGTCGAATGTTCTGGAAGCCTTCCAATTCTGTTTGATCTCTTCCCTGTCCTTCCAATACCCCACTGCCAGACCTGCCAGATATGCAGCGCCAAGAGCAGTTGTTTCGATGCAGCCTGGTCTGACAATCCGGGTATCCAGTACATCTGCCTGGAACTGCATGAGAAAATTATTGGCACAGGCTCCGCCGTCTACCCTCAGCTCTTTTAAATGGATCTGGGAATCCTGCTCCATGGCTTCAATAAGGTCATAAACCTGATAGGCCATGGATTCCAGCGTAGCCCGGATAAACTGCTCCTTGCTGGTTCCTCTGGTCACTCCCACTATGGTACCTCTGGCATACTGATCCCAATAGGGAGCTCCAAGGCCTGCAAATGCCGGAACCACATAGACACCGCCGGTATCTTCCACTGCCTGGGCATATTCTTCTGTCTGGGAAGCGGACCTCACCATACGCATGGCATCCCGCAGCCATTGTATTGCGGCGCCTGCCACAAATACGCTTCCTTCCAGGGCGTACTGAATCCGGTCCTGATCACTGGCTGCAATGGTGGTCAGCAGTCCGTGTTCCGATTTCACCGCTTTTTCCCCGGTATTCATAAGGAGAAAGCAGCCGGTTCCGTATGTATTTTTAACTTCACCGGCTTCAAAGCAGCACTGTCCGAATAAAGCTGCCTGCTGATCTCCTGCTGCTCCGGCAATGGGGATCTTCCCGCCCATCACGTCTGAGGATGTATAGCCGTATACGCAGCTGGACGGTTTTACATCAGGAAGCATGAATTTTGGTATATTAAAATAGTTAAGAATGTCTTCGTCCCAGCATTTTTTATGAATATCAAACAGCATGGTTCTGGAAGCATTGGTATAATCCGTTACGTGGATGCAGCCCTTGGTCAGATTCCAGATCAGCCAGCTGTCCACGGTTCCAAAAAGCAGTTCTCCCCGCTCCGCTTTTTCTCTGGCTCCCTCAACATGATCCAGGATCCATTCAATTTTACTTCCGGAAAAGTAAGCGTCCGGAATCAGACCGGTCCGCTCCCTGATAAGTCCATCCAGACCATCTTCTTTCAGGCGTTCAATGCGGTCAGCAGTTCTTCTGCACTGCCATACAATGGCATTGTAAACAGGCTCCCCCGTCTCCTTATCCCATACAACAGTGGTTTCTCTCTGGTTTGTAATTCCAATTGCAGCAATATCGCTGTAATGCGCCCCAATTTTCCCCATGGCCTCCATGGTCACGGAAAGCTGTGATGACCATATCTCCATAGGATCGTGCTCCACCCAGCCTGGTTTTGGAAAAATCTGCCTGAATTCTTTTTGCGCCTCGCTGCAGATTACCCCTTTCTCATCAAACAGTATGCAACGGGAACTGGTGGTTCCCTGATCCATAGCAATTACATATTTTCCCATGTTTCCTTCCCCTTCCATCTTCTTTCATTTCGTTAATTTTTTACCAAGCAATAAAGAAAGAGCCTTGGAAATGTACGGTTCCCCGCAATCATCACCTGGCTCTGTCATCTCTTAGGCTTTTTATAAATAATACAAATTTATACTACCACGCGGACAAAAATATGTCAAGTTCTACAAAAAAACCTTAGTGCAGGCTTTCCCGTATTGTTTTTATCGCCTGAATCACCAGTGTTGGAAGGATTGCAAATATAAAAATGGTTATAAACTGCCTTCCTGTCAAATCTGCCACATAAAAAAGATTATGTAATCCGGGGATAAAAAGAACTGCTGCCAGAAGAACTGCCCCTGCCTCAAATGCCATAATGCTCCATAAATTGCTCATAAATCCTATTTTTAAAATGGAATGGCTGCTGCGGCAGTTAAAACCGTGAAACAGTCTGGCAAGTGTCAGCGTGGAAAATGCCATGGTACTGGCTGCAGCCTCGCTTCCGGTTATCAGTCCGGTGCTGTAGGAGGCCATAGTGCATACCGCAATGAGTGCCCCCTGAAACAGGATCACAAGGATAAACCTTTTTGTCAATATTCCTTCCTTGGGATTCCTGGGCTTCTGGGACAGCAGATCAGCTTCCGCCTGCTCCATTCCGATCGCAATGGCAGGAAGGGAATCTGTCAAAAGGTTGATAAACAACAGATGCACCGGTGCAAATGGCATGGGAAGTGCCATTAGAGAGGTATAAAGCACGCATAAAATTCCAGCCATATTTCCTGAGAGCAGGAACTTGATGGCATTTCGGATATTCCGGTATACATTGCGTCCGTTTGCAACCGCTTTGATAATTGTAGCAAAATTATCATCAGTCAGGATCATGGAGGAGGCTTCCTTGGAAACCTCCGTTCCCATCTGGCCCATGGCAACGCCTATGTCTGCCTGCTTTAAAGCAGGAGCATCATTGACACCGTCTCCTGTCATGGCTACAATATGGCCCTTTTTCTGCCATGCACGGACAATTCTTATTTTATGTTCCGGGGATACGCGTGCATAAACACTGATGGATTCCAGCCTGTGTCCCAGCTCATCTTCCGACATATCATCAAGCTCCGGACCGCTGACTGCCAGGTCATCTTTCTCCAAAATACCAATCCGTTCCGCAATGGCTGCTGCCGTAATCTTATGATCTCCCGTAATCATGACCGGGTAAATTCCTGCTCTCCGGGCATTGGTGACGGCATTCCTGGATTCGGGACGGGGAGGATCCATCATGGAAACCATTCCAAGAAATGTATATCCGTTTTCTGAATTTTCCGAAAGCATCTCCTGATTATCCATTTCCCTGCAGACAAACGTGAGTACCCGGAGTCCCTGGGCGGAAAACATCATGTTCTGCTCCATAAGCATCTGTTTGTCACCGTCTTTTATTGGGCGGATTCCTTCCGAAGACCAGATATGGGTTATCCTGGGAAGCAGCATATCTACTGCACCTTTTGTGAAGAGAATATTCTTACCTTCTAAATAGTGAAGGGTACTCATGAGCTTTCTTCTGGAGTCAAAGGGAACCTCTCCTAATCTGGGATGGCAGGATCTGACTGCTTCATCATCTACCCCTGCACGCTCCGCCATCAAAAGCAGTGCGGTCTCTGTAGGTTCACCTGTAAGAGCCCCACTGACGTGGCTGGAGTCATTGTTTAAAACGGCATCATATAGTAAATATTTATGTACGGGAATCTCAGGCTTCAGCATTTCCGGAAGATAAAGTCTGTTATTAACAAAAACCTGTTGTACTGTCATTCGGTTCTGTGTGAGGGTTCCTGTTTTATCAGAACAGATAACGGATACACACCCCAGACTTTCCACCGCTTTTAAATCTTTGATGATGGCATTTTCTCCTGCCATCTTCTGGGTTCCCATCGCCTGTACAATGGTAACAATGGAACTGAGCGCCTCAGGTATGGCAGCAACAGCCAGCGCCACCGCGAACATAAGAGAATCAAGAATCGGCATTTTTCTGTATACACTTAATCCAAAAACAATGGCACAGATAAATAAAATAGCCGCTGCCAGCCGGCTTCCAAACTGGTCCAGGCTCACCTGGAGAGGGGTCTTTTTTTCTCCTGTATCATTCATTAATGAGGCAATTCTGCCGATTTCCGTATTCATTCCCGTTCCGGTGACGACTGCCATGGCCCTGCCCGCTGCAACCTGGGAGCCGGAGAAAACCATATTGGACTGTTCTGCCAGAGGAACCTTTTCCATGCGCAGCCTTCCCGTATGTTTTTCTACATTGACGGATTCTCCGGTTAAAGAGCTTTCATTGACCAGCAGCGAATAATTTTCCAGTATACGGCCGTCTGCAGCCACCATATCTCCAGCCTCTAACAGAAGAATATCCCCAGGTACGATTTCTTCCGACAGGACTTCTTTATTTTTTCCATCCCTTCTTACCCACGCAACAGGTGCAGATAATGACATCAGACTGTCTAAGGATTTTTCTGCTTTCTGGTGCTGTACAGTTCCAAGAACTGCATTAAGCAATAAGACTGCAAAGATTACTCCGGTGCTCTCCACGTCACCAGATACCATGGAGATTACCGCTGCTATAATCAGAATGATGACCAATAAGTCTTTAAACTGATCCAGAAATACTTGAAAGGCACTTTTTCGTTTTGCTTTTTTCAGCAGATTGGGACCATGTATCTGCCTGCGCCTGAGAATTTCTTCGGAATTCAGTCCATTCCTGTCAGCATGAAGCTGTTTAAGGACTTCATCCTCTGATAAACGAAACCATTCTTCCATTAATGACGCTCCTTCCCATTTCTCCTACTATGGTATGAAACAGGAAGGGAGTTTCATGAATGATTTTCCCGGCTTTGGCTGGCTGCTATTTTTTATTCCCGCTTTGCTAAAAACGGAAAAGATCATTTATCTGGATGCTGCAGACCCATTAAAACAGCCCCATGCAATTATTTCTATTGCATGGAGCTGTTTTTTTTATTATAATTTGACTGAAAACAACCAATTAATTCACCGGCTTAACAGCCTTTCAGAAAGGACCTGATTATATGGAAAAAATAACAAGCTTTACCATCAATCACTTAAAGCTTCTTCCAGGTATCTACGTCTCCCGCAAAGATAAAGCAAACGATACTGCAATTACTACCTTCGATATCCGCATGACAAGACCGAATTTTGAACCGGTTATGAATACGGCAGAGATACACACCATTGAGCATTTAGGGGCTACATTCTTAAGAAATCATGAATCCTTTGCTTCCAAAGTCTTATACTTTGGGCCTATGGGCTGCCGCACCGGTTTCTATCTGCTCTTAGCCGGGGATTACAAATCCAGGGATATCGTGCCGCTCATTACTGAAATGTATGAATTCATACGTGACTTTGAGGGAGAAATCCCCGGCGCCGCTGCCAGAGACTGCGGAAACTATCTGGATATGAACCCAGGCATGGCGAAATATCTTGCAAGAAAGTTCCTGGATACTGTTCTCTACGGAATCGATGACGAGCACCTCATTTATCCGGCAGATTAGCGGCTGTTTTCAGGTGCCGTAATGCCCCTGCCCCTTACGCTGGCTGCGTTTGAGGTCACAATTGACTCAAGCGCCAGTTCGGTCTGCTCCGAGCCTGCCGTAAGGGTGCAGGTACTGCCGGTCTGCAGTCCGGGACTGCTTATGACAACCGAAGAATATTTTTTATCAGGGGTAAAGCTGATCAGCTCATTTCCATCCTTGTCTTTGAGCGTAATTGCAGTTCCAGCTTCCTGCTGTGACGTAAAATGATATAAAACAGAGCATTGAGAAGAGGAATCGTCAAACCCCTGCGCCATTCCAGAGCTTCCTGCCGCTATCACTGTGCCGCCAGTTACCGTTCCGTCTCCATTATAGTCTATAGCTCCATTTCCGTCACTTACCGGTCCGGTGACATAAACCGCTCCTCCGGATATGAAAAGACTTCCGTTAGAATCCAATCCATCTCCTCCTGCATCTACGTACAGAGTCCCTCCTGTTATCTTAATATAAGCATTTGTATCATTCTCCATGCCTCTGCCCATTGGACCTCCACGCATTCCGCCTGAGCCGCCGCCTCTTCTTTGCTGACCGTCTTCTGACTGACTCTCAGCTGATGGTGCTGTTTCTTTTTCTGATGCCTGGGATTCGTTCCCCGCAGATTCCGTAGGAGTACCTTTCCCCTGGTCACCCGGAGGCAATTGAGACTGCCTTTTTTTGCTCTGATCCTTCCTGGTATTCTCTCCCTCTGAGGTGGAAGATTTCGGCTCCGCCGCATTGATTCCATCATCTGAAGTTTTAATGGAAATCTCTCCTCCATTGATCGTTACCCGATGACCTTCCAGTCCCTCATAACTGCCTGTTACAGTTATCGTACCGTCATTGATCACTACATCCTGGTCGGCATGGAACGCATCATTTCCGCTTTCTACAGTAAAGGTTCCTCCATCAATTACAATATTCCCGCTGGCATGGAAGGAATCGTCTTTAGAATTTACAGTAAATGTTCCGCCTGCCACATAGATATTTCCCGGAGATGTATCATCCTCATTGTCTGATTTCACCGCTTTTCCTGAAGTTGTCAGCTGAAACGTTCCATCAAGGATTTTTACTTCATCCTTACCGGACAAACACTGGGAAACGGCGTTAATAGAAATATTTCCTCCCGTAATTGCCAGAGTATCCTTAGAAACAATTCCATGTTTATAGTTGGCATTTACCTCCAGACTTCCGCTCCCATTTACAGTCAGATCCTCCTTGGAGAATATAACGCCATCCACAGTATTGTCATCCGTATCTATGTATTCAGTTCCTCCTGACAACTTATTTGTTGTACCGTCTGACAGAGTAACAAAAACTTTATCAGCAGATTTAACATAGATTGCCGCACTGGTATCACAATTTATCACGGCATTATCTAACACGATCTGAACCTTATCAGTGTCCGCTGCATTAACAATGATCTGACCGTTTTCCAGAGTTCCGCTTACAATGTAAGTTCCTTCCTTGCTGATAGTTACAGTGCTGCCGGATACGCTGGCACCGGTTCCCTCTGTCTCAGATCCGGCTGCATTTAAGCTGATTTTGACCGCACTGCTTTCATCATAGCTTCCATCCTTATCGCGGTCTGTGAATTCCTTATCAACGGTTACTACTGACGAACTGCTGTCGGTAGTACCATCAGTGTCAGAACCGGTCTGTATGCTTTGGGAAACGGCAGTGCTTTCTGTTGCAGTCTGGCTTTTGCAGCCGGATATACCTGTTACCGCCAATGCTGCTATTAATAAAATTGCGGCTGTTCTGCCTCCTGACAGTTTTCTTCTTATCATTATAATTCCTCCTTATTGCTTAAGGGTCTTCCTAAGAATATCTCAAGATTTCCGTTTCTGCACCGTAAATCATCAATCAGTTTCTTTTCTTCTTCGTTATTTTTTAAAACCACTTCATAATCCAGTTTATAAAGACTGCCCATATTGGTTGTCTTCACCTGATTTAAATCCCATTTTTTCAGATACCGGGTAAAAACCTCATCAAACACAGATGTATAATCCAAAGACTCAGGAATTGTAATCTTAAGTACTTTTGCCTCTTTTTTCTGCTGCCCGAATTTAATGGAAGCCAGCAATATATTTACCCCTCCCATGATAAGTACAAACAAAACTGCCATGCCAACATATCCCATCCCCGTAGCAAGTCCAACAGCCATTGCCTGAAAAATGCTGCTGATCTCCTCTGCCTTTCCAGGAACTGACCGGAAGCGTACAAGAGAAAAGGCTCCCATCACTGCAACTCCGGTCCCAAGGTTTCCGTTGACCAGTAAAATAACCATCTGCACCATCGCAGGAAGCAGTGCAATTGTCACCACAAATCCCCTTGAATATGAATTCCGATACATGTAAATGCCTGCAATTACCAGCCCAAGAACCAGCGAAGCGGTTAAACACATAAGAAATGACCCTGGTGAAAATAAAACCTCTGTTTCCTCTGTTAATATTGATTGAAACCATGTATTAAGCACAGCTTACTCCTCCTTTTTTCTCTGATTTCAACAATTGCTTTTTCTCGTACGCCCGACCATATTTGGAAAATGAGGCCGGATAGATTTTAAGCTCATCCAGTATATGTCCCAGCCAGAGAGGCATGGATCCTGGAATTTTTATCTCCATAAGATACCAGCCGTTCTCTAAAAGAGGGGATCCCCAGGAACCATTCTCCAGTCTTAAGCACTCTGTCCTCCACTGAATATTTCCATCAAAGGTCAGCCGCAAATTATCATCCTCCATTCCATAAAGAGCAGTTCTCTCATAGGAAATATACATGACAGGAACTATATCTTTGTAAAAATGCAGAAACCAGTCAATCTCACGAAGCACCTGGGTATCTCTTCCCGGTTTTATTCCTCTGTATAAATAAGCCTCTGCGTCAGCTAAATTCAGTGTTTCGCGGCGTTTGTAAACAACACCCTTATATTTCTTTTTCAATTCAAGAAATACGGAACTGTTTTCTTTGGGAAGCCCATAGCTTCGCAGTCTGAATTTTTCCTTATAAACCGGCTTTTCCAAAGATTCCCTGATCAGCCTTGCATCAGGTGTGTCAAAATAAACATTGCATATTGTAGAATTACCATATTGATCTGTTTCCATTTTTCCCTTCAGCCTTTTTTTAAGTTTCAGGAATTGTACCGGATCTAACAGATATTTCATCTCTGTCCGTTCAAACGTCATTTGATATCCACTCATAAAAACCCTCCTTATCCGCTTTTTTCTGGTACTTTACGCAAATTATACAGAGCCAACCTGAAATCAACTTGAAAAAACAGCAGGTTCACAGATCTTTCACAGCTTACAGGAAAACAAAAATCTTATTGATAAAACTTGACCATTTAGGTGCAGTATGTTAATCTTATAACGTGGAGGTGCTATATGCTCATTACCAGAGAATGCGATTATGCCATAAGGATCATTAGAGCCTTATCATCGGGCGATATCATGAACGTTCCTACGATCTGTGAAAAAGAATCCCTCACTTCTGCCATTACCTATAAGATGGCACGAAAGCTGGAGAAAGCGGGATTAATCAAAAGCTATCGTGGAAGCGCGGGAGGCTATGCCTTAAACTGTGATCTGGAACGCACAACTTTATATGATATTCTTACTGTCATAGATTCGAAAATGCTGCTGATTGAATGCATGCAGTCCGGCTATGACTGTTCCGTGAACCAGCCTAAGCAGCCATGCCTGGCTCACAGAGAGTTCTTAAGAATACAGATGAATCTCAATAAGGAACTGAAAGAGTGTTCTTTGGCCAAGCTGCTGCACGGATAATTTTTTTAATTTAATCTTTACCAAAATGGTATAGAATCAAAAGGAGGAAAAACAATGAATCAATGTTACGGGTGCAATACCTGTCAAAGTGCCGACAAACCTTTAGAAAAATTCATCTCTGCCTTACCTATGGAAACTTCTCATCACAGGGTGGAAAAACAAAGTACCAAATGCGGGTTTGGTCTTCAGGGAGTCTGCTGCAGACTCTGTGCCAACGGTCCATGCCGGATTACGCCGGATGCTCCCCGTGGAATCTGCGGAGCAGATGCAGACACCATTGTTGCCAGAAACTTCTTAAGGGCGGTGGCTTCAGGAAGCGGCTGTTACATACACATTGTTGAAAATACAGCATTAAATCTAAAAAATACAGCAAAAGTTAAGGGCGAATTAAAGGGGTTAAAATCCCTTGACCATCTGGCAGACATCTTCGGAATCGTGGAATCTGATGTGTACAAAAAGGCGGAAAAGGTCGCTGATGCGGTAATTGCTGATATTTATAAACCGGAATATGTGGAAATGGAGCTGACCGAAAAAGTTGCCTACGCTCCAAGAGTTGCCCGCTGGAAAGAGCTTGGAATCATGCCGGGAGGCGCAAAATCCGAAGTATTTAAGGGCGTGGTCAAATGTTCCACCAACTTAAACTCCGATCCCCTGGATATGCTGGTTGACTGTTTAAGGCTGGGAGTCTCCACAGGTGTTTACGGACTGACTCTGACAAACCTTTTAAATGATGTACTTCTTGGACAGCCGGAGCTTCGCATGGCTCCCGTAGGACTTCGCGTTATTGACCCGGATTATATCAACATCATGATCACCGGCCACCAGCACACCATCTTTGTTGATTTACAGGAACAGCTTATCACTCCGGAAGCAGTTGCCAGGGCAAAGGCAGTTGGGGCCAAAGGCTTCAAGCTGGTAGGCTGTACCTGTGTGGGGCAGGATCTGCAGTTAAGAGGTGCTCATTATCAGGAGGTATTTGACGGTCATGCAGGAAACAATTACACCAGCGAGGCCATACTTGCAACCGGTGCAATTGATGCCGTTCTTTCTGAGTTCAACTGCACGCTTCCCGGTATTGAGCCCATCTGTGATGAACTGAAAATCAAACAGATTTGTCTTGATGATGTAGCGAAAAAATCCAATGCGGAGCTGATGAAGTTTGACTTTGAACACCGCAGGGAACAGAGCGAAAAAATCATCGACAAAGTAGTAAAATCCTATCAGGAACGCCGTGGCCAGGTACCATTAAATCTTCTTCCGGACCATGGGTACGAAAACACCCTGACCGGAGTCAGCGAAGGTTCATTAAAGGACTTCCTGGGCGGAAGCTGGAAGCCGCTCATTGATTTAATCGTATCCGGAGATATCAAGGGTATTGCAGGAGTGGTAGGCTGTTCCAACTTAACAGCTGGAGGACATGACGTTCTTACCGTAGAGCTGACAAAAGAGCTGATCGCGAAAGATATTATTGTGCTGACTGCTGGCTGTTCTTCAGGCGGTATTGAAAACTGCGGCCTTATGACACCGGAAGCTGCAGAATTTGCAGGTCCCAAATTAAGAGAGGTGTGCAAAAAGCTGGGAATTCCGCCAGTTCTTAATTTCGGTCCATGCCTTGCCATCGGACGTCTTGAAATCGTTGCTACTGAAATTGCACAGGAGCTGGGAGTCGATCTTCCCAAACTTCCCCTTGTTCTTTCCGCAGCACAGTGGCTGGAAGAACAGGCACTCGCAGATGGCTGCTTCGGCCTTGCCCTGGGCCTTCCGCTTCATTTAGGACTTCCTCCCTTTGTGACAGGAAGCAAGATTGCTGTTAAGGTTCTCACTGATGGCATGAAATCA
The DNA here is from genome assembly GCF_049890855.1 of Lacrimispora sp. 38-1. Classification (NCBI taxonomy): domain Bacteria; kingdom Bacillati; phylum Bacillota; class Clostridia; order Lachnospirales; family Lachnospiraceae; genus Lacrimispora; species Lacrimispora sp. 38-1. The sequence goes on along the minus strand of NZ_JBANEW010000011.1, from coordinate 62,380 downwards.
CTGACCGGGGGACAGGTAATTATTAATAATGACGCTGTGGAAAGTGCCGGCATACTGGAAAAAATCATTATGGAGAAGCGGACCGGTCTTAATATATAGGAGGAGGGCATATGAAACGGATATTCATTGATGAAGCCAAATGCGACGGGTGCAAGAACTGTGTTCTCGCCTGTATGCAGGCACATAGAAAAGATGGCGGAAGCATTTATGATCTGGATTTAACCAATCCGGAAAATGAATCCAGAAATCACATCGTCATGAAAGGGAACGGTCACTATGCTCCCATCTTCTGCCGCCACTGCGACCAGCCGGAATGTGTGATGTCCTGTATGAGCGGAGCTCTTGTAAAGGACGAAGAATCCGGTCACGTATATTACGACGAAGAAAAGTGCGGTTCCTGCTTTATGTGCGTAATGAACTGCCCTTATGGCGTATTAAAAGCGGATACAACCACAAAAACCAAAGTAATTAAATGTGATTTCTGCTTTGACCACGACAGCGAGCCAAGCTGCGTAAAAGCCTGTCCAACCAAAGCAATCTATGTTAAGGAGGTGGAATGATGACTCATGTAATTATCGGTGCAGGAGCTGCCGGCATCTCTGCTGCAAAAACCATCCGAAAGCTGGAACCGGAGGCGGATATCATCATGGTGTCAGTTGACGACCAGGTCCATTCCCGGTGCATGCTTCATAAATACTTAAGCCATGAACGTGATGAGGCATCTCTTTCCTTTGTCCCCGCAGATTTCTTTGAAGCACTTGGGATCACATGGCTGAAAAACAGAGAAGCAGTACATATAGACCCTGAGAAGCAGTCAGTACTGCTGGAGGATGGCACAGAACTTAACTTTGACCGTCTTCTTATTGCAACAGGCGCTCATAGCGTTATCCCCCCCATAGTTAATTTAAGGGAAGCAAAAAACGTATTCGGTCTCCGTAATTTAAGCGATGCAAGGCAGATCCGGAAATTTGCCCAGACTGCAGACAGAATTCTTATATTAGGTTCCGGACTTGTCGGCATGGATGCCGCTTACGCATTTCTGGAGCAGAAAAAAGAGGTGACTGTTCTGGAGCTGGCTGACCGGATTCTTCCAAAGCAGCTGGATGAAAAAGCCGGTAAAGCCTATCAGAACTTATTTGAACAGCATGGCTGCAAATTCATACTGGACCGTAAAGTGGTTTTAACTACTATGCCGGAAAATGATAAAATAAACTCTGTCATGCTGGATGACGGCACCATTCTGGAGTGTGACATGATCGTTGTCGCAGCCGGGGTACGCCCTGCAACAGACTGCACAGAAAATTGTGAAATTGCTGTTGACCGCTTTATCAGGGTTAATGAATGTATGGAGACATCCTGCAAGAATATTTATGCTGCAGGTGACGTGAACGGAATTTCTGCCATCTGGCCCAATGCCATGAAGCAGGGATACACAGCCGCCTGCAATATGTGCGGTATTCCCACACCTTATGAAGATCCTTACGGCATGAAAAACACCATGAATTTTTATGGTCTTACAACCCTTTCTTTAGGAGACGGAATTGCCAGAGACGGAGATCAGATCGTGTCACAGGAGGACTCCGGATGCTACAAAAGGGCAATCTTACGTGATGGGTGCCTGCAAAGTATTATGATTCAGGGTCCCATTGATTACAGCGGCATTTATCAGTATCTGATAAAGAACCAGGTATCCCTTGATACAGTAAATACTGATGTCTTCCATCTGTCATTTGCTGACTTTTATGGTACAGATTCCCGCGGACAATATAGATATACCATGATAGCGCAATAGTAAAAAAGCGGTAAGGTAACGGCTGAGATAAATAACCGTTTGCCCTGCCGCTTTTTCGTTTCATATGGGCATTTTTTAATATGGTATTTGGAAGTTCTACCTTAATAGCAAAATTTCTCTTGACAAATATATCACTCTGATATAATATCCAAACTATATCAGAGTGATATAAGGAGGAACGAAATGAATATACTATTTATAAATGCAAATCTGTACGGACATATTAATCCCACACTCGGACTGGTTAAGAAGCTTACAGAAAGAGGTAATAAGGCAGATTATTTTTGCTCAGCTGAATTTTCAGGACAGGTGACAAAGTCCGGTGCAAACTGGATTGACTTTGGCAGCGGCCTGAATCTGTTTTTAAAGAGTTACCGGCCCACGGACCGGCATCCGTTTTACATGTTAATGGAATATATTCTTTCATATGATGAAGTAATGCTACCTCAGATTCTGGATATTTTAAAAGAGCGCACATATGACCTCATCATCTGCGATTCGATCTTTGGAGGCAGCTGTTTTTTAAAACAGCTCACCCATATACCAGTTATCTGTTCCCATTCCTCTTTTGCCATGAGTCATGCACCAGTACCACAACGGATGCTCATGCCAGGGACTCATCCCCAGCTGGACCACTGCTTTCAGATATTGAACAGAATCTGTAACTGTTATAAAATAGAAGAACCGACACTGGAAGAAGTATTCATAAGCAGGGGCGATCACAATATCGTATATACAACCAGGGAATTTAACGGTGATGACTCAGTAAAAGAACCCCAATATTTATTTGCCGGACCTTCAATGGCGCGGACACAGGATACAGAGTCTGTGGACCTGTCCGGGATTGCAAGCAGAAAACTGCTTTATATATCACTTGGCAGTCTGAATACAGACTTTCTGGATTTTTATAAGATGTGCATTTGTGCATTTCGTGAAACAGACTATTATGTATGCATGTCCATTGGGACAAAGTGCGAAGCGGCCCAATTAGGAGAAATACCGCAAAACTTCGTGATAAAAAATGTACTTCCACAGCTTGAAATTTTGAAAAAAGCGGACGCATTCATTACTCATGCAGGCTTTAACAGTGTGAATGAGGCATTATACTTTGGAGTACCCATGCTTTCTTTACCCCAGGTCAATGATCAGCATATGACAGCAAAAAGGCTTGTATCCATGAATCTCGGTTTATCAGATAACATAAAAGAACTATCAGCGGAAAAACTAAAAGATCAGATACAGCAGCTTCTCTCAAATGAAACAATAAAGGAAAACTGCCTGAAAATTTCCCATGAGATGAAACACTGTGCGAATTGGGATCTTACAGCCGAAAAACTGGAGAAGTACGCAAAATAAATGAAAGAAGGAAATTTATAATGGCATTAAAAAACAAATCCTTATATGCAATATTAGGAATCTTAAATGTCTCACCAGGCACAGGCTATGACATAAAAAAATACTGCGACACCGTACTCTCAGGATTCTGGAATGAAAATTTTGGCCATATTTATCCAACACTTAAAAAAATGCTCACAGAGGAACTGGTAGAGATTGTTGCAAACGAAAAGAGTGAGAAAAAAATACTATACCGGATTACTCCCAAGGGCCGGCTGGAATTAGAATCCTGGCTTATGGAGGAAACGGAGTTACAGCCGATGCGCTCTGAGTTTATGCTGAAATTATTATTTTCAAACGGCCAGCCAAAAGAGCACATCATCAAAATGCTGGAAGACTATAAACAAATCCATGTGAAAAAACAGGAAAAATACCTGGCCATGCAGCATGATCTGGGACAGGGAATAGAGGAAATATCCGAAGATCGCTCCCGTTTTTTAAGGGCTATGCTCCGCAGAGGAATATTATCCTGTGAAGCCACCATTCGCTGGTGTGATGAGACCATGGAGTCCAGACTATAACAGATTAGCTTGAAACCCTGTAAGGCCTGTGTTACTATCATTTATAAGATAAAGTGGTAACCCCTTCCAGAAAGGAATCAAATATGTTTAAAGTGCTGATCCCAAGAACAATCTCTCATACAGGTACAGACTACTTAAAGGAAAAAGGCTGCGAGCTTATATTATCCGTTCCGGCATCTGCATTTGATCCGGTATTTGAACAGTGCCATGCCATACTTACAGGTCCCTCCAAAAAGTTCCGGTACGATAAAACTTTGCTGGAGCGATGCAAAAACCTGAAAGTGATTTCCAGCTTCAGTGCAGGAGTGGACTATATTGATACTTGCTATGCAGAAAAGCTGGGTATACAGGTGACCAATTCTGGAAATGCCAACTCTAATGCAGTCGCAGAGCATACCATTTTTTTCGTGCTCGCCTGTGCAAAAAACCATGAGATTATGTCTGATGCCGTGAAGAAAAGTGACTTTTCAATCAGAAAGGATATTTTTAACATAGAGCTGTCCGGTCTTACCCTGGGACTTATTGGCTTTGGAAACATTGGAAGGCTGGTAGCAAAAAAAGCAGCTATGGGATTCGATATGAAGGTCATCGTCTATGATCATCATTTAACCCGCGCCAATGCCCCGTTTGGTGTTATTCCAGTGTCTTCTCCGGAAGAAGTCTATCGGAATGCGGATTTTATTTCCCTTCATGTCCCTTATACTGAAAAAAACAGGCACATGGTAGCGAAAGAGCAGCTGGATATGATGAAGCCATCCTCTTTCTTAATCAATGTCTCCAGAGGAGGTCTGATTCAGGAGGAAGATTTAATCCAGGCTGTGAAAGATAAAAAAATAAAAGGGGCTGCTCTTGATGTGTTCGAAAAGGAGCCCCTTCCTGCAGACAGTGGCCTGCTGCAATATGACAATATTATTGTTTCTCCCCACTGTGCAGCCAATACCAGGGTAGCGCTTGACCGTATGGAGCTTTTTGCAGCCATGGATATCTGGAGAGTCTTAAATGGAGAAAGACCGGAATTTCCGGTCAATCATCCTTTTTCCCCATAAATACCACAATTGTCCTGGGAGGAATGGGAATACTCTTTCCTTCCAGCACCGGCTCTTTTCCTTCCTCATACCTGCCGTTTTCTTCCATCTTATCCGTATGAAACACCACATGCCACTGATGTTTTTTAGGAAGATTGGGAAGGTCGAACGTATGGGGTTCCCAGTGCATATTATAAGCCACATAAAAATGATTATCTGCCGTCCCATCTGATTTTCCGGCATAATCCCCCCAATAAAGAATTCCCAGCTGACGCTTGAAATTCTCATATTCCGGATACCACGGTTTCACACCATGATAAGAAACATCAGGAAATCCACAGGCAAGATAATCCATGTTCTTTGCTTCTTCTTTCATGTGAAACACCGGATGCGCCTTTCGAAAGGCTATGACTGATTTAACAAATTCAAAAAGATCCCTGTTTGTTTTTAAAAGGTTCCAGTTTAACCATGAAATATCATTATCCTGACAATAAGCATTGTTATTGCCTGACTGGGTATTACCAAACTCATCCCCTGCCATTATAAGAGGCGTTCCCTGACTTAAAAGCAGCAACAGGAAGGCATTGCGAAGCTGCTTTTTTCTAAGCTCAACCACCTTTTTCTTTCTCGTAGGACCTTCTGTTCCACAGTTCCAGGAATAATTATAGAGATTACCATCCTGATTGAATTCACCATTGGCTTCATTGTGCCTGGTATCGTAGGATACCATATCCATCATGGTAAACCCATTGGTATTTGCCATAAATTGAATCATGCCCCTGTCAGAGGGATTGTTTCTGGACTGGAAAACCAGATTCTTCATCTGCTCCTCGTCCCCTTTGAGCACTCTTCTCATATCCATCTGAAAGCTGTCATTATATTCTGCCAGATACTTTGATCCTTTTTGAGGAATATCCCCCCATGAATCGGCCCAGAGCTTTAAGCCTTTTAAATAGGGATCACGCCCGATTAAGTCAAGAGGCGGATATCCCACCAGATGAATGCCGTCCAGATGAAACTCATCCGCCCAGAACCTGACCGCATCAAGAGCAAAGGAAGGAGACTCCTTTCCTGTGAAATAGAGCTCTGTAATAAGTTCCATTCCTTCCTTATGAAGAACCTTCACAAGGCTTTTTAATTCTAAGACAGAATCTTTCTGATCACCTGATGCATAGGAAGCTTTTGGCGCAAAATAATATCCGGACGTATATCCCCAATAATTTAACTTTCCCGTAGGTTTATCCACACCATATGGGTTTCCATGCACAGTTTCAGGAAGAATCACTTCCTGAAACTCATAGACCGGCATCAGCTCAACTGTTGTGATTCCCAGTTCTTTTAAATAGGGGATTTTTTCCTCTAACGCCCGAAAAGTTCCTTTATACCTGGTCCCGGAAGAAGAATGCATGGTAAAACCACGAACATGAATCCGGTAGATTACAGAATTCTCATATGGAATCAGAGGACGCTTCTCCTTCCCCCATTCAAATGAGTCAAATGTAACCGGACTTTTTGATATAACAGCAGCTCCTTCCAAATCTCCCCAGTTATCCTTATCTGTAAAAGCTCTCCCATACGGATCGGAGAACCGTTTTCCATCAATCTCATAGCAATAAGAGATCCCGGTAAAGTCATCGCCCAGGATGGTCACAGAAAAAACCTCTCCCCTCTTCTCCTTCTCCGGAAAGAGAAAGGTACAGACAGGCTCCTTTTCATTGTCACGGAAAAATAGAAGCCGTAATTCTACTCCCTGTGCAGCAACGGAAAAATGAATCCCTCCCGCAGTCTTTGTCATTCCCATGGGATAATATCCTGTTTCTCTCCTGGCGATCCTGTACTGTTTCATCCCTTTTCTCCTTTGTAACAGTCCTGTTACTGGTTCTGAATCTGTTCCGCCAGATCATTTAAATACATCCAGCGTTCCATCTTCTCCTCTAAAAGCCCTTCTTTTTCTGCCTTTTCTTCCATCAGCTGGTTCAGTCTTCCATAGTCACTTGCGGCATCTTCTATCTTTCCATCAAGCGTGTCAATGGCTTCTTCCAATGCAGCAATTTCATCTTCAATCGTTTCCCATTCCCGCTGTTCTTTATAGGAAAACCGAAGCTTCCGCTCTGGTTTTGGTTTTTCCTTTCCCTTCTTCTCTCCGGTTTCTTCCTTTTTGTCAGTTCCGGGTACTTCCCCGGGAAGCCCGTCCGGATATTTCGCAGCGAAAGCCGCCTGATAATCCGTAAAACCTCCCTCGTACTGAGTGACCTTTCCCTGTCCTTCAAAAGCAAAAATTCTGCGCACAACCCGGTCTAGGAAATAACGGTCATGAGATACCGTTACGACAATGCCGGGGAAACTGTCTAAGTAATCCTCAAGGATGGTAAGTGTCTGAATATCCAGATCGTTCGTCGGCTCATCAAGAAGCAGAACATTGGGTGCTTCCATCAGGATCCGCAGCAGATACAGGCGCCGTTTCTCCCCTCCGGAAAGCTTTTCAACTGTTGTATACTGAACGCTGGAAGGAAATAAAAACCGCTCCAGCATCTGTGAGGCGCTGACACTGCCATCTTTTGTTTTGACGTATTCAGCTGCGCTTCGGATATAATCGATCACCTTTAAGCTGCCGTCCATATCTTCGCTCTCCTGGGAGAAATACCCCATCTTTACGGTCTGTCCCACCGTTAAGGTTCCCTCATCGGGCTGAAGCCACCCAGCAATAATCTTCATAAGCGTGGATTTACCGGACCCGTTTGGACCAATTATTCCTATACGGTCGTTTTTTAGGAAAATATAGTTAAAATCCTTCATCAGAACCTTATCACCAAAGGCCTTTGTTATACCTTCCAGTTCTACAGTAGTGCGCCCGAGACGGCTCTCAATGGAATCAAGTTCTACGTTTTTATCAAACTCCGGTGCCTTTTGGTCACGAAGCGTTTCATACCGCTCAATATGGGCCTTCTGCTTGGTGGAGCGGGCCCGGGCCCCCCTTTGCATCCACTGAAGCTCGATGCGGAGGATGGACTGGCGTTTCCGCTCGGTGGCCTGCTCCATATCCAGCCGGTCTGCCTTCAGCTTTAAATAACCCTCATAGTTCTCCTGATAGCTGTAAAGCTTTCCCTTATCAAGCTCCACAATCCGGTTAGTCACACTGTCTAAAAAATACCGGTCATGGGTAACCATCAAAAGAGCACCTCTAAAACGGCGAAGATAATCCTCCAGCCAGTCCGCCATGCTGCTGTCCAAGTGGTTGGTCGGCTCGTCAAGAACCAGTAAGTCCGCAGTGGAAAGAAGAACGCTCACAAGAGCAACTCTCTTTCTCTGTCCGCCGGATAAGGTATCCACTCTGGTATCAAATTCGGTAAATCCAAGTCTGGTCAGCATATTCTTGGCCTGACTTTCCAAATCCCACACATGCTCGTGGCCTTCATTCTCCCGGATAATGCTTTCCAGTATGGTTTCTCCTGCCTCAAATCTTGGATTCTGGGACAGGAAGCGGATATCTAAGTTTCTTCCCTTTGCCACACTTCCCTCGTCCGGTTCTTCAAGTCCTGCCACAATTCTAAGCAGTGTGGATTTTCCAGTACCGTTAATACCGATCAGACCGATTTTTTCACCTTCATTTATGCTAAAACTGGTATCATCAAAAAGCAGCCGTTCCGTATATGATTTTGTTAAATGCTCTATTGTTAATAAATTCATGTTTTTATTGTTCTCCTGTGTATTACTCTGTCTGATCAGTCACTATTTAATTACAAGCTCTACCGGACAGTGATCAGAACCTGTCACCTGAATATGAATGTCTGCACTTACCAGCCTGTCCTTCAGACTTTCTGATACACAGAAATAATCAATACGCCACCCGGCATTCTTCTCTCGTGCCCTGAATCGGTAGGACCACCAGGAGTAAATCTCCTCCTGATCGGGATAAAAATACCGGTAGGTATCCACAAACCCACTCTCTACAAGAACAGTAAACTTTTCTCTCTCCTCATCGGTAAACCCGGCATTTTTCCGGTTGGATTTGGGATTTTTCAGATCAATTTCTTTGTGGGCTACATTTAAGTCGCCGCAGAAAATGACAGGTTTATTCTCTTCCAGCCCCTTTAAATAAGCGCGAAATGCATCTTCCCAGGTCATACGGTAGGGAAGGCGTGCCAGTTCATTCTGGGAATTGGGAGTATAGCAGGTCACCACGTAATACTCCGGAAACTCAGCAGTAATGATACGGCCCTCTTTATCGTGTTCTTCTATTTCCATTCCATAAGTGACCGATAACGGCTTTTCTTTGGTGAACAGGGCAGTACCTGAGTATCCTTTCTTTTGTGCGTAATTCCAATATTGATAATAGCCTGGGAGAGAAAGGTCAATCTGGCCTTCCTGCAATTTGCTTTCCTGAATGCAGAACACATCTGCATCTACCTCATGAAAATAATCCAGAAAGCCTTTTTCCACACAGGCACGAAGTCCATTCACATTCCATGAAATTAATTTTTTCATCGCATTCACCTCCGTTAAAAAGATAGTGTTAGTATACCATTTTAAACAGCATTCGAAAAGGGCGTGTTGCAAAACTGTTATTACAAACGGTTTTAGCTGCACGTTCTTAATATATGTGATCTGTTTTTATGTTTTATTAATTATAACACTTTTGCGGCTTCTTCGGAATCCGCATTTTTGATATCAAGACATAAAAAGGGAGCTGATGCTCAACCAACTTAATGTTAGTTGAGCATCAGCCCCTTGGTGTTGGGGATCAGCTACTGTTGCAGCTTAAAGGATGCTTTTCAATTCGCCGAAATTATTAATGATAAAGGTGGGGTCTTGAGCTTTCAGTTCTTCATAAGAATTGTTTCCATAGGTTACACCACAGGTGTGACAGCCTGCGCCCTGTCCCATCTGAAGGTCAAATACCGTATCCCCTACCACCAATGCCTCTTCCGGTTCACATTTCTCCTGCTCCAATATTAGTCGTGCCATGTCCGGAGCCGGCTTTTTATTTTCTACGTCCTGTTCGCCGTAAATACGAGAAATAAAAGGACTTACCTTTAAATGATCCAGCAACAGATGAAGAGCTTCTTTGCCCTTACTTGAGGCAACTGTAATAACGATTCCCTTTTGTGACAGGTACTCTATTGTGCTCTTTACATTTGGAAACAGCGTTACACTATCCATGCAGATTGCCTGGTATTTTCTGCGGTATATATCAATGGCATTATCTATCTCGCAGTCTGGGATTTTTAATACGGAGGAAAAGGTATCCCTGAGCGGCAGTCCTATTTTTTCCTGTATGTCCTTCTCCTTTGCAATTCCATAGCCCAGCTGCTTCCCTGTGGCCTGAATTGTATTTACAATGCTGCTCTTTGTATCTGCTATTGTTCCATCAAAATCTAATATTATAAGCTTCATGATCCATACCCTCGCACACCCCTGGAAAAGTTTGTTGTTTTAAGTTATTGCTGCTGCTTTTAATACGCAATATTATATCATTTGCTTTTTGTGAAAAATATGAGTTTTCTCACATAAATCTGGAATTTAGGGCAGTTTTATAGTAAGATAAATTATAAAAAAAGTTTGAAAGAGATTTGTCTATGAACATGAAAAAGGCGAACGATATAATTCCCTCATATGTCACTAATATCTTTTCTTTTGATATTACTCCATATGCCAAATGGAAAGAATTTCGAAAAAATGAATTAATATGCAGAGAAGGTGATGATTTATCTGATCTGGTGTTTCTCATAAAGGGAAATGCCAAGCTTTTCCTGACTCATGAAAACGGAAAAGTTACCATCATTGATTTTTTTAAATCTCCTGCCTTATTTGGGGAGATGGAATTTATGGGTGCGCAGAAATTTACCAATGGAGTCATTGCTTTGGATCAGTGCTTATGTATCCTGCTGCCCCTAAGGGAAGTCAGCCATCTTTTAAGAAATGATACTAAATTTTTAAATTATCTGTGCCTGTTTTTATGCCGGAAGGCTCTTCGCAATACCTCAAATTATGCGACCAACCAGAATTATCCTCTGGTAAACCGTTTGGCTAATTTTATACTATTATCTGCAGATGGAGAAATCTATAATAGTAAACACACGGAAGTTGCGGAATACCTCGGTGTCAGCTACCGTCACCTTCTTCATGTGTTTGCGGTTTTATGTGAGGCGGATATTTTGCAGCATATAGACAAAAAAAGATACAGAATTAAGGATTTTTCATCCCTTGCGGCGCTGGCTGTCAATGAGAATAGTTTATGACAATAAAAAAGAGAGCCGATTTAGATATATTATGATATCTGAACCAGCTCTTTTTCTGTATCTAACTGTCAGGGTAACGTTTACCTTTACATTCTAATCATTATAACTGTTTATCCTGCCATTTTTTCCGTTCTACCAGTCTACCCATAAAAAATGCGATGACTCCCACTCCGATTCCTGTCTGAAGGCAGAACAAAAGGCTTTCTATTTCCCCCGGAAGCTCTCCGTCTATGGCAGCTTCCATAACGGGAGTAAACCATGGTTCATATTCCGCACCGCGAATTTCTGTGATCATCTGGCTTCCTGCATCATCCGATCCCCCGAACTCTGCTCCCTTTAATGCAAACAAAGGAATGATAGCAATCAGACATACGAGAACCAGCAGCACCGCGACGGTCTGTTTTCTTTTCCTGCTCATATTATTTTACCTCCCTTGTAAATCCTATGGCTTTTAACTCCGGAAGAGCATAAGTCTCAAGAGTCATAACGATGACTGTAGTGAGAATTCCCTCAATCACCGCAAGAGGCAGCTGGGTCGGTGCAAATACTCCAAGGAATTTAACAGCAGAAGCGCCAACGCCTCCTATTTCAGAAGGATAGGCTAAAGCAAGCTGAAAACTGGTAACACAGTATGTAAATAAATCGCCTAACGTCGCAGCAAGAAAAACCGCTGCCATTTTATTCACTTTTAACATCTTACAAAGCCTGTATATTCCAAAAGACACGAAAGGACCTGCAATTGCCATGGAAAAGGTATTTGCTCCCAGTGTGGTAAGACCTCCGTGGGCAAGCAGCACCGCCTGAAAGATCAACACGATAATGCCGAGAATACTGACTGCCGACGGGCCGAACAGAATCGCTCCCAGGCCGGTTCCCGTCATATGAGAACAGCTTCCGGTAACCGACGGAATCTTTAATGAGGAGAGCACAAATACAAATGCTCCAGACATGGCAAGAACTGTAATCGCCTTCCTGTTCTCCCGAAGCGTCTTCTGTATGGAAAAGAAGCCGGCTATGAGAAAGGGAACACAGACTGCGCCCCAGGCGATACAATACCCCACTGGTAAATAGCCCTCCATAATGTGCATGGCATAGGCACTGGGAACGATTCCAAATGTCAGTGCAAATGCGGCTGCAAGTTTCATGATACTTTTTTCTTTCTTACTCATTTTCATTCTCCTTCCAATAAAATAAGCACCTCACATCCGATGGTTCCCACACATCAGACAGGTGCCCTATGGGTAAATCTTTGCACAGCAAAAAGACTTCCCGGCACCGGTCATCGCTCGTAACCGGATACTCCAAACAAAAAGGCAGGTCTTCTGACTCATGCATCAAACACAGCTGCTCCCTCTTCCCGGTTTCCCAGTGATTAATGGAGCCCTGCTCTGCATATACAGCGGCGGGACCGTAAGGGACTTTCACCCTTTTCCCTATTATCCTGCGGAGAATTTCACAGGCACCTTTTTAGATAATACGCTTGTATTGTAACTGCAATACCAATTTCTGTCAATATAAAGACGATGAGTGTCTAAACCTCACTCAGCATGTTAAGCAACTGATTCAACTCTTGTGTATCCTTAAAGCGCGGACTCTCTTCCGGTAAGATCCGGCTTCTCACCAGGCTGTCATAAACCTCCATCAAAACCGGCTTCCTCAAATTACCCTGATTCAGGACGGAATCGGACGCCAGAATATCCGCTGCCGGGCCATCCGCGATAATTGTTCCACCGGCAAATACCACTGCCCGGTCCGCCCACTTATAGGCAAAATCCACATCATGGGTTGAAATCAGAAGAGTTTTCCCCATTTTTGTCATTTCATCAAGAACTTGTGTGAGCATTTCCACATTAACGGGATCTAAAGATGCGGTTGGTTCATCAAATATGACCATCTCCGGTTCCATTGCAATGATATCCGCTATGCTTACCCGTTTCTTCTCTCCTCCGCTTAAGTAGTGGGGAGGACGGTCCTGAAACATCATTAAATTCATAGACTCTAAGGCCATATCCACCCGCTGCTTCACTTCTTCTTTTGAAAGCCTTAAATTCATAGGTCCAAAGGATACCTCTGCTGAAACAGTAGACGCAATGATCTGATTATCCGCGTCCTGAAACACAATCCCCACTTTCTTCCGAAGCTCATTTAAGTCTTTTTTCCCAATTTCCTTTCCCTTATACCGAATGGTTCCTGTATCAGGCATCAAAACACCATTGAGGTTTAAAAAGCAGGTGGATTTCCCCGCTCCATTAGAACCAAGAACTGCGATCTTCTCTCCCTTTCTCACAGACAGGGATACATCATGAAGTGCCTTATTTCCTGTGCCATAGGAATACGAAAGATTTTCTGCCTGTAAAAGTATTTCTTCCATCATCTGTTCCTCCTCATTTTCGCACCAGCCATAAAAGCAGAAGAAGTGCAATATAGCCGGCTGCCGCTCCTGCCTCTTTTGCCTTCACCGGCTTCTTCTCTTCCAGAAATACAAGCTCTCCCTGATAGCACCGTGCAGTCATGGCATCATAATACGTCCCTGCTTTCTTTAACGAAACGATAAAGAGATTCGCTCCGATCCCTCCAAAGGACCTGCATGACGTCAGGAAATTATGATATCCCAGCCTGGACTCTGCCGCCTGCTTCATACTGCTCTGTACATCCATCATTACAAAGATAAACCGGTATATGAGATTCATCAGCTCTGATATCAGCTTTGGCACATGCAGTTTTCCAAGTAAATTAATTATCTCACTTGCCGGTGTGGAAAGTACAAGCATGTACATGGCACTTACCGATGCCATGGCCTTTAAAATCAGTCGTGCGGAAAGAACCGCGCCTTCCTCTGACAGATAGAAATAAAATCCGGGAAGTGATACATAAAAGTGCCCTGCCGGTACAGGAGATACCCCCACCACAATAGCAGCAGTTCCCAGAATCAGAAAGGCTGCTGGAATTTTTAAAAGAGCCAGATACTTTTTTATGGAAAGTCCTCCCAAAAAGATGGTTACAGCTCCCATGGACAGAAATGCGGCAACTGATATAAAAATATCTCCAGTTCCAATACAAAGTAACAGCGTTACGATTGCAACTGCTGCTTTTAATCCTGGATTAATTCCTTTCATGCGTGATTCATAAGCATAAGTATCTATGGTACTAATCATTCTCACCTCCTTTAAAGCTGATTATAAGTGATTGATGTACCATCTGCAAGTGAAGGTTTAAGCGGCAATCCGGTTTGATTTCCATTTTTATGTAAATATACCAGTTTTTGCGCGCTATTCAAGGAAAACCCATCATGTTATACTTTATTTCATAATAAGTTGAAAAGGAGAACACGATGAAAAGAAGTACGAGAAAGGCAATCATGTGGGCTATATCTGTTTTTTTACTTTTTCTAATCAGCAGTTACTGCACTGAAAATTCATTTGCAGCAAAGCCTGGCAAAAGCACTTCCACTGCTCCCCAAAATTTAACTGCGGCTGATATCACCAGTACCTCAGTCACCCTCAGCTGGGCCCCTCCCGCAGGCAGCTTCGGAGTGAAAGAATACCAGATTTACCAAAACAATACTTATCTGGGTTCCACCACCTCCGTTACATATGCCGTAAATGGATTAATCCCGGCAACGACTTACCAGTTTTATGTAAAAGCAAAAGACGCTAAAAGGAATATCTCACCCGCCAGCAATACAGTATCCGTTACCACGTCACAGCCCGCTTTGCCTCCGACAGATACTGAGCCATTAGCCGGCAGAATAGTCGGTTATTATGCCGCATGGGAAGCGTACAGCGGCTCCTATCCTGACCAGATCGACGCAGGAAAGCTGACACATATTAATTACGCTTTTGCCAATATTGGTCCTGATTTAAAACTTACACTGGGATATCCGGATGTGGATCCCAATAACATAAGGCTTTTAAATTCACTCAAATTAAAGAATCCAGATTTAAAAACACTGATTTCCGTGGGTGGCTGGAACTGGTCCGGAAGATTTTCAGATGCAGCCCTGTCCGACACTTCCAGAAGTGCCTTTGCTGACAGCTGCGTAGATTTTATCGTCAGATATGGTTTTGATGGAATCGACCTGGACTGGGAATATCCTGTGAGCGGTGGTCTGACAACTAACATCAAACGTCCGGAAGATAAACAAAACTTCACTCTGCTTCTTCAGAAAATACGGGAAAAGCTGGATGTACGGGGTGCTCTCGATCAGAAGCACTACCTCCTCACCATCGCTGGCGGAGCCGACGCTTCTTATGTAAAAAATGTAGAGCTGGCTAAACTGGCCCAATATCTGGACTACGCAAATATAATGACTTATGATTTACACGGAACCTGGGATCCCTATACGGATTTACTGGCACCACTTTATAATAACAATGATTACTCTCCCCAATATAAAACAAGTGTGGATTCAGCAGTCAATGCCTGGTTAAATGCAGCCTTCCCTGCAGAAAAGCTGGTTATGGGTATTCCGTTCTATGGATATCTGTACTCTTCTGTGAATAATTCAAATAATGGTTTATACCAGACATACGGCGGCGCCAACTCCATCAGCTACAAGGATATCAAGGCAAACTACTTAAATCAAACAGGCTATACAAGATATTTTCACTCTCAGTCAATGGTTCCTTGGTTGTTTAACGGTACAATCTTCATCAGCTATGAAGATCCTCAGTCCATCGGTTATAAAACAGATTACATTAAATCGAAGAATTTAGGCGGTGCCATGATATGGGAACTGGCTCAGGATTCTAATGAAGAGCTTCTTAATACATTGTATAACGGATTAAAATAACTTCATGAATTTGTAAGACCGATGCAATGCAGGTAAATAACTATCTGCATTGCATCGGTCTTTATTTTACTGATTCTCGTTTACCTGTTCTTCCGTCAGAGTAAATACCTGTCTCTTACGAGCCATCTCATCATTTTCCAGGTACTCATCGTAAGTTGTAATCTTATCGATCAGCTGTCCGCCTACAATCTCCATAATGCGGTTAGCCGTTGTCTCTACGATCTGATGGTCACGGGAGGAGAATAGAAGAGCTCCCTGAAACTTAACCAATCCATTGTTTAATGCTGTAATGGATTCCATATCAAGGTGGTCGGTCGGCTCATCTAAAAGAAGCACGTTAGCTCCGGAAATCATCAGCTTTGAAAGCATACAGCGTACTTTCTCTCCACCGGATAAAACCCGAACTTTCTTTACTCCGTCTTCTCCGGCAAACAGCATACGTCCAAGGAATCCGCGGACATAAGTCGCATCTTTTTCAGGAGAATACTGGGTCAGCCAGTCCACGATGGTGTCATCGTTGTCAAACTCCGCGGTATTATCCTTAGGGAAATAGCTCTGGGTAGTTGTAAGGCCCCATTTGTAATCACCTTCATCCGGCTCCATTTCGCCGGAAAGGATTTTGAACAGAACCGTTTTAGCAAGCTCGTTCGGTCCTACAAAAGCCACTTTATCCTCTCTGGTTAAGGTAAAGGAGATATGATCAAGTATCTTCACACCATCAATGGTCTTGGTTAAATTGTTTGCGGTAAGAACCTCATTACCGATCTCACGGGCCGGGCGGAAATCGATATAGGGGTATTTACGGCTGGAAGGTTTGATATCATCCAGTTCAATTTTTTCTAAAGCACGTTTTCTGGAAGTAGCCTGCTTGGATTTGGAAGCATTGGCTGAGAAGCGCTGAATAAAATCCTGCAGCTCCTTGATCTTTTCTTCTTTCTTCCTGTTGGCTTCCTTCATCTGCTTTACCATAAGCTGGCTTGACTCATACCAGAAATCATAGTTACCGGCATAAAGCTGAATCTTGCTGTAATCAATATCCGCAATATGAGTACAGACCTTATTTAAAAAGTAACGGTCATGGGAAACCACGATTACCGTATTTTCAAAATTAATTAAGAATTCTTCCAGCCATGCAATAGCGTCCAGATCCAAATGGTTAGTCGGCTCATCTAAAAGAAGAATATCAGGATTGCCAAAGAGCGCCTGTGCGAGAAGCACTTTCACCTTCTGGGCTCCGGTTAAATCCTTCATCAGTTTATAGTGTAAGTCAGTCTCAATTCCAAGACCGTTCAATAAGTTAGCAGCATCGGATTCCGCTTCCCATCCATTCATGGTAGCGAATTCTCCCTCCAGATCTGCAGCCTTAATGCCGTCCTCATCTGTGAAGTCTTCCTTCGCGTAGATGGCATCCTTTTCCTTCATAATTTCATATAATCTGACATTTCCCATGATAACGGTATCAAGAACCTGATACTCATCATATTTAAAATGGTCCTGTTTTAAGAAAGAAAGTCTCTGGCCCGGTGTGATTACAATATCTCCGCCGGTAGGCTCCAGTTCCCCGGAAAGAATTTTTAAGAACGTGGATTTTCCGGCACCATTGGCACCGATTAAGCCATAACAGTTGCCTTCCGTAAACTTAATATTTACATCTTCAAACAATGCTTTTTTTCCAAGTCTTAATGTTACGTTATGTGCACTAATCATCTTAATTCCCTTTCTGAAATCTGGTTTTATTCCATATGGTAAGCTCTGCTTCTGGTTTCAGTAAAAAAACCGTCGAAACCATCAAAATAGGGGTCGTTTGGCCCCTTATCTGTCATCTCTCTTATTGTACATGAAAATCCCGAATTTGCAAGCCTTTTATCAAAAAAGCCCTGCCTATCCGGGATTTTTGCCTGGTTTTTACTTAGCCGCTTCCACCTTTAATGGGAAGTTGGATTCACTGCCTGCATCATAGGTAACCGTTACATAGGTAACTTTTACCAAAGCACCGCTTCCATTGCTGTCATCCGTTGCATTACCAAGCACGCCCGTCTCCAGCCCTTCACAGTTGTCTTTGATAAAGCCCATCTCTTTTCCCGAACCTGTATCAATGGTAAAGGTACTCATAGCCTGGTCCTTTACACTTCCGGTTACTTCTTTTACTTCCATCTTGTCCTGAGCGTCAAGCACCAGAATGACCTTTGCATTAGTCGTATCGGAGCCGGAAATCTCACCTTTATAGATGATGGAAACTTTCACATCCGGTTCCAGTGAATAGGAGGTTTCCACCACAGCATTATCCAGATGAAAGGCAGCTTTCGTGTCTCCATCTGCAACAGTTATGGATTCCATATTGTCTGCTACCTCCGTAACCTTACCGGTTAATATCTTAAATTCTGCTGTACTGCCAGGTGCCTGTGTACTTGCTGCCGGAGAGGTTTCATTCCCGGCTGAAGTCTCTTTCCCTGTTTCTGTAACGGTACCAGCAACGCTCTCCGCCTGTTTTGTGGATCTCCCGCAAGCCGGTAATAAAACTGCCGCACAGACAGCTAATGCGATCATTAGGGTTCTTTTCATAAAGCATCCTCTTTTCTCTGTTTGCCATTTCCTGTTATATCGCATATAGTATACCATCCGATTGTGAAAAGTTTTTTTCTTTTTTCTTAATTTACTTTAATCTATTTAATTACGTGCCCGGTCATTTTGAGCGAGGAGATATAAACAGTACTGATTCATGCTAATCCCCTCTTTCTTCGAATGTTCCGCTAACTGACGGTGTAATGACTTAGGTATTCTCAGTTTAAACTGTCCCGAATATTTATCCAGATCATCTGGCTCAGGTATTTCACTGCCATCTTCAAGCATTGCTTCCAACCATGCTCTTTTGGCATCTTTCGCATTAACAATCGCTTCTTCAATTGTCTCAGCACATGTTATACAGCCCTTTAAATCGGGAAATGAAACAACATATCCTCCCTCGTCAGGATCTTCTACAATTTCCATTCTATAGTGCAGATTCATATATTCATCAATTGTTCTCATCGTCTGATACCTCACTTTCAACAATCTCCCTAACCATCTGTACATAAACTTTTTTAATTGGTTCATGCTTTGGTAAAGTTATTGGCATACAAGCAATTCATTAAATCACAGATCTTTAGATAAAGAGCATATTCTATTTATTAATTTATCCCATTGTGACATTCTTTAATCCTCTCTTTACTTTACATTATATTATGGTGTCAATAATATTTTAATAATTTATCACCAGCCTGACAATCTGGACTTTTACTGTAATGACAGAAGAATAAAACAATCCCCCTGAAACACACGTAATCAATGTGTCCCAGGGGTCTCACTAAAATCACTATTGAATTCCTACAAAATATCTCCATACCTCCCAAGAAAGTTCTGTGTCCTCACATTATTAGACGCAAACACTTCCTCCGGAGTACCTTCCTCAACAATCACACCCTCCGCCATAAAAATAACCTGGTCGGAAATATCCCTTGCAAACGCCATCTCATGGGTGACGATTACCATGGCAATATGCAGATCAGCAAGGGATTTAATAACCTTAAGCACCTCTCCGGTCAGCTCTGGGTCCAGTGCAGAAGTCGGCTCATCAAAAAAGAGAATCTTGGGATTTAAGGCAAGAGCTCTTGCTATCGCCACCCTCTGGCACTGTCCGCCAGACAGCTGACAGGGATAGGCATCCGCTTTATCTGTAAGCCCCATTTTCTGAAGAAGCTCCATGGCCTCTTTGACCGCCTCCTCTTTACTCCGCTTCTGAACATGGATTGGTGCATCAATAATATTGTTTAAAACGGTCATGTGAGGAAATAAATTAAAATTCTGAAAAACCAGACCGTAATTTTTCTGGATCTCTTTCAGCTTCTCCTTCTTTGCATAGACAGAAACTCCACCGCTCCCATTCCAAGCCGCCTTTTCTCCCAGATAAAACAACTCTCCGCCATCCATCTGCTCCAGCATGGTGGCACACCGGAGGAGAGTGGATTTTCCTGAGCCGGAAGGTCCGATGACAGACAGAATCTCTCCTTCTTTCACAGACAGAGAGATATCCCGAAGAACTCTCTGACCGTTAAATGATTTTTCCACATGGTTCATTTCCAGTACGTGCATCCCGATTCCTCCTATTGGTAATAATTCATCCGTTTTTCTATGTATTCCATCAGCATTGCCACCACCAGATTAAATACATAATAGAACAGACCTGCTGCCACAAAAGGGATCAGGCTTGTCTGTGAGGATGCCAGCGCCTTGGCTACGGCAAACATCTCCAGCACGCTGATGGTAAACGCAAGGGAGGTATCCTTTACAAGAGTGATTACCTCGTTGGTGACTGACGGAAGAATCCGTTTTACCACCTGCGGGAATATGATTCTAAAAAAGGTCTGGTTCTTTGAATATCCCAGAAGCTTTGCCGCCTCATACTGTCCGGCTGGCATGGACTGGATGCCGCTTCTGTATATTTCCGCAAAATAAGCTGCATAGTTAATAACAAAACCGATAAAAGCAGCCCAAAGGCGGTATCCGTTTGATACCTTCACTCCAAAAAGGTAATAGGGACCGAAATACACCACCATAAGCTGAAGCATCAGAGGGGTTCCTCTCATGACTGAAATATAGAATTTAACAATTGCCTCTATGACCCTGTTTTTAGACATCCTCCCAAAGGAGACCAGAAGCCCCAGAGGAAGAGAAAAGATGAGTGTCACCAGAAAGATCTGAATGCTGACCCACATTCCTCCTGCCAGTTGTGTAAGTATCTTTGTAAAAGCCATGATTGCCCCTCCGTCAGTATCAATTATTTTCCTATTGTTGTAACATCCTTACCAAACCATTTTTCAGAAACGGTCTTTAAGGTTCCGTCTGCTGCCATTGCCTCCAGCTGTTCCTGCACCTGGTCTCTTAATGCTTCATTTCCTTTTTTAAAGCCTACCCCATACTCCTCAGCAGCAAGTGCTTCATCAAGAATCACAAAATCTGACTTTCTCTGCTGAATCTGATAAGCAGCTACAATCTCATCCATTGCCACGCAGTTCACTGCTCCCATCTCCAGATCCATAAATGCAGTATTGTAATCCGGTGTTGTCTGAAGCGTCTGAAATGTTTTGGCTAAGGTATCATTATCCTTTAATGCAGCCTCCGCAGATGAATCGGCCTGCACCTCCACTACCTTTCCGGAAAGATCGGCCAGTGTCCTGATTCCGGAATCCTTTGCCACAACGAAGACCTGTCTGTTTGCCATATAAGGCTTTGTCCATGTATAACCATCTTCTCTTCCGTTGATGGTAAATCCATTCCAGATACAGTCAATATTGCCGCTTTCCAGCTCCATATCCTTTGCATCCCAGGCGATTGGCTGTGCTACAAACTTTTTACCAAGTCGGTCTGCCACCTCTTTTGCAAGATCTAAGTCAAATCCTGTATACTCACCATTATCTCCTACAAAACCCATGGGAGGGAAATCCTGATCAAATCCTACGGTAAAGGTATCTTTGCCGGAAGCTGCGGAAGTTGTCTCCTGTGCTTTTTGGGTTTCTGCAGATGATGACTCTGCTTTTGTTGTCTCTGCTGTCTGGGGAGCTTCCTTTTTCCCTGCACAGCCGCTTAATAACGCTGCTGCTCCTAATACTGCCGCTGCCAGAATCACTATTTTTTTCATAACATAATTCCTCCTCTTAATTTTCATGTGTTACCATGGTAGCACAGTAAAGTTTTTCTGTAAAGAAGAAATTTATGTATAATTATGTTAAAACCATATAAAAGAAAAGATTATAATCAGTATCACAAGTACGGCTCCTCCTCCCAATATGAAAGCCGGCCTTATATTACCTTTATCCCGATCCATGACAGTCTCCGGTTCCGCCAGCATCCCCCATGGACTAAGCACCAGAATTCCCTGGGGCATTTCTGAAGAATTACCGCTGCTTAGGAAATTTGAAAATTCCTTCCAGTCCCGTTCAATCAGTTTTCTGCCTTCCTTAAAGTCCTCTGCAGGTGTCTTTTTTTCTTTTGTAAAAAATGGCTCCTGTTCTCTCCTGTTTTCTGAAACCTCTTTTTTCTTTAAAAATTGCTGATAAGCATAGCGGATCCCTTTATTAGCAGTCTCATTCACATCCGCTTTCGCCAGATATATATTCATCATATAATAGAAGATCTTATATACATCCTTTGCTTCAAAAACATGGTTTCTTACTGATGCACCTGAATATTTCAGTGACGACTGGCTCACCATCTCCTGTATCAGCTCATCTGTCATCCGGTCACCTGCTTCTCTTAAATCCATGGCAAGCCCTTTTTCCATTCCCAGATATGATACAAAAACCTGTGATTTTATTGACATAAGCGCCGCTAAAAATCCCCAGAGTTCCTCACTCTTTCCAGTTAATCCTGCCAGCTTAAATAAATTTCCTTCTCTGATCATATATGCCGCAAAACGCTGGGCAGTCTCTAAATCTTTTATCTCATAAGCCCTTCCGGTTTTCAGCGGAGATATTGTTAAACTTGCCCCCTGGGTTTTCCCTGCTTTATCCTTTAAAGAAGCACCTTTCTCCAGAATAATCATAGAGGTTTCTTTCATCAGGTTCTCCGCATATCCCGGATTATTTTTAATCGTTCCCGAACCTGCCGGCTGGTAAATGATTCCCATGCCGGTTTCATTTCCTTTATCCAAAACCGGAGTTCTGATTCCGCTTTCATTAACAACCCCTGCCGGTTTTCCCGCCAAATCTCCGCGTCCAAAAATCTGGTTCAGCTCTGCCTCCGTTAAATTTTTTCCCATAACGCTGCGGCAGACTGCCCCCCGCAATGCGGTGATAGATATGGGAGATCCGTAATTCTTTAAAAGAAGCTCAAGATCCCCAAAGCGTGTCATCATCAGTTTTTGCAACAGCAGAGATAATTCCTGATTCAGCCGCTCCGCTTCTCCTCCCTCCTGTGTTCCATGGGTAAGAACCGCCAGAAGAAGCTCCTTATACATTCTTGACAGCTGGTCTAATTGCTCCGGAACGGAAAGATTATCAGAAGGACACCAATCCGCTAACTTACGAAAGGCCTCTTTCCATTCCTCTTCATCCCAGACATCCGGAGAATCACTAACGGAAGCAGTGTCTCTGGCCGGTCTGGACTTTTCTGATATCTCGGATTTTTCAGAATCACTGTTCTTTGCCTCTTCCTTCAAAGCCTGAGTCTGAGCAACGACCTCATTAAGCAGAATTTCTCCTGAGATTATTTTCTCATTCACTTTTAAAGCCTCAGCAGCCTGCTCCAGGCCTGCCTTCTCACTCATTTTACCCTCTGCTGTTCCCTCTGCCTTTAAATCCCCGGGGACCGCAGGGTCCTGCACCCTGATTTCCATCTTTTATCCTTTTCTGAAGTATATCTGATTAATCTTTCTCATCCTGATATACGATCTTTCCCTTACAGATCGTATATTTTACTTTGCCAAAAAGCTTTTGCCCGGTAAACGGAGAATTAGAGGATTTGGAAACGTATTCGCCTGCCGTCCACTCCTCTTCCGGGTCAAAAAGCACCAGATCTGCCATTCCGCCTGTTTTCAGTACTCCGCAGTCCAGACGGTATAATTTTGCCGGATTTATGCTCATTTTTTCCAACAGCTGCATCATCGTTAAATGCCCCTGCCTGACCAGAGTGGTCACTCCCAGCCCAAGGGCAGTTTCCAGACCAATAATTCCGCTGGGTGCCTCCAGCAGAGGCCTTGCTTTTTCTTCTGTACTGTGAGGTGCATGATCCGTAGCAATAATATCAATACTTCCATTTTTCAGGCCCTCTATGACGGCCAGGCGGTCTTCCTCTGTCCGAAGAGGCGGATTCATCTTTGCCAGACTTCCATGGGAAAGCACAGCTTCTTCTGTCAGAGTGAAATGATGGGGCGTCACTTCTGCATAAACATCTGCCCCTAAATCCTTTGCAAACCGCACCATACGAACCGACGCGGCAGAACTGATATGCTGAATGTCCACCGCAGCCTTTGTGTGGAGGGCAAGCATACAGTCTCTTGCCACCAGGCTGTCCTCTGCCTCTGCCGGAGAACCGTAAATACCAAGCCGGTCGGATACTGCTCCATGATTGATGCCGTTGTTTTCAATTAATGCGGGATCCTCCTCATGAAAGCTTAAAGGAAGGTTTAAACTGGCTGCTTTTTCCATAGCCTTTTTCACGAGTTCGGAATCCATAAGCGGAATCCCGTCATCTGTAAAGCCTGCTGCTCCATGAGCTGCCAGCTCTTCCATATCAGTCAGTTCACGCCCCTTCAGCCCTTTGGATACAGCCGCTGCATGAAGGACATTAATTCCTGTTTTCTTTCCTTCCTTCTTCACATATTCCAATGTGTCTGCATTATCCACCGGCGGCCTGGTATTGGCCATGCATACAACCGTTGTAAATCCGCCTTTGGCAGCTGCTCTTGCGCCGGTCTGAATATCCTCTTTATAAGTAAGACCAGGGTCCCGAAAATGAACATGTACATCCACAAGTCCCGGTGCGGCAATCAGACCGGAGGCATCAATCACCACATCTTCCTTTGACGTTGCAGCACCTGAAGGAATCTGTCCTGTTCCCATCCCCACTATCATCCCATCTTCTATACAGATATCCATGTCCTGTTCTGTATTGGTTGCAGGATCTATTACATGAGCATTTTTAATCCATATCATCGTTTCTTTCTCCCTTTCTCTTCTAATGCCCGTTTGTCCTTCTTTGCAGCAAAGTGAAAGAATCCCTGAGGCAGTTCAAAAACAAACACAATACCAAGCACGATGGCTACCGCCACTTTCAGTGCCAGGAAACCGGTGCGGGCAGCAAGTGCCGTGTCATCAGTCACAATATAGTAAGCAGTCCAGTATACCAGCGCCCCCGGAACCAACGGAAAAATACCGGAAATCAAAAAGATGGTTACCGGGCACTGCTTTCTGACCGCGAATATTCTGGAAAGAAAAATTACTGCAATCGTTGCAAACAGTGCAGATGCCGGCTCTGAGAACCCCTGTATCAGCATACTGTATACAAACCAGCCTGTTCCGCCAATCAGACCACAATAAGGGTAGTATATGGCAGGCACCCCAAACAGCAGGGCAAATGCAACCGTACCCAGGGCTGCAACTGCCATCTCATAAAAAGCTGTCACAAAAATCCACCTCCTGTAAACCGGTGAAGCAGGCCAAATACCAGTCCCACTCCCATGGCGATGCAGAAAAATACCAGCAGTGCATCCAGCATGCGGACAGAACCTGCGATATAATCTCCATCTGCAATGTCACGTATGGCATTGGTAAATGCAACTCCTGGAATCAGGGGCATGATAGAACCAATAATCATGTAGTTTAAATGATCTCCCAGGTGAAGCATATATAGCAGGGTGCAAAGCGCGGTGACAAGCGCACCTCCTCCGATATTGCCTACCAGCTTGGAAAGATGGGGACCAAACAGATAAATCACATATACATAAAGCAGTACTCCGGGAAAAAACGCCGCTGCTGCATCCTTTAAATTGCCGCCAAACAAATAACAAAAACAGGCACTTCCCACTCCTGATGCCAGAATCTGCATTCTCTTTGATTTGCCCGGCATCTGCTGAATCAGTTCCAGCCTGTCCCTGACTTCACCGTAAGTTAAGGAACCTCTCTCAATTTCTCTGGAAAGCTGATTAACTGCAGCCACCCGGTCTAAATGTGTTCCGCTCACCGGAATATGCTGAACCTTTGCAAATATTTCCTCTCTCTGGTTTCCTGCAGTAGTAAAGATCCCATTACTTAACACAAAAGAGCTGCAGGATTCGATTCCATAATGGCGGCAGATCCGGTCCATGGTTTCTTCCACCCGGAAGATCTCAGCTCCATTCTCCAGGAGAATATGACCTGCCAGCATGGCAGCATCTAAAACCTCACGCTCTTCCTCTTTCCGCTCATTCATGAATTTGAAACTCCTGTCCCAGTATAAAGGATTCTCCGTCTCTTTCAATCATAATAATCCTGTCCCGGTAAGGTGCGGAAACCTCCATCCCCTTTAACTGACCAATTACGGAAAAGTTCCCCCAGCAATGCATGGGAAAAGCATATAATACCTCCGCCTTTCTCATAAATTCATCAAATCCAAGATAGAAAGCTCCCTCCTGTCTGGGGTCCAGAGGCAGAAAGGCCGCATCAATCTTCATTCCGGCCAGCTTATCCACTTCCAATGAATACTTCTTTGCCATATCACGGTTCCAATCCGCCGGTTCGCCTTCCCATCTCCAGTTGTTTAAATCCCCCGCATGATATATAGCTGCCCCATCCCCTTTTACCAGAAAAGCAACCCCTTCATCTGTAGAATCGAAGGTCGTAACTTCCAGCTGTGTATTCCCGCCGTCATTGTACGAAAGCCTGAAAGTCTCCCCCGGTTTTACAAATAAAGTGCGTTCTCTCAGTTCCTCCCTGACCTTTTTCTTAGAAATATCGTCAGAAAGAACATAATGAACTTCTCTTAATCCAGTTCCCAAATCAAAGATCTTTTCCGAAAAATGATCTCCGTGGCGGTGGCTGGCGAAGATAATAAGTGGTTTATTCATGTCCAGTTCCGGGAGCGGACCCTGGGTATAATCAAAAAGCAGGGCGGCAGAACTCAGTTCTACCAGAAATGCACTGTGATGAACGTAAGTAATTTTCATGAAAAGCGGCCTCCTATTAATGACTGTTTGGAAAATTATATCACATACTGATCCGTTCTGCATAGCAGATGCGCGCAAAAAAGGCGGAGACATTCGTCCCCGCCCGCGGAAATTTTCATTCCTTCTAAGCTGTTACTTCTATATAATTAGTTAGCAGCCTTTGTAGACTCTGCAGCTTCAGAAGATACTTCTTCGCTGGAAGCTTCTTCAGTAGACTCTTTTACAGATGCTTCCTCTTTTGTTTCTTCTACAGACTCAGAAGATTCCTCTGTTGTAACTTCTTCTTTAGCAGCTGCTTCTGTTGTAACTGCTTCTGTTGTAACTGCTTCTGTTGCTGCTGTTGTTTCAGCAGTCTTTGTGCTTCCACATGCAGAAATTGCTGCCATTGTTAATACTGCTACGCCTGTAAGTACAAGTTTCTTTGTTGTTAATTTCATAATTATTCTCCTCCTTGCGGCTACCTATGTTTTATTGTTGAATATGTATGCCGCGGCTTCTTTTTTTTATTTTTAAAGCCGAGACACAGTTTAACACCTTCAGAAAATAAAGTCAATGAATTCATTATGATTTTTTTCTTAATTTAAAAGTGGTAAATTCTTAATTAAATTTACAAATAGCCATGATATGTCAAATAATAAATTATTAATTTATACTCTTGAGTTTTTTTTATTCTATTTGTTTGGATTTTGTCCATTCGAAAAATAGACCAGTTTTTTACAGTATTATTGTTTTATTTTTGTATGTTTTCACCAATTCCATTTCTCTTTTTCTCCGTTGCAGTTGATTTCCACACCTGCTATACTTTATAAATAACTACTTATTGATCATGATTAACAGGAGGAACCAAATATGTTAAAAGAACTCGTCTCCAAGTGCCGTACCTACCGCCGCTTCTATCAGGAAACCCCTATTCCTGAGGAGGATTTGCTGGAACTCATTGATCTGGCCAGACTTACTGCTTCAACCGCCAACTCTCAGGCTCTGAAATTCAGGATCAGTCATACAACGGAGGAAAATGCCCTGATTTTTGATACCCTGGGCTGGGCTGGAGCACTTCCGGACTGGGATGGACCAGAAGAAGGCGAGCGTCCCTCTGCCTACATCGTGATTCTCTGCGATTTGTCACTTGGAAAGAATAAACTCATCGATGATGGTATCGCCGCTCAGACCATTATGCTGGGTGCGGTAGAAAAGGGCTACGGCGGCTGTATGCTGGGAAATGTGCGTAGAAGCCAGCTGGCCGAAGCACTTGGTATAGATACTTCTCTTTATTCAATTGATCTTGTTCTGGCTCTTGGAAAGCCTAAGGAAGAAGTGGTCATCGTACCTGTAAAGGAGGACGGGAGCGTCACTTATTACAGAGACGAGAACCAGATTCACTATGTTCCAAAAAGAGCATTAAAGGATATCATTATGTGATTTTATTAAAACCCCCCAAAAAACAGCCGGCCCGGAATATTCCGGTACCGGCTGTTTAAAATTTCTGTCCGCATTTGGGACAATACTCAAAATCCTCAGTTGTTTCATATCCGCAGTGGGAACATTGCCTTTTATTCCACTCCTCATTTCTCCGGCCGGATTGAACCAGCGTTAAATCCTGTTCTTCAATCTCAACCGGCTCTCTCCGGCTTAATTTCTTTCCCTTTTCTCCGTCCAGCTCATAAACAGTATTACAGCAGGACATCTGTACATAATAATGTCTGTTCCATTTTATAATGGGAATAAAAAATACACTAAAATAGCTGTAGGTCATAAATACCTGATATCTGCCATAGCCGCCGCATAAGGCACAGATCACTGTCTTTGTATAATCAAACAGCTTTTTTCCCTGACTCATTCCGCATATGAAAAACATCACATTCCTCCTAATGCAGCCAGCAGCAGTAAAATTGGCTGGCAATACTTTTGATTAAGAGTATAACATAAAAAGAGCATATATCATAGCGTATTCTTGAAGGAGCCATTGCTCCATAAGTGTTATCTCACTTATTTTGCAACGGCCCCCTCAAAATAAATATATTAAATATCTATTACTTTAATAACTGAAGCACACCCTCAGGTATCTGATTTGCCTGAGCCAGCATTGCCTGAGATGCCTGAACAAGAATTTTGTTCTTGGTTAATGACATCATTTCAGAAGCCATATCTACATCACGAACACGTGACTCAGCAGCTGACATATTTTCTTTTGTTACACTAAGGTTATTAATCGTATGCTCCAGACGATTCTGTACAGCACCAAGGTCACCACGTGTAGAAGAAACCTGATTGATTGCATTCTTTATCTGACCTATAGCAGCCTTAGCTCCCTGCTGAGTACTTACATCTACAACTGCGATCCCTAAGCTTTTAGTATCCATGTTGCCAATGGTAACACCAACCTGCTGGTAGGTGTCACTGGTGTCACCAGCCTGTATTGTTAAACCTCCGGTTTTATTCTTCAGTTTTTCACCATCTTCAATGGTCAGCTTATTACCAGTAATATCTGCTTTCACGCCATCATTAGAGAGAGCCATCTGCAAATTCTGTGCAGTATCGGCATCCGTACTTCCAATAATAACTGCCGTATTACCCTTTTTTATTTTAGTAGGATCTCCAGAATCAGAAGCATTGATGAACTGATAATTTTTCCCTCCTACGGAGACAGTATCCCCCGCGGAGATTCCAGCATTATTAAAGGTTAAGGTTTTGCTGGCCCGTTTAGAGGTTTGAGTATTTGAAAGCGTCCCCACTGCACTACTGGCTGTATCAGTGGTAGCCAAACTATTTACCTTGGCTCCATCTTTACCACCAAGCGCTTCAAAGGTTATCTCGTGTGTAGAAGCATCCACTTTTGCTTTAAATAGACCCTTGGTATCTTCACTATTATTAATTGCATCTACGATTGACTGGGCAGTTGTTCCGGCATTCGTTCCATCAGCTGTGTATTTAACCTGAACTGCTTTTCTGTTTCCATCGGCATCCTCGTAGCCAACTGACAATGTTTGTTCGCCTGCCGTTCCGGCTGCAGGTGTAAATTTGTACTCGGAATTAACAGCATCATCGGTTCCCACAGTGACTCCAATGGTTGATGACTTCATATCAATTGGATTATTAAATGAAACTGTTTTATCTGAGGTTTTTAATTGATTTACATCACCGATTTTTAACTTTCCATCTGGTGTTAAGGAGGCAGAGCTAATTCCTGCATTCTTCATTGCAGCCACTAAATTTTTCTTTGTATCTGCTGCTGTTTCGCCGATAACAACACGAACATTTCCGTTGGAGACATTATAATCATCTGCTGCTCTCATCTCAAACGTATGATCACCAATGGTAATTTTGTTTCCTGATGCAAGATCGCCACTCGCCAGAGCTAAATACTTAAATGCATCGGTTGCAGCAGTTGTAACACCGGCTGTTGATGGTGTGGTTGATAAATCGGTATTTTGTGTGTAATCCGCAAGCGCATCTACAGCACCTTTATCAATTATCTTTCTTTGCTTAACAGTAACAGACTGTAATCCTATACCGCTTGTCCCGCTTTCTTTACTTGTTGCGCTGATCTTAATACCGTCGTCACCGACCTTTTCAAATTTTACATCACTAAAGATTTTTTTCAGCTCATCAAGTGTCTGCGAGTTATCTGCTGCAAAATCAGCATCTAAACTGCCGTCAAGTCCATTTTTCAGAAGATCATCTAATTTTGTAGCCAGGGTTCCGGTATCAGCCACGCTCTTAAACTTAAATTTAAGGATATGATCGTTGCCTGCAGTATCCGTTAATGTAAATTCATACTGCATCGGATCTGTTGCTGATACTGGGGTAGTTCCATTAGTTTCACTACTATCTAAGTCTAGAGAAACCGAAAATTGACCCTTAGTAGCATTCTGAGTATGTACAGTAGTATCTGCAAGACCTTCTACCTTTGTTGTTCCGGCAACAGTCGCCTTAGCTGCAGCTTCAGTTTTACTCGCAGCAGATGCTCCAAGAGAACCATCTAATACCTTGATGCCATTATAGTTCGTAGACTCTGAAATCCGGTTGATTTCATCCTTTAATGAATCTACCTCTTTCTGAAGATTGGCACGGTCAACATTATCATCATATGTACCATTAGCAGACTGCGTTGCAAGTTCTGTCATACGGTTCAGCATGGAATGTACTTCTGTCAGTGCACCTTCTGCTGTCTGAACCAGTGAGATACCATCATTAGCATTCTTCTGAGCAGTCTCAAGTCCTGTAATCTGTGCTCTCATCTTCTCGGAAATCGCCAGACCTGCAGCATCATCACCTGCACGGTTGATTCGGTAACCGGAAGATAATTTTTCCAGGTTCTTAGATGTAGCATTATTATTGCTTCCTAATTGTCCATAAGCGTTTAACGCTGCAATATTGTGTTGAATTCTCATAAATTTACCTCCTTGAGTTATGACGGGGACATCCTTTTCCCCCGTGTATCTTTATTATTTTTATTCCAAACTATTCATCCGGGCCCTGGCTGAATAGTTGAAAGCGTGATTATCTCACCATTTCATGCTCTTTTCCCTCAGCCGTTTCAGACACTGGGGAATTGGATGACGCTTTTCATAAACTTCTCCTCTTTCGATAGAAATTTCTTTTGGCGCATCAATGGCAAGCCGTAAATCTCCGTCAACGGAGACCACTTGAATAACAATGTCTTTGCCAATTACAAGATACTGACCGGGATTCCTTCCTAAAGATAACATTTGCTTCACCTCCTTGTTGAACTTGCAAGTTTGTTAAAACTTAAACTATTTGACAAATATTCCCAGAATGTGTATTAGAACAATGTTATTTTTTTCCTTTTAAAACTGTTTAGTTCGGATAAATAAAAGAAATTTTTTAAGAATGTCTTATTTTTTAAATGGTAATGACGATAAACAGATTAGAATGGTAAAAACGAGGATAATATCGTAAAAACTTAGTTCTGATAAGTTTTATTAAGTTCCTATAATACACATTATGGGAACATAGAAAATTCATTACGAAGAAATCAACTTTTTAGCAATAGCAGAAAAGATTCAGTATCATGATTATATTTTTTCATGAAACTGAATCTTTTTTTACCAATTTACAATTTTATCAATTAAAGTTTGCTGTTCCGTGGCAGTTCTTCTTAAATAAATGCGAGTGGTTTCAATGCTTTCATGACCCATCAAATCGGCAAGAAATGCAATATCATTGTATCTATCAAGAAAATTCTTTGCATAACGATGGCGGAAAGAATGAGGATAGACAACTTTTGGATCAATTCCATACTTTAGGGCAAAATTTTTAAGTTGCTGTCTGATTCCTCTGGTTGTTATGAGTTTTCCGAAACGATTTAAAAATAAATAACCTGACGAGATATTTCTTTTCTTCAGCCAATCAAGAGTTTCTTCTCTTAGTTTTACAGGAATATAGAGACGCCGGAGCTTACCTCCTTTTGAATAAAGATCCAAATATCCCATATCCACATGTTCTACTTTAATCTGTATCAATTCACTGACTCGTGCACCCGTGGCAGCCAAATACCATACAAGAAAGTACCATTCCATATTACCATCTTGTTTCAGTCTCTTTTTCAGATAATTATAGTCAGCATTGCTTATAACATTTTCTAAAAAGTTTTTTTGCTGTATTTTAACATTTTTTAACTGCAAACGTTCTTCATCCAGAAATAACAAATATTTGTTAATCGCCTGAACCCGTAAATTTACTGTTTTAGGCTTATAAAATTCCATTAAATAGCCTTTAAAAGCCAACAAATTCTCTTTGTTTATTTCATCATAATGTAAAAAATAATTATTTACCGTCCAGACATAAGTTAAAATTGTATTATCAGACAAATTTTCCCTATGAAGATAGTTTTCAAATTCCTTTTGAGCTGCCATTTTTAAGCCTCCATGCATGAATAAATAAATAGCTTTGTATAACCTCGACAACTGATTACAAAACTTTTATATTTATTTGTATTTATATGACACAATTTTTTATATTACTATAAAATAGTTTTAAAATAAGGCAAATGGTGTGACTTGTTTAATTAATGCCGCGAAAAGTTCCTTAACTGGAAAATAGATGAAGGGCACTGCTCCATGACCATATATACCAATCATGACGCAATGCCCTCTTCAAATCATCAACTATCTTTCCGTACTTGTTTCTGAATGACCATAAAAGGTAAGCAGATATAATCCGCAGATCCCTACCACGGCATACACGATCCTTGACAGCCAGGTCATGCTGCCGAAAATAAATGACACCAGGTTGAAATTGAAGAAACCTACCAGCCCCCAGTTTACTGCACCGATGATGGCAATTGTCAGAGCTGTGTAATTTAATGCTTTATTTCCCATGGCACTACCTCCTTTTCCCTTATATTATGGAGTAGCTTTCTGGTTTTTATACATTATTTTCCCAAACTCGTGATTCTTGACCTGATTTCATCCTCCCTGTCTTTAAATAAAAGACTTTTGTTATATTGATAATATCTTTCACACTCATACTCTTTTAAGAATTTTACACTGTAAAAACCGGTATTTAATTCAGTAATAAACAGGACCATCTCCTGCCCTGTCACAAATGCGGCTTCCAGAAAATCAAAGGCATGCTCCAGGGCTTTTCCACTCTCTGCAAAGAGCATATCATAACGGTTTGTTTCCTCCTGAAACATCTTCCGTATCTGGTTCCAGTCTTCTTTCACATCTTTTTTTTCAGATTTCTTTAAAGTTTCTTCTATTTTAAGCAGCAGTGCCTCCACATCCCGGTACAGAAAATCCTCCCGCCTGTTTAGAAGTCCTGCCTCCCTTTTTTGCTTTAAAGATTCACTCCACTGGCTTCTTATTTCAAACAGCCGCCCCTCCATGGAAACGTTTGAGTTAATATCCTTTTCCGGATCAGCCTTTTTTAATTCTTCCATTAAAAGACCTGTCCTGTCTCCCTGATCAGCAACTGCTTTAAAATACTGCCCCAGTCTGGACAAGAGAAGTCCCATTACATTCAGTTTTTCATCAAATGGAGCTCGACCTAATTTGTTACACAGGCTTTCACGGATTGTACCTGAGAGTATCTCGTCAATCTGATAATCATCCCGGTATTTATAATACAATTCCAGATAATTGGCAAAGTCTTTGGCAATCTTAGGAAACTGAATGTACTCTCCCACCACATCCCTGTCCGGTTTCTTACCCAGACGTTCGTAAATCTTAATAAAGCTGGATAGATCCTCCCAACCTCTTGGTGTAGCAAAAAACTTTCCATCTACCGTAGTCTCAATCCGGCAGAAATTATCAGTTCTGGCGTTAAGATAGGAAATAACTGCGGGATGAATCTCATGTTCATAGGCATATGTCTTCCATACCTCATAATCCGGTTCTACGTGAATCAGTTTAATTCTGTCTAAGGTAACCACATCAAAATCCCTGACCGATTTGTTGTATTCCGGAGGGTTTCCGGCAGTTACAATAATCCAGCCTTCGGGAATACGGTGATTTCCGAAAGTCTTATACTGAAGAAACTGAAGCATGGTGGGTGCCAGTGTTTCTGAAACGCAGTTGATTTCATCGATAAAGAGAATTCCTTCCGGCAATCCTGTGCTTTCTATCTTATTATAAACAGAAGCCACAATTTCACTCATGGTATATTCCGTTACACGATACTGTTTCCCGCCAAATTCTTTATCTGTTATAAATGGAAGTCCTACCGCACTCTGTCTTGTATGGTGGGTAATGGTATAAGCCACCAATCCGATCCTGCATTCTCTTGCGATCTGCTCCATGATCTGTGTTTTACCCACTCCGGGCGGTCCCATTAAGAATACCGGTCTCTGCCGCATACCAGGAATCTCGTAAGTGCCGTAGTTATCTTTTAGTAAATAAGCCTCTATCGTATTCTTGATCTCTTCTTTTGCTCGTTTTATATTCATCGCTTTTTGTTCTCCTGTTATTTTACTTCCAGATCTTCTCTGGTCAATACTACCTTCATTGCCCAGCCCGGCACTGAAATGTCCTCATACTGATCTTCCATAAACACAAATGCAGTTTCATAGGGAGGCATTTTTACGGGATAGATTCCTTTTCCGTCTGTAAAATACAACAGCCCACGAAGCTTTTTAAAGACTCCCTTATTAAGAAGCCCGTTCACATATTCAAATGCAGGACGAAAATCAGTTCCCCCGAACCCGGAAAGAGTAAACTGCTTCATATAATCTTCCATTTCTTCCCGGCTTGTAATGGTGGCATCGGAACGGATCTGTTCGTCACACTGTATGATATGAATGTTTATTTTACGAAAGTAACTTTCTGTTTCTCCAAGTACCTCATAGGTCTGCTCTAAAAAGCTCCGCACCAGATCACCAGAGACTGACATGGAAGTATCAATTACTATTACAAAATCTTCTATTTTAAAAACCTCTCTTGTTTCAAGAGGCTCAATTAAAGGCATATTTTTATAGAGTGTTAATCCATAGGTATAAAATATAGAATCAAAGGAATCAGGATCCACCTCTGCCTCCTCTTTTAAAACTGCAAATTTTCTTAAGAACCGTTTATAATCATAGCGTTCCCGGTTTTCTATTTTCACCTGTTCCAAAAGCTGTCTGGAGGATTCGTCATTCTTTTCTCCGAAGGATTCCATCTCGGTTTCCATCTTCTCCCTGATATCCTGCCATTTGTTCTGGCGTTCCATTTTAAAATGGGGATCTTCTTCCTGTTCCCACTTATCATGGCTGTCCACATAGAATTCTGCCTCCATGCGACAAAACGCTTCCTCTGACGGATTCATTTCCATAAGAATATGGTAAATTCCTTCCGCTGTAAATACTGGTAGTTTCGTTCTAATCTGTCCATATATTTCACGACGGTATGGTGACTGGTGCCGGAAAACAGATTTTACATAAAATCCGTCCAGAACAGATTCAACCGCTATGTCACAAGCCAGATCCCAGTAGTGCTTTTGACGGTTACCCATAGAACCAAGGTGGCAGAATATACAGTGAAAAAGCATATGGAGGTACGCGCGGTTGATTAAAATACGGCTTCTCTGGAACATGGAAAACAGGAGATCCGGCTGATAATAAATCACATAACCGTCCGTGCTCATCCCAGAACCAGACCGCTCTGCTTCAAAACCAAAACTGCTTAATGCAACATCCAGATATCTGAAGTTTAAATAAAGCTCATTTCTTGCATTACCCAGAATTTCATGTCCAAGTTCTACCTCATTCAGTTCATCAAGCTGGAGCTGTCTCACCGGATCAATCATTTCAATACCTTCTTTCTATACGTTCCATAATACTTCAAAGCCTAAATGTTATATAACCCGCTGAACGCATCATTCTGGCTGCGATTGTTAATAATTTTATTTTAACAAAGTTAAGACTCTTTTTCTATTGTTTTGGCTTTACTTTTATTGAAAGCAGAAAAAGTATAGGAAAGCACAGTAATTATATAGTTTTTACATTATAGTGCACCAAAGTAAACTAACAGTTTAACATTCTATACCAGTTTATAATTTATGTCAATACCCATATATCTCTATTTATTAAAGGTGTACGAAATGAGGATTTTCCCATTTCATACACCTTTCTATGTCAATAATACTAAGAATATTTTATGCTAAAGAGAAAATGTACGTTTCTTAACAGGAAAACGCAAATGTCTTAAATCCATTAAAGAACTTAGCAGCTCCGTATTATTATTTTCTGATGCCAGATCAATCATCCGGTCAAAATCCGCCTGGTCCCTGCAATACTCTTTTACCAGCCAGAGAAACAGTTCACTCTCACTTAGCGCGGCCTCCCCTGCCGCCTTTAGATGCTCCCTTAAAAAATCTTCATAAATCTTCCGGTCTCTGGGGAGCAGATTAAGGGGGGTATACAGCCTTCCAAGGGCAAGAGCCGCAGTCAGCCGGTCTGATTCCTGAACACGGACATGAGGAAATAATGCATCATATTTATGGAACTGAAATTCTGACTGGGCAAAGCAATATCTGTACATATGCCCGCACCCATGCATTTCCCGAAATATGATCCGGGCGGGTGTATGTTCAACCGATTCTTCATACATCTCAGGAAATATCAGTCTTGCAGTCTTATCCTTAACATAGTAGTTTACATAAAGTTCCTGCCGCAGCTCTGACAGAATTCCCTGCATACAGGAATGTCTTCCCTCTACAATATGAATATCCAGTTTTCTGATTCCCAGGCAGCCGGTAAACAAACCGGAACCCAAATCAATTATGGAGCTGAAGCACTCCAGATGACAAAGCCCATAACAGTTATAAAAAGCATAATTTCCAATTTTTCTAATGGAGGAGGGGAGATATAAATCCACTAAGCGTTCGCAGATAATTTCCGGCGGAAGCTCCTTTTCCTCGTAGAAAGCCGGATTTCCCTCCTCATCACACATTTGAAAGTCATTACCGGCAAGGGAAAGCATCTCATTCCTCCCCACGCCATCGGAAAATACATACTGGGCCAGCTCCGTCACGGGCAAATCTCCAATCTTCTCCGGTATACGAACAGTTCCCCCATATCCTCTGCAAGCCAGAATTCGTATATGTTCATTTATTGTCTGATATAAAAACATTTTAATACCTCTCCAATAGGTTGTTTAACAAATCAATATATCAGAAAAAAGAAAGAAAATCAACTGGCTCATACTATTTATATAATTTTATACACAAAGCAAAGGAGAATCTGAAGAAAAAATATATCTCTCCTGCAGATTCTCCATAATCTTATCATTTATTCAGCGTCATATTCATGCTTCCCATACGGTAACCGTCTAAATCCAGCGTTACGTATGAAAAACCAATGCGATGAAACTCAGCCGTTATCACACTCTTATCAGGTTCTGTTATAAGCTGTGGAATCTGACCCGGAAGCACTTCAATCCTGGCAATTGTACCATGGATCCGAACTCTCACCTGATGAAATCCCAGATCCAGTAAAAGCTGCTCCGCTTTGTCAACCATAGACAGCTTTTCCCTGGAAATAGTCTCCCCATATACAAACCGGCTTGAAAGGCAGGCAAAAGACTGTTTGTTCCAGGTTTTTAACCCCAGACCCCTGGATAATTCCCTGATTTCATCCTTATTCAGTTCTGCATAGCGCAGCGGACTGTGTACTCCCAGCTCTGCTACCGCTTTCAGTCCGGGGCGGTAGTCACTGTTATCATCTAAATTGGAGCCTTCGGCAATATGCTTTATTCCATATTCTGCTGCTACCTCTGTAACCTTTTCAAACAGTTCATGTTTACATAAATAACACCTGTTTTTCGGATTGCTGCTAAAGCCTTCTATATCCAGTTCTTCACTGTCAACAACAAAATGTGGAATTCCCTCTTTCACGCAAAACTGGATCGCCTCATTCAGCTCCCGCTCCGGAAAGGAGCAGGACCTGGCCGTCACTGCAATCACACGGTCGCCAAGTACTTCGTGCGCTGTTTTTAATAAAAATGTTGAATCCACCCCTGAAGAAAAAGCAACTGCCAGGCTGTCCAGATTGGAAATATAATCTCTCAGTTTCTGATCTTTCTCTTGAATATTCATATAGTCTCCTTAAATCACACTTTATTAATATGTTTATAGGAATTATAGCAATTGAAGGAGCAGGTGTCAACAACCCATTTTCACAAAGTCTTCACAGAACCATCATTATCTGGTCACATTTTTCCGGTATATTAATAATCACAAAGAGGTCAATAACCTTTTCATATAAATACTTTTTCATACTTCAGCCGGTAGGATCCCGCCAATCTTACCGGCTCCTCCCTTTATCCTCCCCCCCCCTGTTTACATATCTGGAATCCTTACCTTATTTGCCAATTACTGCTTTTCGATCCATCCTTTCTATATTCCATCGTATTACTATTAGTGTTACAATTAGGTTGTTCAAAAAAACAGACCAAGAGGAGGTAATTGATTATGTATTTTGATTTCAGTTCCTGTAATTTCAGTGATTTATTAAAATTAATTTCACAGTTTTGCAAATAGCAGTTTCTTATGGGGTTCAGCCAGGTTGGTTGAACCTTTTTTAATGGATCTGTGTTATAATCATCTTAAAATCAAACAACAAATATAAAAAAAGAGGTGGTAATGATGTATTTTTGTGCCTCATGTAAGGTTCATTCCTGCAGTTCCGGTAATTTTTCAAACGCACCCAAAGGCTGTCCCAGTCTCTCAAATGATATGGAGAACCTGTCATCTATGTATCAGGATGAGGAAAATTTTAAAATCTCCAGAGCTTCTGCGATAGTGGTAAGTGACAGATATGGAAGCAAAACCAGATTAGAAGAAACCATGGATTTTGCCAGAGAATGCAAATACGAAAACCTGGGACTGGCGTTTTGTATCGGACTTACAAATGAAGCGGAGGTATTGCGAAATGTACTTGTGAGCAATGGTTTTAAGGTCGATTCCATATTATGCAAAACCGGCCATTTATCCAGAGAACTCATTGGAATTCACGATAATCCGGTTGCTATGTGCAACCCTATTGCACAGGCCCATTTTCTCAATGAAGCAAAAACAGATTTAAACATAATACTAGATCTCTGTGTGGGTCACGATTCTCTGTTTATAAAATATTCCGATGCTCCAGTCACCGTATTCGCGGTCAAAGACCGTGTACTGTGTCATAATCCTTTGGGTGCCATTTATCAGGCTGATTCTTATTATCATGATAAACTGTTTCCCTCAAAATGATTAAACTGGTCTGACTGAGCCTTCAGCTTTACAGAAAAAGACTGCTAACATTTGTTCTTGTCGTTAGCAGCCTTCCTTACTTGCTTTCTATTGATTAAATGAGCCGATTTCAATCAAATTACCTTCCGGATCTGCAATATAGCAGGTGCGCTGTCCCCAGGTTTCCGTTGTCGGTTCTAAAACAGGGGTTGCTCCTTTTGAAACCACCTCCTGGAATGTCAAATCTACAGCATCAAAATTTTCCACGCTTAACGCTATTTCGTAATGCCCATTAATTGCCTTTGCATAATTAAATCCCCTGTTTGTCATCTTCTCAAAATCACTTCTCCGATACAGCAAAAACAATGTACCATCTTTTTCCAGATAAACATTCGTTGCATTTTCATCTTCCTTTATTTCAAATCCCAGTACATCACGATAAAATCGTACCATTACTGCCATATCCTCTACGAAAATTCCAAATCCATCTAATTTCATTTCTTAGTCATACCTCCTGTTTTTAACAATCGTACAACATAAAACAGGACAGCTGTCTGTCATAATAAAAAATCAATCAAATTATTTTAACATCTGAGGATATTATACCATAATAGTTAACATCACGATATTTATCTTTATATCTATTAAAGTGTCTTAAAACCCCTTCACATTTAAAACCAGTTTTTTCAATAACTCTACACGATGCTCTATTAACAGAAAAGGCAAGGTAGAACGTCATTTACTGGTGCTTTGAAAACTATCAAAAGGTGTTTTATGGATGCCAGTGTGCCAGGTGACGTTGTATTCCCGAATGTAATCAATAAGGAACTGGTTGAACTATGCAAGTGAAGTGATGGATTCCAGATCAAGCGTATAGAGCCATCTCTCCTTGAGGGTCCTTTACAGATATTTTAAATAATATTTAACTAAAACTATTGTAGCGTGGATTATGAAATCAAACTTATAACTTTCATTTATCTTAAAGAAAAAGCCCCAGTTTCCCAGGGCTATCTCATTAATCACCATATTCATCTACTTCAACGCTTGTTATTTGATCATATGAAATGTAATCTTTTCTGCTTGTGAATGAAGCCCTATTGTAATTCTTTTCTATTGCATAAGTTGGGCTTGATGTAGGTTTATTATTATACCATGTCATAAACTCATTTACCTTTTCCATAGTAAGATCGTACTCCTTACGCTCGCCATTTTGCATGGTAATGACAAGAAGAGCTCGTTTACCTGTCTGCGTTGAATCGGTTGAAGCTGTAGGCGTTGCTGAGGCTTCATTGGAATTCCAGCTTTCACTACCATCTTTTATTACAGTTACAACGTAGTAATATGTAGTTCCATTGGTTACAGCCGTGTCTATGTAAGTATTGCTTGTTATACCTGTCGCTATTGGTGTGTATGAGCCACCTGCTGTTGTAGAACGCTTAACTGAGTAACTTGTTGCGTCTTTTACTTTTGGCCAGGTTAAGTCTACCTTGGAATTTCCTCCGACGGCTACTAATTTTGTTGGTATATTGGTGTTTGTTGAATCCCCAGAATCTGGTGTGCCTCCTGGAGTTGTTGATGATGCTATTATAACTGAATCGTAAATCTGTACATCATCTAAATCTGCAGTTAAATATGAGTACGCATTGGTAGTATTCGCATACCTCACTCCCACTGTGACATTTTTATGAACAATATCAACTAATTGTGTTTTAGTAATATAAGGAGTTGTCATATCATCAACGTATACTTTAGCAGTAGAAGTACCATCCCACGTATACATTATATCATGCCATCTTCCATCGCAAATATGAACAGGTGTTGCGCCCAAAGATTCATCACTACT
This sequence comes from Lacrimispora sp. 38-1, assembly GCF_049890855.1. Taxonomy (NCBI): domain Bacteria; kingdom Bacillati; phylum Bacillota; class Clostridia; order Lachnospirales; family Lachnospiraceae; genus Lacrimispora; species Lacrimispora sp. 38-1. Next base: position 21,429 of record NZ_JBANEW010000011.1, on the reverse strand, counting down.
AAATTGAAGAAGCCCTTTACCATTCATATTTTTGCTTCCTAAAATTCTAATAAAAAAATTACTACCTTTTTCTATATCGTAGCTACTAAAAATAATTTCATCTTCTTCGGAAAGTGTTGAAGCTTCTTTTCTAATTTTAAATCTAATTGATTTTGCGCCTTTAGGCAATATACTTCCTGAAAACTGTATAATATCTTTATTGGAACCTTCAAAATGTTTCGCTCGTCCTTTTCCATTATAACCAAGAACAAATGTTTCGCTCGTAGTGGTACCATCTATTGCATTTTCTTTAGCTGAATCTAAAACAGCATCTTCACTATCATTATCAAAAGTATACTCATGCACTGGTTTAACTTCATCAGCAAAAGCATAAATCTGCCCCAAAAACAATACACTAAACATAAAACAAATAACCATTGCTATTTTAAGCAATTTACTCTTCATACAATGTACCTCCAAATTTATCTTTTGTAATTTTTGTCGTTTAAATATTCTAAATTAGTAAATAAAATTGCAGAAAAGAAAGCCATCTGAAAGAACAAATGACTAAATTTTTTTATATAATCGATTATAGGTAGCCGTTTTAATTTATTATTTAGAACCCTTGTATGTTATCATAAATAAAATACCACTTCAACTATATAATTCCACAAATTGGTAATTATTTCACTAATCCCGGATACTGCAATGTATCCTGTCCCGGAATTAACGTTATCGGCTCCATAGCCATCTTACCGTCCTTGTCCAGGTAGTCTTTTCATTCTCCTTAACGAAATAATCCGCTAACCTTCGATACTCTCCATTGTCGTAAAGAGATAAACTTTATGGTTTGTTGAAAGAATTCCACAGAATTGTATTTTCATAAAAAGGTGTTGAGTTGGATGCGTGGATTGAGACCGCATCAAACTTAAAGATTGATGAACTTGACACCTATTTAAACGGCTTACGCTAGGACCTCAATGCGGTAAAAAGTGCTTGCTGAAGGAAGCGTCAATAAAATTTTGTATTATGTATGGTAGAAATAGTTTTCAGTTACTTCGTGCAAAGTTACTTTTAAATGAGTTTTACTACAAAATCAACTAACTCTGGAAAGAACCGTTTTACCGTTTACCTGGTACGACTGTTCTTCTGAAGTATACTCTAAAAATGCAGGATAAAGGAATGTTCACAATTCCCCACCCTGCATTTACTACCTCTAATCTCCAACCTTCCTTGCTTCAAACATCTGGCTCAGTACAAGCCAGTTTGCCCGGAAGAATTGCATGATCTGCCAGTACCCGGCTCCCGTTAATCCATATTCTTTAATTAAATCAAACTTTGCTTTGTAACTCCTCACATCTTCAAACCATACCTCATGTTCAATTCCAAACTTCCAATAACGGAAAAATGGCGACATTGCCTCTTCATCAAACTGAATTTCAGCTCCATTTTCAATGGCTATCTGTATCGCTTCCAGATTACTTATGGTTTCCGCTCTCGTAACTCCCCGCTCATATGGAAGAGGCCAGTCATATCCATAATTAGGGATACCTAGGCTAATCTTATATAATGGAATCTCGGTTATAGCGTAATCTACCACTTTCCTTACCATATTGATTGGTGCAACTGCCATGGGTGGGCCGTATGTATACCCCCATTCATAAGTCATAAGCAAAACTCTGTTTGCCGCTTCTCCAAGAAGCCTGTAATCCACACCTTCATACAAAAGCCCGCTCTGTTCAGCCGATGTCTTGGGAGCCAGAGCCACCGTTACCTGATAGCCAAACTGATTCATAATCTGTGTGGTTCGTTTCACAAAATCTGCATAAGCCTGACGGTCATCTGCCATAATGTACTCAAAGTCAATATCCAGACCTCCAAACCGCTTCTCCTGCATGATTCTTCCCAGATTCCACATCAGACGCTGCTGGATCTGAGGATTATGCACCAGATTTGTAACCAGGCTATTGTTAAACCTCCCATCAGGTCCAAAAGGCGTTAAGGACAGAACGGGGCGCACCCCCGCTTCCAGCGCCCGGTCAATCATCCAGTCATCTGGACTCTGAGGCGGAACCAGATCTCCCTCCAGCGTAAATCCATAGGAAAAAACAAAAAGATCTGTGAGAAATGGAAGTGTCTGATCCAGATTATCCGGATCTATGAAGGGGTATGCATAACCAAATACGTATAGTGGAATCCTGTCTTCGGGAGGACTGTCTCCTCTGATATAAAGTGCCTGACCTACAGCCAGGCGGTATGGAGGAAAAATCTGATTGTCATATGTTAAAGCTTCTACCGGAACGTTTTGGGACGCGGCAATGGAATCTACACTGTCTCCCGGCTGTACTACATATATGTTCATAGCAGCACCCTTTTACCTGAATTGGTAAAGCATATGAAAAAGCAGGTGGAAACATGATAGAAACGGTTCATTTTCCTTTTCTTCATAAAAAAGTAATATGCTTTTTTACTGCCTTCGTTGTATAATATTGAAAAAAGGAGGTTATCAAATGCAAAATATCTTAGTATGTGACGATGATAAGCAAATTGTTGAAGCGATTGATATATATCTAACCGGAGAAGGATTTCATATAATTAAGGCCTATGACGGTTTTGAAGCTCTGGAACTACTGGAGGAAAATGAGGTTGACTTAATGATTCTGGATGTAATGATGCCTGGTCTGGATGGAATCCGCACCACATTAAAAGTAAGGGAGACCAGCAGCATTCCCATCATCATTCTTTCAGCCAAGTCCGAAGACACAGATAAAATTCTGGGTCTGAATATCGGGGCAGATGACTACATTACCAAACCATTTAACCCGCTGGAGCTGGTTGCCAGAGTGAAATCACAGATGCGCCGTTACACCCAGCTTGGGAACATGAACCAGCAGCCTGCCGGTCAGATCTACAAATGCGGCGGACTTGCCATCAATGATGATAATAAGGAAGTTACGGTTGATGAGGAGATTATAAAGCTGACTCCCATTGAATACAACATCCTTTTACTTCTTGTTAAAAATGCAGGAAAAGTGTTTTCCATCGATGAGATATATGAACAGATCTGGAACGAGGAGGCCATTGGTGCTGACAATACCGTTGCCGTTCATATCCGTCATATCCGGGAAAAAATTGAGATTAATCCCAGAGAGCCACGGTATTTAAAGGTAGTCTGGGGTGTCGGGTATAAGATCGAAAAGCAATAGGAGCCATTATGAAAAAAAGAAAAGAAAAGGCCGTCCTGGCCCATCTCCTGTTCTCCCTTCTGGTAGTGATCGGCGTCACTATCATGTACAACAACACCCACTATGGGGAAGGAATCAGCTGGATTGCCCACGAAACCTATGAAGACACTCCCGAATTTGCAGGTCAGTTAAAATCTGACATTGATGACATATTTAATTATGTTAAATATAAGGAAGTATTTGAAACAAACGGAAAACTGGATTACTCCAAATTTATCATCCGGGTAGCTGACGGTCCGGGAACCACAAAAGATTACACGTTAGATGAGATGATCCGGCACGCCAAGTCCCAGGGCTATTATCTGAACGAACAGTTTAAGGTCAGCGGGGGACATCCCAAGGAAAGCAACAGTGAAGAGCTGAATTACCAGGTGCTTTACCGCGCATACGAGCCTGACTTCAAAGCGGTTGAGCCGGGAGACTCCTTTCAGACCATTGATCAGCTCTCCTATGAGGTCCTTTCTCATTTAGGCAACTATTACCGGTTTTATTACCGGTTTATTCAGAATCCGGGTAACTTAAAGTTCGAAATCCGGTATCAGAATACAGCAGATGATTATAAACTCTACACCAATTTCCCAGGAAAAACCATTGATGAGTTTAAATCCATGGGGAAATATTTATACGTAACGGGTGAGGCTCTCTATGTAGACTCCAACTTAACAGCCGTTCCAAAGAACGTGTCCTCTGAGCTTGAGAAGATGAATCCCTATAATAATGGCAATTATCATATGTCTGTAGCAGTCAATACCTCCTACCCCTATAATGATGCCTATTATCAGGCCGCTGAATCCTTTGATCAGATGCGTCTTCTTTTCATCTTTGGAATGATCTGCCTTGCACTTGGAATCTTAGGGTGTGCTGCAACCCTTTATATGCTGGTCCTTTTTACCGGTTTGCCGGAAGAACAGAGCCACTCTCTGATTGTTCAGAAAATCGATCAGCTGCCCGCAGAGATCAGTCTGGTCCTGTATCTGGCTGCTGCCGGTTTTGCCCTGCTGTTTTCAAACCTGATTATTTATAAAATTATTCATCTGTTCCTTGCTTCTGAGAAATGGTATTATGGAGAACTGGTATTAAAAATCCTGATCTTTTATGCCGCAGGAGTCGTTGCCGCCTTAAACCTTTTAAAACAGTATAAGTCCGGCAGACTATGGAAAAACAGCCTTTTTCATAAAGGCTTAATGGCTCTCGGACTCTATTTCAAAGATCACCGTTTTACAACAAGAATCATGATAGCCTATTCCCTGTTTCTGGTTTTTAATGTCATAATGATTATGGCATTTGCATTTTTACTGTTCACCTATAGCGATCTGGAGTCCAGAATTCTTATGGGAGCGGTGGTTGTTCTGTTCTGCGTCCTGGATCTTTGGGTATTTCACCAGATGTACAAAAATGCATGGCAGACCGACCAGATCAACCATGCACTATTAAACATATCCAATGGAAATACCACATATAAGATCGATACAAAAAAGTTTTATGGAAAAGAACGGGAACTTGCAGATAATATCAATCATATAAGCTCAGGACTTGAAACTGCACTTCAGGAAAAGGTACGCAGTGAGCGGCTTAAGGCTGATCTTATTACTAACGTATCTCACGACATTAAAACCCCGCTTACGTCCATTATTAACTATGTGGATTTAATTAAAAGGGAGAACATCCAGGACCCACGGATTCAGGGTTATCTGGATGTTCTGGACCAGAAATCCCAGCGTTTAAAGACATTGACAGAAGACTTAGTAGAAGCTTCCAAGGCCAGCTCCGGTAACTTAAAGTTAGATATGGCAAGCATAGATTTTGTTGAACTCATCCACCAGACAAACGGTGAATTCGAAGAAAAGTTTTCACTCCGTCATTTGGAGCTGGTGTCTGAGCTTCCAGACGAAACCCTGCTGATCGAAGCAGATGGGCGGTACTTGTGGAGAGTGCTTGAGAACCTTTACAACAATGCGTTTAAATATGCAATGGAACACAGCCGTGTCTATGTAGATATTGTAAAAGAAGATGAAAAGATATTATTTACCATAAAGAACATTTCAGAAAATCCGTTAAATATCCGCGCGGACGAACTGACAGAGCGGTTCGTCCGCGGAGATGTAGCCAGAACTACTGAAGGAAGCGGTTTGGGCATCTCTATTGCAAAGAGCCTGACAGAGCTTCAGGGCGGGGAGTTTCGGCTTTACATTGACGGAGATTTATTTAAGGCGACTCTTGCGTTTCCTCTCAGGAAATAAGACGGATTTTTTCCCATTTACCGGTTAGATAACGGGTCAGAGAGATGATGTAATTAGCGGTCCAGCCGATTGGTACTGCAAACCAGACGGCCTGGACCCCGATTACAGGCGCAAGCAAAGCCGCTCCTGATACACGGATTGCCAGATTCACCAGATTGGCTGCTGTAAACACCACAACATCTCCTGCTCCTCGTAAAAGTCCGTCGGTAATTGCCTTTAGTCCAATAAAGATATAGAAGAAGGAAATGAACCTCACATAGCTGATTCCTGTCGCAAACGCCTCCTGTGCACTGCTCTCATTTAAAAAGCTTCTTATAAACACCTCTCCAAGACTCTCCATTATGACGCAGATTGTCACTGCGAACACCGCTGCCATCAGACAGCAGACTCCATATCCCTTCCTGACACGATCCATTCTTTTAGCCCCCATATTCTGGGCAGTGTACGTTGACATGGCATTTCCCAGCGCCAGCATTGGCACAATGCAGATGGATTCAATCCTGGTTCCTGCCGCAAAACCTGCCATGACAGCAGATCCAAACCCGTTGACAACTGACTGTACCAAAAGCATTCCAATGTGTACGATGGATTGCTGAAGTGTGGAGGGAATGGCTACCCGCATCATGTGAACCGTCATCTTCCAATCATAAATATGGAATAATTCTGTGGTTTCATAAAATTTAAGCCTCCTGACCAGGATGAAAAACGATAAAACTGCTGACAGCCCCTGGGCAATTAAAGTAGCAACCGCCACACCGGATACTCCTTTGTGAAACTGTGTAACAAACAAGAGATCCAGCACGATATTTAACAGAGATGAGAAGACAAGAAGATACAATGGCGTTTTGGAATCTCCAAGAGACTGAAACACAGCTGCCTGAACATTATACATAAACAGAAAAGGCAGTCCCATAAAATAAATGCTTAAGTAAACTGATGCCTCTCCAAAGACATTGGATGGCGTATTCATAAGATGGAGAATCCGGTCATTAAAAATAAGACCAAATCCACCCAGAACCACTCCTATGGTCAGAAAATTTAACAGTGTGGTAGAAATGGCAGTTTTCATATTACCCGTCTGCTTCGCTCCAAGAAACTGTGAGACCACCACAGAGCTTCCGATTCCTCCTCCCACAGCTATTGCGATAAACACATTGGTAATAGAGAAAGACGCCCCCACTGAAGCAAGGGCTTCTTCCCCAACAAAACGTCCCACAACAACAGAATCAATAATATTATAAAACTGCTGAAATAAATTACCCAGGATCATGGGAAGTGCAAAAAGAAGGAGTGACCTTCCCGGCGAATCCGTGATCATGTTAATTTCTTTTTTCTGTTTTTTCATACCCATTATTCTGAACCGTTCCTATCCAAATATACGCCAGCCACAGATAAAATTGTTGCTCCACCAGGAGCTTAAGGCACGTTCTACCACACGTCCGTTACTTGAGGAAGCATCAATTACCTTCCCGCCGCCTGCCACGATTCCCACATGGCCGCTGACAACAATAATATCTCCCGCCTGCAGACTGCCGAAGCTTGAAATCTTTGTGTATTTTCCAACATTTCTCCAACCGGAAGAGGTCAGATAGCTCTGACGTACACCTGCCTGATTTAAGGACCAGTATATAAAGCCGGAGCAGTCGAAGGAACCAGATCCTTTTGCTCCCCATACATAGGGACTTCCAAGCTTGGATCTTGCGATGGAAAGGAGTCCTCTGACACCGGAACCGCCTTTTACAGTACCGCTTTTGCCGGAGTCACTACCCGAACCACCGGAAGCCCCGGCCGATTTTACACCGCTTCCAGTTAATTTATTCATGGTCATCTGACCTACGGCTCCATCTGATGAAAGACCGTTTCTGCTCTGGAATGCTTTTACAGCCTTTTCTGTTGCTTCTCCGTAATAGCCGGTTATATTTCCTTTTGCAAGATATCCGTATTTATTTAAGAGCTGCTGGATTCTGGTGACAGAATCTCCCTGCTCACCAAGTCCCATACCGTTGGGCTGGGCTTCCGTACTGTTTAATGCAATTCTTGTTGAGGGTCCCAGATACCCGTCTACTACAAGGTCATTTCGTGACTGGAACTGTTTAACAGCTGTTACGGTATCATTTCCATAAGCCCCATCTGGTTCTGTGATCAGATAGCCCAGAGCTTTTAAACGCTGCTGGCTGGCCAGCACTACGTCACTCTTTTCTCCATAGGTAAGATAATTAGGACGGATCTCCTCACTGTAAAGCAGGTTGATTGTCTGGCGTCCTACCTTTCCATCCACATTCAGACCATTGACTTCCTGAAGCTTCTGTACCGCAATCTCCGTTTCATCACCAAAAGTTCCTGAAACCTGCCCTGCATTTGCAAGGTAACCCAATTCATAAAGACGGTTCTGAATCCTGGTGATATCATCCCCCTGAACGCCCTTGGCAACCGCATAGTATTTGGCGGATGGAGACATAATGGAATTTAAAGTCTCCGGTCCAACAATTCCATCCTGAACCAGTCCATTCTGCCTCTGATAAGTCTTTACTGCCGCCTCTGTCACATTTCCAAAATAATTGGTAGGTTCATCATTATCCATAAATCCGAGATTCATCAGCCGTTCCTGAAGACTTGCCACTACCGGATGCTCCACACCGTTTCTCAGAAACTCAGGTATGGGATTTTCCTTCAGTTCCGGAACATCATCAAGGCCTGGCAGCAAAAATCCTCCAGGTGTCAAAATGTTAACAGGCTGATCTTTCTTTGTCTCAGAAACAACAGCAACGGCTGGTGTGGCAGCCCCTGTTTCCTTAGGTCCACTTTCACTATTGCATGCAGACAGGCAGGCTGCAGTCACTGCGGCCAGTAAAACCGGTCCTGCAAAACGTCTGTTCCAGTCTTTATCTATGTTCATCAATCAATTTCCTTTCCTATGTAAAATCAGGTCTATTTTAACACAATTTTGTCGGAAATGGAAAGGGAATTTATTTCATTGCCACATTTTCCAGGATATGATATAGTTAAAGTGAGAAATGCGAGTTAGTATTTACTAACATCTCTTATAGAATGGAGGAAACTTATGACACCAATATTATGGGCTGCCGGAGGAACCGGTTTTACATTTTTGATGACAACGCTGGGAGCTTCGGTTGTATTTTTCTTCCGAAGGGAAGTAAACCAATCTGTCCAGAGAGTTTTTCTGGGATTTGCTGCAGGCGTTATGATTGCAGCATCCGTCTGGTCACTGCTGATACCAGCCATAGAAGAAGCTGAAGCAAAGGGAGGAATTGGCTGGATTCCTGCTGCCGGAGGATTTTTACTGGGAGTTTTATTTTTAATTGTACTGGACACCTATCTGCCCCATCTTCATCCAGATATGAGCAGTCCCGAACTTAATAAAGCTGAAGGCATTTCGTCTTCCTGGAAGCGCACCACATTGTTAGTCATGGCAGTTACACTTCATAACATACCGGAAGGTATGGCTGTAGGTCTGGCTTTTGCCCTTGCCGCACAGCATGGAGGTGACCCTGCACTTTATACCTCAGCCATGGCTCTTGCCATCGGAATTGGTATTCAGAACTTTCCGGAAGGCGCTGCCATATCCCTTCCCCTCAGACAGGAAGGCCTTACTGCACGCAAAGCATTTATAAAGGGAAGCTTATCCGGAATTGTGGAACCTGTATTTGGTATCCTGACAGTCATGGCCGCAGGAGGAATTGCACCGTTAATGCCCTGGCTTTTGTCCTTTGCAGCGGGCGCCATGATGTATGTGGTAGTAGAGGAGCTGATCCCTGAGGCTCACTTAGGTGAGCATTCCAATGTGGGAACTCTGGGAGTCATGGCAGGATTTCTTGTCATGATGATACTGGATGTTTCTTTAGGCTGAAAAACGGGCCCTGGACAGTGAAAAACATCTGCCATGGCCCGTCTTATTTACTTTAGGTTACATCTTCTGTTACTTTTCTGTCATTATACAGCTGAAACCGCTCCACAAGCTGCTCTAAATATGCGGCCTGACTGGAAAGTTCTTCACTGGCAGCTGCACTTTCCTCCGCAGTAGCGGAATTGGTATGAACGACTGCCGCGATCTGGTTGACTCTGCCTGATACATTCTCCACCGACTCTGCCTGTTTTTCTGATGCATGGGTAATCTGATTCACGGTATCTACCACCTGATCCATGGTTTCTCTTACCACATTAAGAGAACGAGAAGTCTGTTCTGCGATGCCCATTCCCTTTTCCACTGTGCTCACGGAGTTTTCAATTAAAATGGCCGTATTCTTGCTTGCTTCCGCACTCTTGCCTGCTAAGTTTCTTACCTCATCTGCAACAACAGCGAACCCTTTTCCGGCTTCTCCTGCTCTCGCAGCTTCCACAGCAGCATTCAGGGCAAGAATATTGGTCTGAAATGCAATATCCTCGATTGCCTTCATAATCTTTCCAATCTCCTGGGAAGACTGGCTGATCTCTCTCATGGCATCGTTCATGGATACCATATGCTGATTGCTTTCTTCTACCTCTGCCTGTGCCTGTTCCGTAAGAGTATTGGCTTTCTTTGCATGATCTGCATTATCCCGGATCTGTTCAGAAATATGGGAAATAGCCTCCGTCAGATCCTCCAATGCCGTTGCCTGTTCAGTGGCTCCCTGTGACAGCATCTGAGCTGCGTCAGAAACCTGATCGGAACTGACATCTACCTGGGCACTTGCTTCATGAATATCTCCAAGTGTACTGTTAAAACTCTTTAAAATGGTAACAAAAGAGCTCTTTATTTCTGAAAAATCACCTACAAAATCAGTAATCTGATCTCTTGGCACCGTTAAATCTCCCTTAGAAAGCCGTAAAAGTACAGAAGAAATCTCTGAAATATAGGCATCAAGGGTTTTCATGGTAAGACGGAGATTCTCTGCCAGACCTCCAAGCTCATCACCCGATTGATATGTAATGTAGCGGACTGCCTTTAAATCTCCGTTTGCCATCTCCTTTGCTGCCAGATCCAGTTCCTTTAAAGGCTTTAAAATGGACCTGGAGAAAAGAACAGCCGTAACGGCACATAAGACAATGGTCAGCACCATAATTATCACACCTGCAAATAAATACAGATTACTTGACTTATTCGCTGACTGGACAAATCCCTGGGCATCTTTCGCCACAAGGTCTCCCAGATTTACTGCCTGGGTTCTGACCTCTTCAATCTTGGGCTCATACGCGCTTTTTACAAGATTCCTCGCTTCATCAAGCTTTTCGTCTGAAGTAAGGCTGAGTACATTTTCTCTTATCTGAGCTGTCTCTGAGATACCGGTCTGAATCTTTCCCAGAACATCCTTTTCTTCCTGAGTTCTTACCTTCAGGTTTAAGTCTGCCAATGCTTTTTGGATATCCTGGCTGTCCTGGTCCATAACCGCCTTTGCTTCCTCAGTAGCTGAACTTAATTCCGTTTTTTTCACACTGGTCAGCCGGTAAAGTGCCATCTGACTATCCAAAATTCCACGGCGGATTTCCCAAGTGCTCTGCGCGGCAGAATATGGCTTGTCGTATAAATCCTGTGCATTTCCTGCAATCTTTTTCATACCCATTAAAAGACCTGAAAAAGCAATAATTCCAAATACAATAATCATACCAAAAGCAGCAAATACCTTTGCTCTTATCTTTAGATGCTTAAACACAATAACTCCTCCATAATCTATTTACCTGTTGTTTACAGGCTTTGTACTGTTTACTATAGCACCATTCAAATACACCGTCAACCGCAGCATTTCCAATAAAAACCATATAATCAATTGATTTTTTATACAAAAAAAGATACCCAATCAACAGAATACTGCTTTTTTCGGGTATCTCTATTATAATGTTCATTTCCTATCAGATCTCATATTTATGCTTGGTGCGCAGTCTCGCCAGAGATCTGGCTAAGGATGCCTCAAAATGAGAATGCTCCTGAAGGCTCTTACCCTGTCTTAACTGTTCCTCTGCTCTCTCCCTGGCTTCTTCAGCACGACGTTCGTCAATGTCCTCAGGAAGTTCTGCAGTATCCACCAGCAGAGTCACACGGTTGTTGACAATCTGAACAAATCCCCTTCCTACCACAGCGTGGATCCATTCTCCGTTATCATTCATCAGCCTCATTTCTCCTATTGCAACGGCAATTACCATATCTTCATGATGGGGCAGAACTGCCTTTTCACCATCTTCCAGAGGAATGATTAACTTCTGACACAGTCCTTTGTAAAAAACCTTATCACTTGCAAGCACCTGAAGGAAAAATGTACTTGTACTCACTGGCAGCACCTCCAAGTTAAGCCTGTAATGTCCGGGCCTTTTCTATTACTTCGTCAATAGTTCCTACATTAAAGAATGCAGCTTCCGGATACTGATCCATTTCACCGTCGACGATTGCTTTAAATCCACGTACAGTCTCCTTTAAAGGAACATACTTTCCTGTGATTCCGGTAAAGTTTTCTGCAACGGAGAAAGGCTGGGATAAGAATTTCTGAATTTTTCTTGCACGATAAACAGTGGTCTTATCGTCATCACCCAGTTCTTCCATACCAAGAATTGCAATAATATCCTGAAGTTCTTTGTATTTCTGAAGTAGCTCCTGTACTTTTCGTGCTACTTCATAATGCTCTTCACCAACTACATCAGGCTCTAAGATACGGGAGTTGGATTCCAGAGGATCAACCGCCGGATAAATACCCTGTTCCACAATCTTTCTGGATAAAACCGTAGTTGCATCCAGGTGGGCAAACGTAGTTGCCGGAGCAGGATCTGTAAGGTCATCAGCTGGAACATAAACAGCCTGTACAGAAGTAACAGAACCATTTCTTGTTGATGTGATTCTCTCCTGCAGCTCACCCATCTCAGTAGCCAGCGTCGGCTGATAACCTACCGCAGAAGGCATACGTCCGAGAAGCGCAGAAACCTCAGAACCTGCCTGTGTAAAACGGAAAATGTTATCAATGAATAAAAGCACGTTTTTATGCTCCTCATCACGGAAATATTCCGCCATGGTAAGTCCGGTCTCAGCAACACGCATACGTGCGCCAGGCGGCTCGTTCATCTGTCCGAATACCAGAGCTGTCTTTGCAATTACGCCGGATTCTCCCATTTCAGTCCATAAGTCATTTCCTTCTCGGGAACGCTCTCCAACACCGGTAAAAATGGAATATCCACCATGTTCCGTTGCGATGTTATGAATCAGCTCCTGAATTAAAACGGTCTTACCAACACCGGCGCCTCCGAACAAACCAACCTTACCGCCCTTGGCATAAGGAGCAAGAAGGTCAATTACCTTAATACCTGTCTCCAGGATTTCTGCAACCGGACTCTGCTCTTCAAATGGAGGCGGATCTCTGTGAATGACCCACTTAGGTCCTTCCTTTAACGCTTCTCCGTTATCGATGGTATCACCAAGAACATTAAACAAACGTCCTAAAGTCTGCTCCCCAACAGGAACTTTAATACCTTCTCCCGTAGCGGTTACTTCCATATCCTTACACAGACCTTCACTGGAAGCCAGCATAATACAACGGACTGTGCTGTTGCCCATATGCTGGGCAACTTCCATTACGCAGCGTTTCCCGTCATTATCCACCTCAAGGGCGTCTTTGATGCAGGGAAGGTCGCTGCCCTCTAAAAATTCCACATCTACTACAGGTCCTAAGACCTGAACAATTTTGCCTTTATTCATAATCTGTTACTCACAGTCGTGAGGACTCCTCCTCTCTCAATTTATGGAAAATACGATATAGCCTAAGCCTTCTTTTGTTTCTTCTTCTGTGCCTTTGCTCCGCTGATTACCTCAGTAATTTCCTGGGTAATTGCTGCCTGCCGCACCCGGTTATAAGTGATTGCCAGGCCGTCAAGCATTTCCTGGGCACTCTTTGTGGCCGCCTGCATTGCCATCATTCTGGAATTCTGCTCGCTGGAATAAGATTCCACCAGTCCTCCATAAATAAATCCTGCAATATAGTTGGGCACGATGGAGTCAATCACTGCCTGGGGAGATGGCTTCATGGTGATTTCCTCTAAATGAACGTTCAAAGGAACATTCTGTCCGGGACGATTCTTGGGAATAGGCAGAAGCTGCTGTATTTCGGCTTCCATTTTCATCGCATTGACCATTCTGGTATAAATCATATACACTTCATCAAGCTTCCCTGACAGAAAATAATCAACGATTTTCTCTTCAATAATTCTTGCACGGCTCATATTGGGTTTCTGTACTGTATAGCGGAAATCCTGTTCCACCGGTATTCCTTTTTTAGAAAAATACTGCTGTCCCAAATCACCTACCACAAACAGAGTGGGGTTTCCTCCCTTATCAATCTGTTCCTGAGCCAGCTTAAAAACGTTGTGATTATAAGCACCTGCAAGGCCTTTATCTGCTGTTACTACGATATATCCGATTTTACGGTCCTCTTTTTTAATTTCCGGCCGGGTATCTAAATACGGGTCATCAATGTCGGGCGTATGCCTTATGATTCTGTCAATGGTTCTCTGCAGCCCGTAAAAATAAGGCTCCGTATCAGTCAGTGCTTTTCTGGCCCTTTTTAACTTTGACGAGGAAATGGTATACATCGCATTGGTTATTTTCATGGTACTTTTAATGCTGTTCATCCTGCTTTGTATCTCTCTCGCATTTGCCATATCTTACACCCGTTTCTGTTTAAATTCTGCTACCCCATCGAGGATCTTCTGCTTCAGTTCATCAGACAACACCTTTGTTTCCTCAATCTCTTTGACAATTTCCGGATGAACGCTCTCAAAGAAATCAAGTAAATTTCTCTGAAATTCTTTCATTTTGGGAACTTCCACATCGAGCAGGAGGCGGTTATTGGCTGTAATCAGGCTGATCACCTGTTCATGAAGGCTTAATGGATGGCATAAAGGCTGCTTTAACAGTTCCGTTAAACCTCTGCCGAACTGAATCTGCTCCTTGGTTGCCGCATCAAGGTCAGAACTGAACTGGGTAAATACCTCCATCTCACGGCACTGGGCCAGATCGATACGAATACTTCCTGCTGCTTTTTTCATCGCTTTTGTCTGAGCCGCACCGCCTACACGGGATACGGATAAACCAACGTTTACTGCAGGTCTCATACCGGAGAAAAAGAGGTCACTCTCTAAAAAGATCTGTCCATCTGTAATAGAAATAACGTTTGTCGGAATATAAGCAGATACGTCTCCAGCCTGGGTCTCAATGATAGGAAGCGCTGTAATGGATCCGCCTCCCAGTTCCTCCTTTAAGCGGCTGGAACGCTCCAGAAGCCTTGAATGGAGATAGAAAACATCACCTGGGTATGCCTCACGTCCCGGAGAGCGCTCCAGAAGCAGAGATAAAGCACGGTATGCTACTGCATGCTTGGAAAGATCATCATATACGATCAGTACGTCTTTGCCTTTATACATGAAATGCTCAGCAAGTGCCGTTCCAGAGTAAGGTGCAATATACTGCAGAGGAGCCGTTTCACTGGCTGTGGAGGACACTACAATGGTGTAATCCATGGCGCCGTAATGAGTCAGGGTATTTACAAGTTTGGCAACTGTTGATGCTTTCTGGCCGACTGCTACGTATACACAGATAACATCTTTCCCTTTCTGGTTTAAGATGGCATCAACTGCAATCGAAGTTTTACCTGTCTGGCGGTCTCCGATAATCAACTCTCTCTGTCCACGTCCAATGGGAAACATGGAGTCTATTGCAAGAATACCGGTTTCCATGGGAACAGATACACTCTTTCTGTCGATGATACCGGGGGCCTCATTTTCAATCGGGCGGAAATCATCAGAAGGAATCTCTCCTTTTCCATCAATGGGAGCTCCCAGTGCATTCACTACTCTGCCGACAAACTGATCTCCAACCGGAATTCCGGCTCGTCTCTTTGTCCTTGTAACCTTGCAGCCTTCCTTTATATCGCGGTCTGAACCAAAGAGAATACAGCCGATATCTTCTCTTCTGATATCCTGTACCATTCCCTTGACACCGTTATCAAATATAACAATCTCACCGTACATCGCATGGTCAATTCCGTAAACCGTTGCAATGCCGTCGCCTACGCTTAAGACAGTTCCCACTTCCTGGTCTCTGGCATGAGCGTCATAATCCTTAATTTCACTTCTCAATATAGAAATAATTTCATCTGAATTGATGGAAGCCACGTTTTTCACCTCCGCATTATATTTTGTTCTAATTGTCTCAGACGTCCCTTTAAACTCCAGTCAGTCTCCACATCTCCCACACGGAGGATGAAGCCACCGATTAAACCGGGGTCTTCGATCATGCAGAGTCTTACTTCCTTTTTCTCATATTTCCTGCAAAGCATGGCCTTAATCTCACGGATCTGTTCTTCATCCGGTTCCGTCACATAATAAAGCGATGCTTCTAAAATCCCCGCTTCCTTACATACCCTGGAACGCCACGCCTCAAATATTTCATCTGCAAGATCTATATCACGGCGATCCACCAGTACCTTTAAAAAGATTCTGACAGATTCGTCAAAAACCCGCTCAATAATCCGGTGTTTGCTGGTTTTGGGAACCACAGGGCTGTTTAAGACACGCTTAAGCTCCGGCACTGTAAGCGCCAGAGCCGCATCCTCTATCACCTTCCCGGGAAGGGAGAGCTCATACAGCACCTGCCCGTAATTAATTGCTGCCTGCGTCATGGGAATCACCTGCTTCTGCTAAAAATGAATCATAAAGCGCCTGATTTGCTTTCGCGTTTGTTTCCTGGCCAACTACCTTGGCTGCTGCCGCAATTACCAGACCTGCAATTTGGGCTTTTGCTTCACGCATTGCTTTTTCCTGATCAGCTTCTGTCTTCTTCTGGGCTTCGCTGATCACGCGTCCCGCATCCTCCTGCGCATCCTTTAAGATCCTGTCATACTGGGCTTTCGCCTGGATTTTCGCTTCCTCAATCAGCCTTGCACCCTCTTCTGCCGAAGCGGCCAGTTTCTCTTCATACTGCTTTTTCAAAACTGCTGCCTGCCCTTCAGAAGACCTTGCATTGCCGATGCTCTGCTCAATCATCGATTGCCGTTTATTTATAACATTCATAACCGGCTGAATCAGGAAATGCCTCAGCAGAAAATACAGGACGATGAGATTCACGATATTCCACACAAAGTTCATATCCAGTCTAAGCATCTGTATCGCCTGCCTTTCTATTATTTTTTTCCATGTACATCCTGTCGGTATAAATTATTTAAGGAATAAAATGATAAGAATGGCTACAACGAAACCATAAATAGCTGTTGCCTCTGCAAGCGCACAGCCAAGTAACAGCATTTTGCTGATCTTGCCTTCTGCTTCCGGCTGTCTTGCAATAGCGTCTGTTGCTTTTGATGTTGCGATACCAATACCGATTCCTGCTCCTAAACCTGTAAATACTGCGATTCCTGCTCCAATTGCTGCAAACATAATTATTTCTCCTTTTTCATCAAAAATTTTATTCTAATGCTTCTTTCATAAATAAACCTGTTAAAAATACAAATACATACGCCTGAATCAATCCGTCAAAAATGTCAAAATACATGGTAAACGGTATTGGTACAATGAAACCCGCTACCTGCTTAATCAGTTCCATTACTACGAATGATCCCAAAACATTACCGAATAACCGCATGCACAGCGACAAAGGTCTGATAAACAGTTCCATGATATTCATTGGGGTTAACAGCGGCATAGGCTCTGCAAATGCCTTTAAAAAACCTTTTCCCCCTTTTTTATGAAAACCGGAATATTCTATCAGCACAATGCTCATAACCGCAAGTGCAGCAGTGGCATTTAAATCCTTGGTGGGAGGCTTAAAGCCGATGATGCCGATTAAGTTCGCTACACCGATATAAATTGCCACAGAAATCAGATAAGGGATGTAGCGTTTCCCTTCCTCACCGATCAGACCTTCAAAAAAATTGTAAAGTCCGCCGATAGCCAACTCAAGCACCTGCTGTTTCTTTCCAGGATTCTCAACCTGCAGATTTCTAACCAGGATGATGGAAAGGACAGTCAATGCCAGCATGATCACCCATGTCACCACTACGGATTCAGCGATTGGAATGCCGCCGAATATCGGAATGGTAAAGACCGTTTCGCAGTTCAGTTCCTCTAATAACTTCTCTGCCAGCTCCTCCGTAATGCTCACTTCCTTTCTTAGAGACTGTTTTTCTCCTTTATGGTTCCCAATCAACCGTATTGTACGTGTAAATATACAATGTTGTTTGAGTATACCGTGTATCATACTTTCATCTGAAAGAATTGTCAACTTTTTGACTGATTCATAACATCTTATTAATGCTCACAATTGTTTGAACATTTGGAACAATTTTAACCGCCTTAATTCTGAATTTATTATTAATTTTTTAACCTAAAATGTAAACAAATTGTAAAGTCACCCTTTTTAAGCGGATTTTTCTAGGTTATATGTAGAATTTTTTTCTAATATTTTGTGTAAATTGCCAGGTATTTTTTTTTGTTTTTTTAATTCATCGTCATAAGTAACTAACAGAGGTCTAAATATAGCATTTTACATGGATAAAAAACCAGTTGCCATTTTATCATGCTAAAGCGTTACTATCAAAACACACAAATGCTCCCGCGTATTTAAATAACATTTTAAACGTCTCTCTTCCTATTAAAATGATCTATATTCTGGAAGATTAAGGAAAAATATCACCTGACCATCCGGTCTGCCTTCAAGGAGCATCAGACCGTTAAACAAGTATTACATATTCTTTACTGTAATATGCTTGTTTTCTTTTTATCCATACTATAAAATTGTTCCATCACAATGTGAACGGAATAAGGAGCATTGTCATGGACGACAAACATCAGCTATTAGACAGGATTTTAGAAGGTCGGCATTTAACGCCGGTGTTTCAGCCAATCGTTTCGCTTGTGGATGGAAAAACCTACGGCTACGAAGCGTTGAGCCGCATATCGGAAAAAGAACTTGAAATGAATATTGAGGAATTGTTTCAGACAGCATTTAAGCATAATAAGTCCTGGGAGCTGGAAACCCTGTGCAGGGGAAAAGCGCTTGAGCAGTCCGTATATATGGAGCGGGGGAAAAAACTATTTCTCAATGTAAACTGCAATATTATTTATGACAATACCTTCAGGGAAGGTTTTACTAAAGCATACTTACAGAAATTCGGATTAAATTCCAATGACATTATCTTTGAAATAACAGAGCGCGTCTCTATATTGGATACCCACGCATTTACTTCAGCAGTAGATCACTACCAGAAGCAGAATTACGGAATCGCCATTGATGATGTGGGTGCCGGTTATTCCGGCCTTAATATTATCGCCAATGCCAAACCAGATTTAATAAAGCTTGACATGAACATGATCAGAGATGTACATAAAGATGAGACGAAGCAGATGCTGATTAAAGCATTGTCCGAATTCGGCAAAAATTCAGGAATTATTGTAATTGCGGAAGGAATTGAAACAGAAGCGGAGCTGGATACATTAATCGGTCTGGGCGTTGGCTATGGCCAGGGCTTTTATCTGGGCTTTCCAGACCAGGATTTCAAGGATATTTCTAAAGAAAAAGCAGATTTAATCAAAAGTTGTCAGGCAAAAAGTTATATCAGAAAGAGCAAGACCTCCATCTATCCCATGGCCGGATATTTATCACGTTCAGGCCACACCTTTTCCCCCTGTGAAAAAGCTCTGAAAATATACGAGACACTCCAGAATGACCCCACCATTACTGAATTTACAGTAACAGAAAAGGGAGCCGCCATTGGTTTTATGACAAGAACTTCCCTGATCGAAAAATTCGGCGGCAGATACGGTTTTAGTCTTAACTCAAAGAAAAGCATACAGCAGCTGACCAGCAAAAACTTTCTCAGCGTGAATTACGATATGCCCGTCAATCAGGTTTCCAAGCTGGCCATGCAGCGGCAATATGAACAGCTTTACAATCCCATTGTTGTGGAAAAGGAAGGAAACTACTGGGGTATTGTCACGATTAAAGATCTGCTGGAAGCCTGTACAAAGGTGGAAGTGGATACTGCCATGCACTCCAATCCGCTGACTGGTCTGCCCGGTAACCTTTTGATCGACCAGGAAATTTTATACCGGGTTCTCGGTGATGCTCCCTATTGCATCATATATTTTGATATTGATAACTTCAAATCCTATAATGATGCATATAGCTTTCAGTCCGGAGATATGATGCTTATGCTTCTTGCCGATACCTTGAATAAAGCAGCTGTCAAAAGTGAATTTATCGGCCATATCGGTGGGGATGATTTTATCGTTATCTGTGATTACCACGAGGCGGAGATGTACTGTGAGAAGGTCATTGATCACTTTTCCCAACGCGTTCCTTCCCTGTACCACAAAGACGACATTGACAGAGGGTATATTATCTCCAAAAACAGGCGGGGACTTACGGAAGAGTTCCCAATTGCAAGCCTGTCTGTGGCAGGGATTTCAAACCGGACGAGGACCTATAAAAATATAGACTCCTTCTCAGCAGATATTGCTGAGCTTAAAAAGAAATGTAAAAGACAGACTGGAAGCTATTACGAAATAGTATAAATGAAAGACTTCTCCTTTCATTCACCATATGATAAGATAATCATGTATAAAAACACTTAAGAGAAAGGATACATGAGTATGGGTAAAGTATGGAAAGTAAAGGTTGATGAAAAGGAGTATGAGATCAGGCTGAAGGGGAATAAGGTTCTTGTGAATAATGAAGTAAACAAACTGAAAGACTTCCTGGTTAAACGGGAGTGGTTTCAAGCTGCTTATGCCCTTAATATCGGAACTAAAAAGGCTTTGTTAATTGTAAGTTCCCTGATCGGGGGAACTAAGCTGGTGATTGACGAGAAAGATTGTGCAACGGGAGAAACATATGTTCCGGTTAATATTCCAAAATGGGCATATGTTTTCATGGCATTACACATGATAAATCTTATAAATGGTCTTTTGGGAGCGGCGATTGGTTTAATTGGCTGTTCTGCTACCGTTTCAATTTCTTCCAACAAAAAAATGCATATAGCCGCAAGAGTGGCCCTGGATTTTGTAGTGCTGATTTTGGTTTATGCTTTAGTTTTTGGAATTGGACTTTCAATAGCACAGTTATAAAGGAGGAAAGATGAAAATGAATGTATTTAAGGAACTTATATTATCTCTTTATGATTTTAAAAGCTATAAAGAATTTATAAAAAATAAACGCAGGAAAGTTTTTTTAGCAGGTGTTGTTCTTATGGTCCTATATTTTTCGCTGACCATGATTGTTCCATTTCTAAAATTTCAGTTTAAAACGGGGGGATTTGTAAAAATCATAGAGGATTATGTTCCTGATTTTAAGTTGAGCAGCGGGACGCTTTGGGTTGAGAAACCAGTCGAATACGAAAAAGACGGTACGTATATTTATATAAATACCTCCCCGGATACCTCTTTTTATGATGCGGATGAGATCGGGGAATATCTTACAGATTATTATCAGGTAGTTCTGATGGATTCGGAAAAGGTTATTGTAAAGAATAAAGGCGAAATTACAGAAAGATACTTTTCCGATTTTGACATGGATTTCAGCAGGGATGAACTTCAGCAATGGGTACCCAGTGCCTATCTGATTGTAACAGCTTTCATGATTCTGGCGTTTCTATTCATGACGGCGCTGTTTTTCTTTGGAGTACTGGTTGTTGCACTTATCGGAATGATAGCCGCCTCCTGTATGAAGTACCGCCTTACCTTTGGACAGCTATATCAGATGGGAGTCTATGCCAGAACGCTGCCTTTATTACTTAAAGCAATCGTATCCTTTCTACCATTCTCCATACCGATGTTTGGTATCATTAATTTTGGAATCTCAGTTCTGTATATTGTACTTGCCATACAGAAGATGAAGGAATCTAATCTGGAAAAGCCTATAGAATTTGTTTCAGAGCAGAGTGATTATTTCAGATAAAAGCAGGTGCGAAAGTATTGAGATAAGGGCACTGAAAAAGTAGATA
>NZ_JBANEW010000010.1:0-590 GCF_049890855.1 Lacrimispora sp. 38-1 | reverse complement strand
TACTGTTACTCATAGCATCATCTCCTTGTTTCTCCTGCTGTTTCTCCTTTTTCGGGTTACTATTACTATTACTATTACGTTTCCGTATACACATTATACCACCCCTTGTCAAGCTTTTCCATATATTTTTCTTAAATATACATGAAAAGTATTTCAAATTTTGTCATAATAGATACATAGAATAAATATATTTTTCGTCAAAATAGAAACACCCATCGACCCAAAATCGACAGGCGTTTTCAAAAAGGAGAATATCAGGAATCAATCAGTCACCGGGCTGTTGCACCCGGCAACCGTAGGGGGATTACCTAAATGAAGGTATGTAAGGCTTTCTCGTCTGGCTCCTGCATGGTATCATACTAACAGATTTTTTCGGGACATTGAGGGACATTTTCAAAAAACCTCAAATTTCTTTTTTTACAACTATCTTCAGTGTACTTTACCCTCCGCTTTGGAAACATTCGATTCATGGACTGCGCTACCTTCCACCAGGGAAGCCCATCTATGTAATACAGCCGGAACATTGTCCTTACCTCACTCTTGGAGATAGACTCAATATATTCCTCTGCCTGAGTCATAAGCTCCAGTAA
>NZ_JBANEW010000009.1:0-1733 GCF_049890855.1 Lacrimispora sp. 38-1 | reverse complement strand
CCTATGGAAAAGACTACTATTACTAAGGATGAACTGAATAATCTCTCTAAAGATATGATTGTTATGCTTTACTTGCAGCTGCATGAAAGTTTCCAGCTTATTTCGGAGCAGAATACTACCATTCAAAAGCAGAATGAGCAGATGCTCCATCAAGTTGAAAGTCTAAAAGAACAAATCTCCATTCTTACACAGAATCGTTTTGGCAGGAAATCTGAGAAGACTCTGCCGACAGAAGGACAATTATCTTTCGACCTTGAAAATCTGTGTATCCTCAATGAGGCTGAGTCACTGACTGAGAATGGAATTCCCGAAGAACTGGATATGGAAACAATCCTTGTTCGTAAGCGCAAGCCTCGTTCCAAGGGAAAGCGTGATATCAATCTGAAGGATATCGAGACCATCATCGTAGCGCATGAACGTACGGAAAAAGAGCTCTCAGAACACTTCCCAAAGGGCTGGCATTATCTGCCGGATGAAATATACAAGGAGCTTAAGTATGTACCGGCTCACTTTGAAGTACTGGAGCATCACATCAAAGTATATGCTGGAAATCATGATACAGGCGGGATTCTTCGCGCAGAGGTTCCTCTGCGTCTATTAAGTCACAGCATCCTTACCCCGGAACTGGCAGGAGCCATCATTAACGCCAAATATGTCAATGCAGTACCATTAAACCGGCTTTCTGAAGAGTTTTTAAGGAATAATGTTAACATTCCAAGACAAGACATGGCCGGCTGGCTGATCCGTATTTACCAATACTATCTTGGTCCGGTACGTGACATGATGAAGGCAGAGATTATGAAAAGCCACCATATACATTGTGACGAAACTCCATTTGTAATGCCGGAAAAAAGCAAGCAGTATATGTGGGTCTACCATTCACCTGGCAGTCCGGAAAAACCACCGGTTTTCCTTTACGAGTATCCAGGAACGAGAGGGACAGACGCTCCAAGAGAATTCCTAAAAGGATACAAAGGGACTCTTGTGACAGATGGTTATCAGGTATATCACACCCTGGCGAAAGAACGGTCTGATGATCTGAAGGTTGCCGGATGCTGGTCTCATGCCAGAAGACGGTTCGCAGAGATTGTAAAAGCCAGTGGAAAAAACGGTCCTTCCACACCTGGGCAGAAAATAGCAGCTGAAGGAGTAAAAAGAATCGCTGCTATCTATCATGTAGATCATATGTATGAAAAATCATCCGATGAGGAAAGGCTGGATCATAGAAAAAACTCAGTCAAGCCTCTTGTGGATGCTTATTTTGAGTGGGTAAAAGAGTATGCCGGTAAAACGGGACTGGATAAAAGCTCGAAACTGGCAGGTGCTCTTAATTATTCCATCCATCAAGAACAGTTTTTAAGAGTATTTCTAGAGGATTCGGAAATACCTCTTGATAACAATGATGCAGAAAGAAGTGTCCGTTCATTCTGTGTTGGTAAACACAGCTGGCACATCATCGATTCGAAGAACGGTGCAGCGGCTAGCGCTGCCTTATATAGCATTGCTGAAACAGCAAAAGCGAATAATCTTAAACCGTATGAGTACTTCTCATATCTGCTAGAGCAGTTAATGCACTATCCAAGAAATAATGTTCCAGAAAATAAACTGGCAGAATTAATGCCTTGGTCAGAGGAATTGCCAGATCGTTGTAGAAAACTAAAAACACGGTAAATTTACCGCCGCCCCAATCGGGCGGCGAACTTATTGACCAGGACTGGTTATTTACCATTTAC
>NZ_JBANEW010000007.1:0-550 GCF_049890855.1 Lacrimispora sp. 38-1 | reverse complement strand
ACCACCACTTCCCAGTCGTCTGGGAAGGGGGCATTGGGGTAGAGCCGGGTTGCGGCAACCACCAGGGCGTCGGCAACGCACTGTACCCGGCGGAGGGTCGCGGCGTCGGTCACGACCGGATTCTGTTGCTTCATTTCCTCGAACGTACTGGCGCCGAGATTCGCCAGCACCGTGTCTGGCACCAGGGCCAGCTGCGAGCGCCCGGTCGGGGATTCCTGACAGGCGGTGAGCAAAACCAATGACAGCAGAACAATCAGGGTGTTTTTCACGAAGCCTCCCAGGTCGGTTGTGGGCGAGCGGCTGGCCCAGGCGTCGGCGAATTTCGCGTCCAGACGCTGGACGATGTCGTTGTTCCAGCCGCTTTCCTGGCGCATCACGCCGATTCCTTGTGCTTGCTGTGGTATATCAGAACTTGAGCTAGAAGCCGACTTGAATGTTAACCTGCACGCCATCGGCAGGCGAGGATCAAAACCATGGCCGGGCGCCGGCCAGGCGGTTGTCGCCAATGGCGTCTATCCTGATGGATCAGGCACGGCTGGCGCGTTTGACC
>NZ_JBANEW010000006.1:0-185227 GCF_049890855.1 Lacrimispora sp. 38-1 | reverse complement strand
TAATTATTTGCAATCTAATATGCACCCAATAACATATGGAGGAATAAATATGACCCCAAGCATTTACAGTATCAATTGGCCGAGTCTTTGGACTCCAGTTCAGAAATTACAAAGGAGTATCACAGTATCAGAAGATGAAATGAAAGTGGTCTTATTGGGAACTGGATCCCCTATTTTTAACCCTTTGCGTTCAAAACCTGCTCAGGCTGTGTTAGCAGGAGACAAAATATTTTTAGTGGACTGCGGAGCTGGAACAGTATCTCGTCTTGCTGAGCTTGGGATAGAGCCAAGGAATGTCAACGGTGTTTTCTTCACTCACTTTCACAGTGATCACGATGCGGGATTCCCGGATTTTTATTTAAGCAGTTGGATAGGCGGCACCAAAGAGCGGGATACAGCCTTAGATGTATATGGTCCGCCGACAACAGAAGAAACGATCAAAAAAATAATAGACGCATTTTCTTTCGACATTAAGATAAGAATTGAACAAGCTCATCACTCACCCGTTGGTTTGAATGTGAATTATGCTGAAATGACGGAAGGTGTAATTTATAATGATGGTCAGATGAAAGTAACGGTTTTTCCAGTCGACCACAATCCAGTAAAAGAAGCGGTTGGATACAGGTTTGATTACAAAGGGAAAAGTGTGGTTTTTTCAGGGGACACCCGCCCGTGCCAGAATATTGTAAAGTATGGACAGGATGCTGATTTGCTGGTACATGAGTCATACAGTACATTTTACATGGAAAAGGCAAAAAAAATGTATCCCGACCGAGTAAGTACAATTAATGAAGTAATGAATTACCACTCTTCTACGCTGGAGGTAGCTAAAGAAGCTGGAGATGCTCACGTAAAGCATTTGGTATTAACCCATTTAATGCCGTCTCCTTCGGAAACCTGGTATTTCGAAATGGCTTTCAAAAATGGTATGAAAGACATTTATAATGGTCCGATTACTGTAGGACGTGATCTCAATGTGTTTACATTGAAATAGTTTAAAGCAACTAAATCTCGGACAGCCATCTGACTGACTGCCCGAGATTTTGAATATTCTACTTTGATTTTATACTCAAATCGCCCATTTTTGTCTTAGCAACGGCATTGATGATGCCATTTTTAAATGTACCTGTGATGGTATACGGCACTTTTCCCATGGTTGTTTTCAAATCGCCTGCGAAAGAGATATTTCCGTTAGTATCAATGGATCCCCCCGTAAAAGCATTGTCATTTTTCATGAATGAAATGGTGCCAGACAATGATGTTCCGTCAATGTTCAGGACAACTTTTCCGGGCAGATCTCCCATCGGGGTGGATATGAGAACTTCGTAATCGTTTTCTGCCGCATCAGCATCCTTTTTCTTTGCCTCCTGAGGCGTGGTAAGGATAATTCTCTGAGCGTTATCATTCAACGAATCGTGTACGGCCTTTTCTCCGCCCCGGCGTCTTGTGGTATCAATCCCCAGCAGCTTTCCAAGGTTACCGCCGAAAATCTTGCGTTTATCCTCATCAGATAGCGGCAGATAGCCATATTTCCACTGCAGTTCCTCAGGGATCTGGAAATCAAGCAGCCCCAGAGACGCTGCGCCGATTTGTGCGCCAAAACCGGCACTGTCTGTACCCCAGATAATCCGGTCTGGACCGACAAAGCGAATTGCCTCTCCAAGAATATGCGCAAATTTGTACGGGGCGGTCAGCGCCCACGGTACAAGCAGACTCAGGCACAAATAGACATTGGGATGACCCAGCGCAACCATATTCAGCGCGTCGGTGTACGGATAACCCATATGAAATGCAATAATCCTCAACCCTGGAAAATCGCGGGCAACATCGTCAAGCTGTGTCGGATGGCAGTATTTGCTCTTACCGGGCGGAACCCAGGAGAATCCGGTATGCATACATAAAACCGCGCCCAGTTCTTCCGCACGTTTGTAAAATGGCCACAGCTCGGGATCGTTAATATATGTATCCTCAGGCGAATAATACTTAAAAATCTTCGCACCCTTATCCATCCAATATTCCATTTCCCATATGGCATTTTTAACGCCTCGCTGTTTAATGGGTGACAGGTTTGGCTCAATAATGAAGCGGTCGGGATGCGTCTGCACAGCATTCCAGGCATCACCGTTTGTGCACCAGCGGCTGGAGTACCCCGTCGTATCCATCATAGATTCCGGCAGCAGACATGCAACATCCATACCATACTTATCCATAGCCCGAAGGATATTTTCGGGATCTGTACTTTTTGTCATTTCCCATGGTTCAATGGTGTTTAGAAGAGACTCCGGCGCGCACTGCAGCGTAGGACGCATAATTCCATCTATTGCGCGCCACCACATCTGAACGCCGGGGTAATGATTGACCGGACCCATATCGCCTATGATATGACATTCCGGATCAATTTTAAAGAAGCCGTCTTCCCATACGTTGTGATTCATAAGCTAAATCTCCTTTCCTAGATCTGTGACAGGTTGTTACATTTTTCCATAAACTTCTTAGCCCGGACATCCATCAGACCATCCGTCTTCCAAAGTTCCGGATAATACTTCTCGAAACCGGCCGTCGGATTGACGGAACAGCGAATCCAGCGGTTTTCAAACAGGTTCATATAACATTGCTGGCATCGTGCGCATTTGACGATATCGCATGCACGTCCCTCTTTAACCTTTGCGGGCCAGTAGGGATCGGCAATGGATTGACGTCCCAAAGATATGATGTCGGTTTTTCCGGATGCAATAGCCTGAGCAGCCATTTCTGGATTCATAAAGTTTGGTGTTATAATTGGCATTCCGCCGGAAGCTGTTTTAAAGCCTGGCGCCCATTTTGTAAAGTCATCCTCGCCATCTGGAGCAAAAGCCGCCCCCAGATTTTCATAACCTCCCTGAGATACATTGAAATAATTGGCTCCCGCTTCCGTAAAAAGCCTGACAAACGCGCAAGCCTCCTCATTGGTCAGGCCCTGTGGCATGAGCTCGTCGCCCGACAGACGACATCCCAGCACCTTGTCAGGACCGACTTTTTTACGTACGCGCTCAATGATGTTTGTGACTACACGGCCGCGGTTTTCTATACTGCCTCCATATAAGTCGGTGCGCTGATTGGAGCGGCCCGACAGGAACTGGTGAAGCAGGTACCCATGAGGAGTGTGAAGCTCCACGCCGTCGTAGCCTAAATCGTAGCAGGCACATACCGCTTCCACCATAAAGTCCTCAAGCTTTTCAATCTCACTAATCGTCAATTCACGGGGCGTCTGGCCGCATATAATGTGGTAATATTCCGGAGCTTTCTCTTTTAGCATCTTGAGAATAACAGGTTTCATTGCCTCGTATTCATCATCACTTAAGCTTTTGATTTTATCGTAGTCCCAGATTTCTGAGGGGATTGATATTCCCGCCTGTTTCATAATGCGACTTAATTGCCGGTACCATCCCTTGTTAATGTTTCGTAAATCAATATTAAGAGGTACTGCGCTGGGTGCGCCTGACGCAATGCCATTCTCATCTGGATGCCCCTGCCGCCCCCATCCTGGGGATACCTGAATGAATACCTTTGCTCCCTTATAAGAATGGATCACATCCGCCATCTGGCTAAGCTGGCGGTACTTCTTCTGGCTGTCAGCCAACAGCGGATTCAGGCTGTCGCTGCCGCGCCACGGAAAGGGATTTGCTACCACACATTCTGTGATAATCAGACCGAATCCGCCTCTGGCCCTGGTCGCATACCAGGCGTTGGACTGTTCGCTGGTAAAGCCCTCAGGCCCTGTATACCCCATGTTCATGGGAGACATGGCGATGCGGTTTTTAAGTTCAACATTACCAACTTGAATTGGTTCAAATAATACATCAGTGTTCATAATAAAACTCCTTTCAGTATTTTGTATAGTCACATATGATAACTAATTGACATATGTAACTATATCTATTATACTTTTAAGGAGAGCAAATACAACGCTCAATACATACCCCGGTGTAACTTAATTGACAAATGCACTGAAACTGTTTCCGAAATAAAGGAGCTCTGAAAAAATATGGACTTACGAATACAAAAAACCTATATGGCGCTTTCCAACACCTTCTTTGAGTTGTTGGAAGAAAAACGTTTTGAGGATATCACCGTCAACGAGCTATGTGAGCGGTCTATGGTACGCCGTGCAACCTTTTACAAGCATTTTGGCGACAAATATGAGTTCTTCACGTTTATCATCCGGGAAATTCAGGCGGAGTTCGACAGGGAAATCGCGGCCAGCCTGGATACCGCCATGCCTATCGATTTTTATATCACAATCGTCCGCCGCGTCATGACATTTTTCAAGGAAAAGGACAAGCTCGTCCAATCTGTGCTGAAAAGCGAATGCTATCCGTCATTATTCCGAATTCTATCGGAACAGGTAGAATTTGATATTCTTCAAAAACTTAAAGAAAATGCGGAAAAAGGGTATAAGCTCATTGCCGATCCTGAGGTTATGGCACATTTTTTTACCGGCGCTATCCTGGAGACCTTACAGTGGTGGTTAACCAGCAAAATGCCGATATCCCAGGAAAGCATCGAGAAACAAATCGTAGATATGATGAAAGCCGTCTATCTGACGGCTAATACAGACTGACCAAAAAAAGGAGACACCGTTGTGCCTCCTACTTTAAGTTTTCTATCTGCTGTTTTATAGAGTTGATTTCTTCTGCAAGTCCTTCAATCTTTGAATTCAACTTATTTGTATCTTGATTAAGTTCCCTTCTGAATTTTAATTCTTTCGCCACTTCTTCTAATGCATCTGCAATTCTTTTTAAGTTATAATCGTCCATCCGACTTTTCCCCTTTTTGTTTTTATAATATACTAAAATAATTATTTTTCTGCATTTTCAAGCATTTTGTCAGCCTCATTAACATGATCCGAAAAGTCTCCTCTTAAATGTTTCAGTGCAAATTTTTCCTCGGAAATTTCTTCCGCTGTACGCACCCCAAATTTTCTGATTATAGGTAAGGGCGGACACCACCCCTGCAATGCGTGCATTAACAAGAAAAATCCGACCATTCCGCTTAAAATAAAACAATTGTCCCTTTTTTTCCTAAATCCAAGAATTGAGCTTAAAAGTATGATAGATGCAGCATTTGTTTCCAACACTCGCTCAGTGTCCCACTCAAAATTTAATTTATTAATTCTTTCAGTTAAAATCTCTTTGTTGCTGTCCTTATATTTTTCAATACAACAAACCGTTTTATTTCTAATATTTTTATTTACCTTGTTACAAGTATGCTTGGCTGATTTTTTTGTTGTTTGCGGTAATATGTTGTATTTCATTTGTAACCTCCTCGTATATCTGTATCTTCATATAATACGACTTTAAAGAGATTTTATTCATATTTTAATGATTCATTAATTTTTTCACTATGAAGTTATAAAAGACGTTTAATAGCCTAGTTCCTCATTTAAAATAATAACCTTAATGCGGTCTTTGACAAACTGACCTTGAATTAGTACAAAATCATTACAAATACGTTCTTTATGTTTGCAATCGATACAACGTAATAATTTTGTGCAGGGAGTTTGTTTTCCGAGGCGTTTGGCATCCAGTGGAGCTGCAATCTGTCTTGTTCTTTTGATAGCAGAGTCAATATCAGGAGTAACTTTATTGATTCCAACAATAAGAATGACCTGATTTGGACCATAAAGCATAGGGGCTACCCGGCTTCCGTTCCCATCGATATTAAAGATAGCCCCATCCAGAGTGATGGCGTTGGTTCCACTGATAAAAGTGTCTGCAGAAAAATTTTTTAAGTATATTTCCCGTTTTTCTTCTTTGGTTAGCCCTGACTGATATTTATCATAAAAGGTAACGTTTTCTTTTCTTAGAAAATCAAAAACTCCCAGTTCTTCTAAAGTTACAGAATCACCACAGCCTATACCAGAGTTTTCTGGTATAAGCTCTTTTAAAAGAGGGAAAAGATCTTCTCGATTTTGAATAAAGTATCCCTTTATATTTTTCTTATCTAAATTTTTAATTAATGTTAAAATTTTGTGTTCCAAAATAAAATCTCCTTACTGATTTGCAGTTATTACATCATTGTTTCTATTATAAACGAACATTTATATGAATCAATCTTTTTTACAATGGAATTTCATTGAGCAATCCGTGAACTAAAATTATAAAAAATTACCTGGAAAATACAGGATTATATTTTCCAGGTTAATATGTATAATCTTATAGAAAAACAAGCCTATTTTGTTTTTCCCTGATTTGCTACCATCTTCATTTTTGCAGCTATTACATCCGGATTTCCTAAAAACTGCTTCTCTATAACCGAGAGTGTATCATCCAGTCCATATACCAACGGGACTCCCGTGGCCAGATTAAGCTCTATGATTTCCTGCTGGGAAAGATGCTCCAGATACATAATCAGGGCCCTCAGGGAATTTCCATGCGCTGTAATCAGTACCCTTTTTCCTTCCATAAGCTGTGGTCTGATCTGCTTCTCAAAGTATGGAATCACCCGTGCAATGGTGTCTTTCAGACTTTCCGCTAACGGCAATTCGCTTTCCCCCACATTATGATATGCTTTCTGATGAGCCGGATTTCTATCATCCTGCGGCTCTAAGGATGGTGGCTGTACATCAAAAGAACGCCGCCAGATTCTAACCTGTTCCTCTCCATATTTTTCAGCCGTCTGTGACTTATTTAATCCCTGTAATTTCCCATAATGGCGCTCATTAAGCTGCCAGGCCTTTATGACAGGCAGCCATTCTGCATCCATTTCCTCCAGGGTTAAATTCAGCGTATGGATTGCACGTTTCAGATAAGAGGTATAACAGATGTCAAATTCATATCCTTGCTCCTTAAATAACCGGCCAGCTTCTCTTGCTTCTTTTTTGCCGGCTTCTGATAAGTCCACATCTGTCCAGCCGGTAAACAGATTTTCTAAATTCCAGATACTTTCTCCATGACGGAGTAATACTAATTGATGACTCATATTCAGTCCCTCCCTATAAGGATGCTTCATAAATTTCAATAATTGTTTTCAATAATACCGCATCAAATTCCTGCTGTGTCTGTTTTACAGAAAGGTCAGAAAGAAGTGCTCTGGAAAAACTGGCTATGAGTTTCGGATTCTGCCTCAACAGTTCATTTGCCTCTTTACGGCTGTAGCCACCGGATAGTGCCACAATTCGCAGAACTCTTGGATCATTCATTAACCCACTGTAAGTTCCGGCTACCGAAGGGATAGATACCTTCAGCATAATGTTCATTGAATCATCCAGTTTTTTTAGATGGCTTATCATTTCTGTAATCAGCATTTCCTCTGCTTCCTGCTTGGTGCTGCTATGTATATCTACCTCCGGTTCCAGAATCGGCACAAATCCGGCATCAGAAATTTTCTGACCCAGTTCAAACTGCTGTTCTACAATTGCATGAATTCCAACACTATTTGCTTCATGGATAACGGAACGCATCTTTGTTCCAAAAATATTTCTGGCGGCCGCTCTGTTCAAAAGTTCATCCAGCTTAGGAATCGGCTTCATCAGCTGAACCCCGTCTTTTTCTTCATCCAGTCCATTGTCAATTTTCAGAAAAGGAACAATCCCCTTTTTCTCCCACAGATAATCCGCAGTATACAGGTTGTCAATTTTACGTTCCATTGTTTTTTCAAACAGGATTGCCCCTAATATATGATCGGACGAAAATGCCTTGCTTGCAATAATCCGGCTTCTCATCTGCTGAATCAGATCATACATTTCATCCTCTGTATGATATTGTGAAGTCTCAATTCCATAGTCCCTCAAAGCCTTCGGTGTACTCCCTCCGCTCTGATCCAACGCTGCAATGAATCCTGAACCATGCTTCATTCGTTCTAATTGTTCTGTTTTGATATTATACATAAAGCCTCCTTAATCTTCTGGACCGTTTTCCAGATAAGAAAATAACTGTATCAAAATTTACTTCCTTTTGCAGGTTAGTTTTAACTAACTTTTATACATCTATTATGCGCCCTTTTTGATTGTACGTCAAGTATACAATTGATGAAAAGCATGGCTGCCCTCACATCTATACTAAGTCAATTTAGGTTTCACTCTTCTGCCCGCAATTTGTTCTATTGCATAAGCTGTATTTAATAGTTCTTCATCCGTTTGAGCAATGATATTTATTCCGTAAGGCATTCCATTATTATATAACCCACAGGGTACTGTAATTGCTGGTAAACCAGTATATTGAACAATGGGGTGATCTTTAAATACAATACATACATTCACATCCTTTAACTGATCACTTATATATCGTTTTGTGGACTCCATATCTTTTAACGTATCCAGATATAGGGATTCTGTCATATCTCCAGACGTATTATTCTGGGCATCTTCTAATAATATTTGACCATATCTTAAGGCTTCTTCTTTATGATTATTGTTAAACTCAATTATTTCTTTTAAACTTTTTATTTTATAATTATGTGGTAACTCAGCTAAATATTGATTCATAGCATATTTAAACTCATATTTTTTAATATCATCTATCTTTTTATTAGAAATTGTTTTGAGATGTAATTGTTTTAAGATTGCACCAGCTTCCTTTAACTTATCTAAAACACCATTCGCCTTCTTTACGTCTTCCTGGGACATATTATCGATTGCAGATTGGTCAATCCCTATAACAATACCTTTAAGACTTGTCTTTTCTGTAAAGTGTATTTTATCAGCTGATATTTCATTAAAAATAATAATTGCATCTTTAACAGTTCTTGTCATGGGACCAACCATATCAAGAGTAAAACTTATGGGTATAATTCCTTTTATACTCAAAGTACCCTTACCTGGACGGTACCCTACAATACCATTTTTTAAACCAGGAGATATGATAGAGCCGGAAGTATCCGTGCCAAAAGCTGCCGTACATAAATTAACTGCTACTGCAACCCCTGAACCGGTGCTGGAACCTGCCGGGCTTTCACTTAAAACGTATGGTGATTTTACTATTCCTCCTTTTGAACTATATCCGTTTGGCATTCCCTTCGTCATATAATTGGCAAATTCAGTCATATTTGTTTTGCCAAGAATAATAGCACCTTTTTTTCTCAAAATATTAACAATATCAGCATCCGTTTCTGCAATTGAATCTGCCAATGCCAGCGATCCTGCGGATGTGTGCAGGCGATCTGCAGTATTTATATTGTCTTTTAAAAGAATCGGTACCCCGTAAAGCAAACCAGAATCACCCTTATTTCTTTCATCAAGCTCCTCTGCTATTGTAATAACATCAGAATTTATCTCACAGATAGAATTTAATCCATGAAAGCCTTTGTCCAAAGAGTCAATCTGCTCTAAATATTGTGAAACAATCTCTTTTATAGAGAAGGTTTTATTTTTTATTATCTTACTTAATTCAGTAATTGTTACTTCGCCTAAATTTATTTTGGCTGCCATATTTTTCTCCTGCATCTGTTTGACATTCTATAGTTATATTTTTACTATTATCTTCCTATATAGATTGATTTATTCATGGTAATATCGGTGTACTGACAGATTAAGAGCCGATGTCATCTATATTTCAGCCGTTTGTAGAAAAGCCAAATAAAAAATTGTTATTGACAGAGCAGGAACTATTATGTATAATACAGACAAATAAAGTCTGTAATATCTTTTGTGGAGGAATAATTATGAAGTATACGAAAGCAACGAATTATGCTTTGCATATAATGGCCTATTTCGTTAAGCAGGAAGGCAAAGACAATTTAAGTCTTCAGCCTTTAGCTGGTCACATGAATATATCACCTACCTACCTTTCCAAGATACTGACTCAATTAGTCAAGGCTGACCTTATTCAGTCTGCACCTGGTGTAAATGGAGGCTATAGTCTTAGGAAACCCAAGACTGAAATAAGCTTTTATGACGTCATTCAAGCCATTGAAGGCAGCGGTGCTCTTTTCACTTGTGAAATGGACGAGGATCGCGCCTGTCTCATAGAACAGGTTATGAGAGACGCTGAAGAGAAAATGGTGAACCACCTGAAAGAAAAACACATTTATGACATTGTGTAAAAAATGAGTCAGAAATAAAGGCAGCCACAACTGCTCATTTTTTGCCTTAATTATAGATATTTACAGTCTATATTATATTTTATAGGAGGATTAATTATGAATTACATGGATCATCACAACCAACCGGATCAAAAATTTTTAAACAAAATTGCTTTTTTAGATAGCAGACAAAGGGAGCTCCTCATACCACCGGAAGCACTTATTAACCAGTTGCCCATTCAAATAAATCAAACTTTACTGGATGTTGGAGCCGGCTCAGGTTTACAATTCCTATGGCACAAAGCACATCTGGCAAAGTGTACGCTATGGATCCTGACAGACGTATGCTCAGCGTTATAAAAGATAAGGCTAAGGAAAAAGGCCTCACTAATATTGAACTGATTGAAGATTATATTGAAAACTTAAGCATTCAAAATAACAGTATTGATTTTGTTATGGCATCATTAATACTCCACGAAGTGAGTTCACTAACAAAAGCACTCTCAAATATATTTGAGGTGCTAAAATCAGGAGGGCACTTGTTGTGTCTGGAGTATGAAAAGGACGACTTGATAATCGAAGGACCTCCAATGTCCATTCGAATTGGATCAGAGGAACTCCAAAATGCATTGTCATTAATTGGCTTTAAAATCGTGAAGAAGACTAAAATCAATGATGCTATCTACACTGTTTTAGCAGTTAAAAAGGAGAATTAATTTATGCAAACAAATAAAGATATGCTTATTACCATGCCAGTCAGCAGACTGTTACTCAAATTTTCACTTCCTGCTATTGCTGGTATGATTGTAAACTCCTTATATAATTTGGTGGACAGAATATTTGTCGGCAGGATTGGTGGTCTTGCCATGACAGGAATAGGATTGAGCCTGCCGTTTATGATGATGCTATCCGCCGTAAGTTCATTGATCGGAGTAGGAGCCTCAGCACTCATTTCTATTAAGTTGGGCGAAAATGATAAAGATGAAGCCAAAGGGTTACTTGGTAATGCCATAACATTGCTCATTGTTTTAATGCTTTTAATGACACTTTTAGGACTTATTTTTAAGGTTCCTGTACTGAAAGCATTTGGTGCCAGTGAAGCAACTATGCCTTTTGCAGTGGATTATATGACTGTCATTCTCTATGGTGCTGTATTCCAGGGAATTGGAACAGGACTGGTTAATGTGGTAAGAGCTGCAGGACAGCCTGTCAAATCAATGGTGATTGTACTTGTTGGAACGCTTATTAATATTATTTTGGATCCATTTCTTATTTTCACTTTTGATATGGGCATTTCTGGTGCAGCCTGGGCAACAATTATCGCACAGCTGGTAACATCCATCCTGGTTATACAACACTTCCTCAGTGAAAAAAGTCAAATAAAAATTGAACTGAATAAATTAAGACTCCGCTTAGTAACTATAAAGTCGATACTCAGCATTGGATTTGCTGCATTCGCAATGCAGTTATCTTCCGTTGCCGTCAGCATCATATCCAACAATGCACTTAAAACATACGGCGGTGACGTTGCAATAGGGGCAATGACAATAATCAACTCCGTGATGGTCCTGTTCCTTATGTCGGCTATGGGAGTTACACAAGGTGCTGCACCAATTATAGGCTTTAATTTTGGTGCCAAACGCTTTGACAGAGTGAAACAGGTATTAAAACTCGAACTGTTAACTGTTTCATCAATCTGCACAATAACATTTATACTTATTCAGGCTTTTCCTGTAATGCTTTCCAGTATCTTTACCAGTGAACCAGATCTTATTTCCAAGGCAAGTACCGGAATGCGTCTGTTTTTATTAATGCTTCCACTTATTAGTGCCCAAATAGTTGGAGCAAGCTACTTTCAAGCTATTGGTGAAGCAAAAAAAGCAACATTTTTAGGACTTTTAAGGCAAGTGCTTTTACTGATACCTTTACTGCTTATTTTACCTGATTTCTTTGGATTAAATGGTGTATGGGGAGCAGGTGCTCTGTCTGACCTTATCTCCAGCCTTATTGCCATCGCCTCTTTAAAATCGGCATTCAACAATTTGAAAAAACTCGAAAATGGGGAGCGGGGGTAAGGCTAAAATAGCACCCCCTTTCCTTGCAATCAACCTATTTCTATTCTACCTTACAGACCAGTCCCATTTTGAAAATGATATTTAATTATCCCTAAATCTATTTTACTATATTTTCCTTCCTTTACTTCAAACTTAACATCTTCCCCATTTAATACAATCAAAAAATCCTGTTTGTTCTGAGCTGTTGGTGCAAGCATTGCAGCTTCCATTCCTTTCCTGAACCACTCCGGCATATCCCGATCCGCTTTAAATAACTGCTCCATTTTTTTCGATTTATGCGGTACTCCCTGCGTCGTTCCGTATCCCAGTGCCAGTACGCATACCAGCTTCTCATTATCTCCTATGACAGCTTTA
Organism: Lacrimispora sp. 38-1; assembly: GCF_049890855.1. Lineage (NCBI taxonomy): Bacteria > Bacillati > Bacillota > Clostridia > Lachnospirales > Lachnospiraceae > Lacrimispora > Lacrimispora sp. 38-1. Next base: position 172,799 of record NZ_JBANEW010000006.1, on the reverse strand, counting down.
CTCCTTCCTTTCTTATAGGTGACTGCCACCCAGCAGGTATTTAGTCCCAGCTGCTGCGCCTTTAGCGCAATATGTTCTCCATAATACCCCGCTTTTTCTTCCAATTTTTCTCCAATTGGTCCCACAAGTGCAATATAGTTTGAAACTCCGCGAAAACCTCCATAATGTGCCATTAAACCTTTGAAAACATTCTTATCATTTAAAATCAACTGTGTGGTTAACGTTCCCTCATGATTGCATTTGTTGATTTCTTCGTTCAACGCCTCAATAACACTTTCTTCTATTTTTTTATCTTCATAACTCCTTACTGCGTGACGAGCTTTCATTGCCTCATAAATAGTCATGTTTTTCCCTTTCCAGATTATGTTTGCTTATAATAAATTAATTTTTGTATTTAAAAGCTTCTCCGTTAGCCCGCCCCAATCGCCCTCATAATGGAAACCTTCCATATTGGCCATAGCAGCCAATCCATGTACTGTTGCCCACATGACAATCAGATTATCACGATACTTTTCTTTACCTACGTGATTGTATTCCATACACTTTAAAGCAACTTCCTTGAAAATGCGGAAAGGTTCAAAATTCCCCTCAAATGTATCATCCTCTAATTCAATCCTATAATCTTCATTGTCATAAATGTACGAAAAATAGTGTGGATTTTTCGAAAAAAAGTTCACATATGCTTTTCCCATGCTTATTGCAGCGTACTTAAGTTCACCTTCATCTACTTTCTCCAGTAAGGCATCACAAAATTTCTTTGTAACATAATTTTTCATCTCTCCCAGCAATTCTTCTGCGTTAGAATAATGGTTATAGCAAGCAGTAGGGGATACGCCTAACCTTTTTGCCAATTTTCTTAATGAAAAATTCCCTCGGCCTTCTTCGTGAATAAGCGCTAACCCCTCCTCAATTAATTCTGTTTGCAAATTTCCGTGATGGTATGGTTTCAATTTCATGGCACGCCCCCTCTTAATATTGACATCTGTTAACATTAACAATATCACGAATATTAACAGATGTCAACATTTTAGGATAGAGCTGGCCATAGTAACCTTTTCCACAAAGCGGTAATTTCCTGATACTGATGAATTTTTAGACTCTGTAACTCTGAAACAAATGCATTTCCAGTTGCCCCATAATAGAATAGCCACACCGCTTTCAGAATAAACGATGTGGCTATAAAGAGAATAATTTATCTAAGGCAGCTTTGCTCAATTTAAAAACGGCTTAACTACTTTTATCCAATTAATAATTGTGTCAAGAACAAGTTTAGTGTTTCCAGCGTTGCAATGATTTTCAGCGCTCTCTTTTTCAGTAAAAAGCCTATATGTAAGAGAATTAACATTTTTCAACTCGTCGATGATGGGCTTATAAAACTCAACAGGAATAAAATGATCTTTTTCAGCGCCTATAAGCAGAAAATCCTGGGTTATCTGGGTGGCAACATCCATGTATTGGAATTGATTTATCTTTTTCAAATACTCATATGGAGTATGAACACCCATGTTATGTATTCCATGATTTAGGGCCCATTCAATCAGCGGATCTTTTTTCATTAAACTCTTCATTATTAAATTAATAACTTCTTCATTTTCCATTTCCATCAGTAAACGGGTCAACTGTTGAAAACTCTTAGGCATATCATACAGAAACAGGTCAAACAGATTGGGCAGCAAACTCCAGGCAACAACCCGTTTAATCCTTCCTTCAAACGCAGCAGCTCTGGGTGCCAGCATTCCTCCAAGAGATAGTCCGATAATCGTTACATCATTCAGGTTGTAAAAATCCAATATGGTTTTTACCGGAATTTCCCATTGGGGAATAAATGCCAAGCCTTCTTTTCTTAGTGCTCCCCCCTGACCGGGTCCTTCAAAAAGGTAAACTGCAAAGCCGTTTTCGCGAAGATAGAGCATCATTGGTACAAATTCTTCCATATAAGAATCATATCCGCCATGAATCAAAATGGTATCCTTAAATTTACCGTCTTCGGGAATCGTATATAACACAGGAAGGTGCGCCTCACCATATGGTACTAAATCTCTTTTAATCATTCCAGATTTGAATAAATCGGCATGATAATCATAGAAAAGATTAACGGCTTTGTCATACGTCGTGATTTTAGCAGGATGTCCGTCATACATAAAAAATTCCGCCATGCGATAGTAAGCGATAGCATTTTCCATACGTTTTTCCTGCAAGGCTTTTTCCGCTAATTCCAGTAGTTCCTTTTCCCATGTCGCAGCATCCGTAATTTTGGTAGCGGCGGTTTTAAGTTCTTCCAAATCGCCATTGCTCCAGGCATAAGTCCGATTTAATTGATAATTGAAGTTTGGATTGGTATGAAACTTATAAGTTCCCTTTTTAAATTTAATTTGGCTTGTCATCGTAGATCCTCCTTTAATGATGGTTAGGTTGAGACAACTGCTCTGTTTTCAAAATGTCTTAAAACTTAGGCAGATAGCGCAGCGCGGTTTCCTTGTTTATACGGGTTTCACCGTTTTGAAGGGCTTTTTTAGTAATAACCTTTTTTATGATTTCTTCGAACGCAGGAGGAATAGTAGCTTTTAAAGCGTCGAGTGCTTCATTATCCCAGTTAAGCGAATCCTTTACCCCAGTTAAATCAAGATCAATCTGATAGTCTTCTTTGGGTAAGACCCCAGACTTCCAATAAGTTTCTAATCTTTGGCTGATTTCATCGCCAGCCAGCATTCCGCCGATTACATTATTGACGATATGTGCATTATGCTCAAGCGCCCCCGGAGCGGAAAATCGGTTAAAACCGACTGTCGTATCGTTTTCATTTGTATGCTTTAATTCCCCGCCGCAAACTGGACAGATTAAACGTCCATCCTGATAAATTTGAAACACATCCGATAAGCAATGTGGGCATACCAATTTATCTTCACATTCATTCATTGCTGATTTGATGCAGCAATCTTCTTCAATGGAACGACAAAGGTTTTCACCAAGTTCTGACACCAGCTTTAGCTTACTTGGTGCCAGCAAAACCTCTCCTTTGTTAAAAGCATGCCCGATGGTCAATTGACCGGTAATTTCACAGTTATATAATCCCAAAAATAAACTGGTAAAAATTCTCTGCAGCGAAAATTCAATTGGTGCCCCGCCGGCAACCGACACTGCTGCTCCATATTTTTTTTTGCTGCTATTGGCTGTTTTGCTAATGGCCCAAGAAGCAGATCTATCCATAATTGCTTTTAATGTGGACGGTGCAGAAAGGTAATAGCAAGGTGATGCCAACGCGATGGCATCCGCCATTTCGATCTTTTCCTTAACCATATTCAAGTCATCTATCAGAACACAATTATGAGAGTTACTGCAAGCAAAGCATCCTTTGCAAGGTAAAATATTTAATGCCCCCAAATTTAAGATTTCAATTTCATGCCCTGCTTTTCTGGCTGGCCGCAGCAGTTCGTTTAATATAATCGAACTGTTACCGTTTTTGCGATTACTAACGCAGATTCCTAATATCTTTTTAGAATTTATCATCATTTACTCCTTCCATTCAATTGTTTCCGAAACAATCATCTACAATAGTACTGCATATATAAGTTAGTATTATTTCGACTTATTATCAATCACCAAAAAAGCCTCAGGTATTTGATAAGCAACAATTATTGAAATAATTGTTGCTTATTTATATTAATCTAGAAGCCTTGATGGTTTTCAACCTCATTTAACTACAGGAGATTCGCAAATGCTGTATAAGATTACTGGACATAATGTTGTTTAACATTCGTATGTTTGCTTTTCCCTTCTAAATTTAGTAAAATGGAAATAGAAGAAGGTGTACCTATGGATTACAAATTAGATCTGCGTGTAATTAAAACACGAAACAATATAAAAAATACATTTATACAATTACTTAATGAAAAGGATTTTGAACAAATAACAGTTCAAAATATTCTAGAAAAAGCATTAATAAATCGTTCAACTTTTTATAAACATTATGCAGACAAATTCGAACTTGCTAAAACTATTTCTGAAGAAATTCTTACTGACTATTCTCTTTTTCTGGAGGAAAGATTTGCAGACAAAAATAGCGATGATTTATCACAATATATAACAGCCGTCTATGACAGACTTCTGAATCAAAAAGATATAATATGCGCTCTTTGGAAAATTAATACATATTCTATACATGTTTACGATGATATGCAGCTGCTGTTGAAAAACAAATACAAGGCTTATATAGCCACGCACAACGTGTCCAATCCAGAACTTGCCGATTACCATGCATGTATCTATGCATCTTTAGTCACAACCACAATAAAATATATTTTTGATAATAATGGACAAAATATGACTCAAAAGATTGTTGAAAGTTTAAAACCTTTTTTAGATTCAGTTGCCTTTCATCAAGATATAAGCTTGAAGTAATACTAATATTACGGTACATTAAATACGGTCAAAATGACTTTAACTGATGAAACTTATTCCGTGCTTTGCTCTTTGCAGTGCCCTTCTGCTTTTAACGAGGATAAAATAATTTTCGAGATTTCTGCATTGGGACATGTGATCTGGATCTTCAGCTACACCCTCGGATCACTGCTGAGACAAGCCATTCCTTTTGACATGACGGGAATTGATTTTTCCGCAACTGCATTTTTTACTGTTGTTGCAGTCAACCAGTGGGGACAATTTAAAACCACATTCCGGCCATCACAGGGCTAGTCAGCGCTCTTGTCTTTTATTTGTTACTGGGAGCCAATCATTTTATCCTTCCGTCATTGTCTGTCAGTTTGCTGGTATTAGCCGTAATGAAAGCCCCCATTCTCAAAAAGACAGGAGGCGTTCCCCATGCCGACTGACGTACTTACAACTCTTTCTGCTATAGCAATCATTAGTTTAATAACCTGGGTTACCCGTGCACTGCCTTTTCTAATTTTCACTAGCAAGAAAGAACTGCCAGCGACCATACACTATTTAGGATCAGTGCTGCCAGCAAGCATCGTAGTTATTTTAGTGGCCTACTGTATGCGGAATATTGACTTTTCAAATTTTCCTTTCGGCGCAGCTGAGTTAATTTCCATAATATTGGTGATTGGATTGCAGGTATGGAAGAAAAACAATTTTCTCAGTATACTTACCGGAACAGCCTGTTACATGATTTTGATCCGCACCGTTTTCTCTTCAACATAATACATTCTTGGTAAGCCTAATTTCTTTATCTCCTTTTGACTTGTTGTACTTTACGTTATTTTTCATGTATAATATAAATTTAGAGTACTTGTCAGAATTTATATACTATTGAAAGGGGCGTATACCATGCAGGAATTTTCCATCAGCGAAGTCACTCAGATTACAGGATTGACACGCACAACAGTTTTATACTACGAAAGTAAAAATCTGATTCATCCCCGATTAGAAGGAAATGCTGGCTATCGAAAATACTCTATAGATGATATCTCTCAGATTATGTTCTATCGGCGACTAAAGCCTCTTGGCATTAGTGTGGATGAATATGCTGCTACTGTAAATAAACATAGTACCATACACAATCATGATGTGTATGAACTTATTCTTATGAAAAAAACCGCCTACATGAAACGAATGAGTTTCTATATCACAATGTGGGAGGAAACGTTAACTTTTACTCATTTAATTCGAAATAAGGGAATCTACTATCAGATACAGGATAGTCGGGACGCATGGTCATTCATAATTGATCAAAAAAACACTCCCACTCAGCAAAATATACTAAAAAATTGGGATCAATATTTTTTACAAAGAAATCTTAGTTATTTTTTTGATAGAAAAGAACTTCAAAATGGCAATTTAAATTTTTCCAGAGGATTATCTTGTTATGCCGATTGTGCACTTTTATTAAATAGAGAACTTCGTGAAAAACTAACCTATATTCCTAGTTGTAGATGCTTACTGATTGCACTTCCAATGAAACTTAAAGAAGAGGACTTTAATCCAATTTTTAAAAAAGCATTAAACTTACTGAAACAGATGCATATGGAAATTTGCGATGACCCATGGGGAAATATAGGCTATCGGAATGAATGCAGCGATGAAACGAATGACTACTTTTTTCTCTGGATTCCAGTAACAGAATCTGGCTGTAGCTAATTATGTGTTGACTAAGGTAGACTATTGAATGAAATTATCTATTAAAGATAATTTCATCAATAATACCATATCTTTTTGCTTCATCTGCTGTCATATAAAACTCTCTATCTGTATCTTGATTAATTTCATTTATTGTTTTACCTGTATTTCCTGCTAATATTTCATTTATTTTCTGCTTTATTCTCGCTATTCTTGTAGCCTCAATGTCGATATCAGTTGCCTGTCCCTTTGTTATTCCTGCTATTTGATGTATCATAACTTCACTATTAGCTAAAGCATATCTTTTGTGCTGTGCACCTGCTGCAAGCAGGAATGCTCCCATACGAGCTGCAATGCCAATGCAAATAGTCAATACATCGCACTTTATGAAATTCATTGTGTCAAAAATTGCCATACCTGCTGTCATGCTTCCTCCAGTTGAATTAATATACAAATTAATATCCTTTTTTGAATCTTTACTTTCTAAAAAAAGCAATTGTGCTATTACAGTCGATGCCACATCGTCTGTTATTTCATTATTTAGAAAAATAATTCTATCCTCTAGCAAAGTAGAGTAAATATCATTTTCTCTATCTCCATTACTAGTAGTTTTAATTACGCTTGGTATCATTTTCATCATACACAATTTCCTTTCCTGCATTTAGCACTATATAAGAAAACAACCACCCAAAATCCGTCTAACATTAGGTTGTATGCATAGGCCTTCCTCTTTTGGATACGCCCAATAAGCTGACATCTCAATAATAGAACCATTAGAATCATAGAACATCAACCTGAGCATGCCCACTACTATAATTACTATCGTAAACCCGTCTATTATAGACAAGTCAAGAAGAGATTTGAGTTATCTTGATTATTGGCACCCACAAGAACGCACTTTTTTGTGGTGTGGTTTCCCAGAAGTTACACAGTATATTTTTTAATCTCAAGTAAAAAAACCACTTCAAATGTTCTCAGTGAACAACGAAGTGGTTTACCATTTGTGTTGGCACGTTTTTCTTCTTCAAAAACAGCCTCCATTAACTCTGCAATTTTAATTATTACATTTATTTTCTGATTTTTTCACGAATAAGTTTCATATCTTCCGGCAGTTCATCTTCTGTCATATTATCGGGCGCGGAAGTGGTTCCAGCTTTTTTAGCAGTTTCATAATACCAGCATTTATAGCTTACAATATCCATTGTTGTCTGAAGTGCTTCCAACTGTTTTTCTACTGCGTCTTTTTGCTTTCGGAACAACTCAAGACGCTCATCAATTGAATCATCGCCACGCTGCACCATTTCAATAAATACCTTTATGTCCTTGAGCTGCATTCCTGTAGATTTAAGACACCCAATAATTTTCAAAAATTCATAATCAACATCCTTAAACATTCTCATTCCACCTTCCGCCCTCTCTACAAAAGGCAAAAGTCCTTCTTTATCATAGTATCTCAAGGTAGATGGCAATACACCTAATTTTTTTGCCATTTCACCTACTGTATATAGCATAAAAATTCCTCCATAATTTTTTTCAAAACCCCTTGACTTAAAGTCGTCTTTAACTTTTACAATCTACTTTATGGCATTATATCTTGTTTATGTTTTGATGTCAATTACTAGAAGGAGGTTATATACGTTATGAACCAAAACGAAATAAGCATATTCCCACTCGGTGAGGATAATAGAACTTATGCGAAATATTTTATTGGTAAAAGCTATTTAAAAATGCTTTCAACCGAACAAGTTGTCGTTGCAAACGTCACGTTCGAACCTGGTTGTCGCAATAACTGGCACATTCATCATGCTCAAAATGGAGGTGGTCAGATTTTACTTGTTACAGCTGGCAAAGGTTTCTATCAGGAGTACGGTAAATTGCCAAGAGAACTTCATCCTGGTGATGTTATCAATATTCCTGCAGGTGTTAAACATTGGCATGGTGCTGCTCCAAACAGTTGGTTTGCACATTTGGCAATAGAAGTACCTGGTACTGTCTGCTCTACTGAATGGTGCGAACCAGTAAATGAAAAAGAATATAATAACTTAGTGCAGGAGGATTGATTATGGAAAAAGTAACTGCCGGCAGAGATCAAGTGGGTGATTTTGCTCCAAAATTTGCACAACTAAACGATGATGTTCTCTTTGGGGAAGTGTGGTCAAGGGAAGAACAGCTTTGCGCAAGAGACAGAAGCATTATTACCGTTACAGCCTTGATATCCAGCGGTATATTAGACAGTTCATTACAGTTTCATATTCAATATGCAAAAAATCACGGTGTAACAAAAGAAGAAATGGCTGAACTTATCACACACACTGCCTTTTATGCAGGCTGGCCTAAAGCGTGGGCAGCAATGCGTATTGCAAAAGAAATTTACAAATAAAATTTAGGAGGAATTAATTATGTTAGGAAATTTTAATTATTGTAACCCGACAAAACTTTATTTCGGCGAAAATGCTATCGAAAATCTTAGGGACGAACTATCAAGTTATGGAAAGAATGTGCTGCTTGTTTACGGTGGTGGTTCTATTAAGAAAAATGGTATTTACGATAAGGTTGTACAGATTTTAAAAGACTGCGATAAAAACATCTTCGAAGATGCAGGAGTAATGCCAAATCCAACCGTTAATAAGCTGAATGAAGGCTGCGAAAGGGCAAGAAATGCCAAGGCTGATTTAATTCTTTCTGTAGGCGGAGGATCATGCTGTGATTATTCCAAGGCAGTTTCTGTATCTGCTTACTGTAATGATGACCCCTGGGAGAAATATTTTTTACGCTTTGAGGACGTTCATAAAGATACTAAAATTATACCTGTTGCTTGTATTTTAACCATGGTGGGAACAGGCTCTGAGATGAACGGTGGTTCTGTTATTACAAACCATGAAAGCAAGCTGAAAATCGGTCATGTGTTTGGTGAGAAGGTATTTCCAAAGTTCTCAATTCTCGACCCAACCTACACCTATTCTTTACCGAAACAGCAAATGGTTGCAGGATTTTTCGATATCATGTCCCATATTTTAGAGCAATATTTCTCTGGAACCGATGACAATACATCGGATTATATTATGGAGGGCTTACTGAAATCGCTGATTCATAGTTCAAAAATTGCTGTCGAAAATCAAACAGATTACGAAGCAAGAAGCAACATTATGTGGACGGCAACCTGGGCACTTAACACACTTGTTGCAATGGGTAAATCTTCAGACTGGATGGTGCATATGATTGGACAATCAGTAGGCGCATACACCGACGCAACCCACGGTATGACGTTATCTGCGGTTTCTCTTCCATATTATCGTCACATAATGCCGTATGGACTTGCAAAGTTCAAGCGTTATGCAATTAACGTGTGGAATGTAGACCCTTCTAACAAATCGGAGGAGCAAGTGGCAGAAGAAGGTCTAATTAAAATGGAAAACTATATGAAGTCACTTGGGCTTGCAATGAATATTCGTGATTTAGGTGTAACAGAGGATATGCTAGAAGGAATCGCAAACAGTACTCTCATTTTGAAAGGCGGGTACAAGGTACTTGACAATGCTGAGATTAAGCAAATATTGAGAGATAGCATGAGGTAATTAAGTGGAACTGAAATCTTTTTTAGAGCACGTTAATAATGGAAAGCCTATACTGATGAACTCAGAAATGCATCAGTTTATGGTTTTTCTAAGTAACGAAGCATTGCAGATAACCGCAGAATTAAACGGCTCATATCATACACAAGAAGAAATTCGGATGTTGATGTCAAAACTAACTGGAAAAGAAATAGAGGAAACCTTTTCTATGTTTCCTCCTTTTTATACTGACTGCGGAAAGAATATTAAAATTGGTAAAAGCGTATTCATAAATTCAGGATGTCGATTTCAAGATCAAGGCGGAATTGTTATTGGTAATGGTACATTTATAGGACACAACGTTGTTCTTGCCACTCTGAATCACGGTATTTCACTTAATGACAGATGTAATACATTTCCTAATCCTATTTTTATTGGGAATAACGTATGGGTTGGTGCAAGTGTGACAATAACACCCGGTGTTACGATTGGAGATGGTGCTGTAATTGCCGCCGGTGCTGTTGTTACAAAGGATGTACCAGCCAACACCATTGTTGGAGGTATTCCTGCAAAAATAATAAGAAAACTTACATTGGATGAATTACAATGAATAAAAAAATAACATTCACATTTCTTTCCTTGGTTATAGTATTTTTACTTACTGCCTGTTCGAATGCGCAAAGTAGCACAACACCTTCTGATTCGGAGCTATCTGTTTCAGAAAATTATGTTCCAGGTAACGATAATTCCTCATTATCAAAAATCATAGAGGAACCAATCGAGAATAATCAGTTAATTAAAAACAGCGATTCACCTGCGGCAGAAAATAGTACAAAGTTAACTGTTTCTATTGATGACTATCATTTTTCAGCGTTTCTATATGATAATGATTATTCTAAAGCTTTTTTCAAGATGCTTCCCATCACATTAGAAATGAGCGACCTAAATGGAAATGAAAAATACTATTACCTGGATAATACTCTCCCAACTGATTCGGAAAATCCGAAACAAATTAAAAGTGGTGATATTATGCTGTATGGTGATAATTGCCTGGTTCTGTTTTATAAAAGCTTTTCTTCCTCCTATAGTTATACAAAGCTTGGTTACATTGAAGACACAAGCAATTTAGAGAAAGCTGTTGGAAGTGGCGATGTACCAGTAACAATTAGTATTCCTTGATATTATGATAAAAGTTTTTTTAGAAAAGAGCCTTCAATCATTCATTAAGGCTCTTTTCAAATTATAAGTTCTGTTTTAATTTACTAATATTTTTCTTCAAAGCATCACTCAGTCTAATCATATTCTCAACTAAAAACTGCTGCATACCTTTTTCGTTATAACAAAACTATAGCCCAAACCGTTCATACCTGCGCCATGTCGTCAAGACCTGGCGCGGCCTTGGCAGTAAAGTATTCACTTTATTCGTCAATCATAACTACTCTAAAAATAACATTACCATTGTCAGGGCACGCCAACTTCCCTTTTGATTTAGGATTATCTTCAAAATTGAATCTTGCACCATTGAATAATGCAACTTGGATCGGAAAAAGTGCGATGTAAGCCCCACCACAGAAATGAGTATCTGGTGTATTCATTCCTTTACATCTGATAATATCCCCAACCTTATATCCACAGGAACAATACCCCAATACTGATTCTACATGATATTCAAATTGCTTCATAAGGTATTTGCCCAAGTAGCGATTTTAGGTAATATAAGCATTTTGACGCTTTGCTTGTCAAGGGATTTTACAAAATCCTCAGCATCTTTATCTTTAAAAATCTTTTTTGAAGCTTGCTTTAAGTCGTCTTTAGAATTCCAATGCTGTATCATATACCATTCATTCTCTTCATCATGATAAAGTAGTTCTGTATCAATAAAGCCTTTCTGCCTTGAATGAAAATTCCTTTCAAGTCCATCAACAATTCCAATAAATTCATCTTTTGTGATTCCTTCAACTGTCTTCATCCTTACAATTTCCGTTATTATCATAACACAATACCTCCTGTTTTTTCTTAATTATAGTAAGAATACAACAGAAATTATTGTACTAAATCGACAGAATCAAATGTAAATGGTATTTTCAATTACTGTATTTTTTTCCTGTCGAAATGTTCTTGGGGACACTCCGGTAAACGTCCTGCACTCCTTAGTAAAATAAGCTTGATCTGTGTAATTATGATCATAAACAATTTCAGATATCTTTGCAGACTTATTAAACAGCAATTGATTACTTGCAACCATATAACGCTTTATCCTACGTAAATTTACCGGTGAAAAACCCGTCATATTAACAACAAACCTTTCAAACATCTTCTGACTTATTCCATTATTTAAACAAAATACCGATATCGGAATATCATCATTTTTCATGAATTCATCAATAATCTCCGCTCTTTTCAAGCAACTATCAGTTATTTCCAATTCAGAATCTAAAGACTCCATGATACTTTTAATTTTACACTGAGTTGTTTCATTCGTTACAGCTACTTTCAATTTATCAGCCAATGATATCGATAAAGAATTCAAGTCTATTATTTCATTCTGAATATTTTTTAATGATTTATTAATAAACGGATACAATCCAAAAGCATAAAAAGAAATGCCCCATACATCAATATTTCCTTTCTGATGCATGAAACTATGCCAACCTCTTAAGCCGTTTACATGTAGTTTGGGTGCAGTTATCCTATCAGTTGTTGTTTCATATACCATATCGTCCGCCAAATTTATAATTATATCAATACTATCCATCGGCAGGAGCTTGTGATCAACATCTACATGATCTGCTTCAAAATGCCAGATAAATTTTACCCAATTCTTAAGATTATCGTTCGATAATTGATATCGTTTTATCTTAAACAACTCAAATCCCCTTTCTTGGCTAACTCTAATTCCGTTGCAAAAGACAAATGCTCTCACAATGTGTCGTCCACGGAAACATGTCACACCCTCTTACCCTAACAAGCTCATACCCTCTCTCCGCCAGATATTTCAAATCCCTTGCCAGAGTTGCCGAATCACAGCTGACATACACCACCCGCTTGGGTTTCATCTTCACAATGGTCTCCAGACATTTCTCATCGCACCCTTTCCTTGGCGGGTCCACAACGATCACATCAGCATAAACATGATTCTTTTCATACTGTTCCGGCAATACCTCCTCTGCCTTCCCTACGAAAAACTCCGCGTTCTCAATACCATTCAGTCTTGCATTCTCCCTTGCATCATCAATTGCCTGGGGAACGATCTCCACTCCATAGACCTTCTTCGCCTTCTGCGCCAGAAACAGAGATATGGTTCCGATTCCGCAATACAGATCCCAGACAGTCTCGCCGCCGGTAAGCCCCGCATACTCCAAAGCAGTTCCGTATAACTTCTCTGTCTGCACCGGATTCACCTGATAAAAGGATAGAGGGGAAATACGGTATTGTACGGAACCAATAGAATCCGTTATATATCCGGGGCCATAAAGGTTCTCCACCTTGTTTCCAAGAATCACATTGGTCTGTTCTTTATTTACATTCAGGGATATGCTTGCCATTCCGGGAATCTCAAGCAGACTTTTCACCAGCTCCTCGCTGTGAGGCAGCTTATTTCCGTTGATTACCTGACACACCATCAGCTCACCTGTCTGAAACCCTTTCCGGATCAGCGTATGACGAATCAGGCCCTTATGAGTGCTCTCCTCATAAGGAGCCAGATGATGCCGCTCCATGTGAGCCTTAATCCGCCTCAATACCTCCTGGTTCTCCTCAACCCCTAACAGACAGTCCTCGCACCCGATAATGGCATGAGTCCTTCCTGCATAAAAGCCTGCGACAGGTCTTCCTTCCTTATCCAGCCCCCAGGGAAACTGCGCTTTGTTACGATATCTCCATGGCTCGTCCATTCCCATAATGGGAAGCATGGGGACTTCCGTAAAACCGCCGATACGGGTAATGTTGCCATATATTTTACGTTCCTTATAACGAAGCTGTTCTTCATAGCTCATGGCCTGCAGCTGACAGCCTCCGCACTGCCTCGCTACCGGACACCGGGGAGTGATTCTGCCTTCTGACGGCTTGATGATCCGCTCTAAGTGTGCAAAGCCGTAGGATTTTTTCATCTTCATCGCTTTTGCTTCCACCAGATCCCCAATTACCGTATCCTTTATAAACCAGGTGAAGCCATCGGTTTTTCCGATTCCTTCTCCGGTTTCACTAAGATCCTCAATCAACACCTGGATCCTGTCATTTTTCTTCCACTCTGCCATTTCGTCCTCCAATTGACTCCTCATTTGAACTAATTGTATCCTGTTTTCTTTCAGGAAGCAAGAAAAAAACAGGAGCTAAACACCTCCGGTAAGACAGGCCGTCTTCCTTCGTTGTTCAGCTCCCGAAAATTTATCTGCCTTTTCCGTTGGCTTTTTCCATATGGATATTTTTACCTTTGATTTTTACGTCCTTCATGGCAGTTAACACGGCATCAGCACTTTCTCTTGGAACTTCTACAAATGTATATTTGTCATACATGTCGATGCTTCCAACCATCTTGCCGGGCATACCGGATTCTCCGGCGATGGCACCAAGAATATCTCCTGGTTTTACGTTCTGGTTCTTACCAATGTTAATGAATAAGCGGGCCATGTCATCTCTGGAAGAAGAATCATATCTTCCGCCGTTTCCTCCGCGGCCGTTGCCTCTTCCTCTGCCTCTGCTGCCATTTCCGCCTCCAAAGCCTTCCAGCTCGTCAAGGGAACGTGGTTCTCTGGTATCGATGATGTCTTCGTTTTCTTCACCCATCATCATGCGCAGGAGGGCTGCCGCCAGATCAAGAGAAGTGTAATCCTCTTCCAAGAGCTTCTTCTCAATGATGTTAACAGTCTTGCTTATATCTGTATCACCGATGGTAGCTGCAACGCCTTCCAGAATCTTATCTACCTTGATGGCGGTTACATCGTTGAGTGATGGAATTGCCTGAGGTACGATCTTGGTTTTACAGTAACGCTGAATGTCACGAAGCTTGTATACTTCCTTGCCTACCACGAAGCTGAATGCGATTCCTTCACGGCCGGCACGGCCTGTACGGCCGATACGGTGTACATAATACTCGTCATCCTGGGGAAGGTCATAGTTAAATACCGCTTCTACGTCGTCTACGTCGATTCCACGGGCTGCCACATCGGTTGCCACAAGAATCTCTGTCTTACCGTTACGGAAGCTGTTCATAACGCGGTCACGCTGGATCTGCTTTAAGTCTCCGTGAAGACCTTCTGCAAAATATCCTCTGCCCTGGAGTGCCTGTACCAGCTCATCTACCTGCTTTTTGGTGTTGCAGAAAACAACGGAAAGCTTCGGCGCATACATATCTAAAAGACGGCACATTACTTCCACTTTGCTCTTTTGCTTTACCTCATAGTAATACTGGGTTACTTTCGGTACAGTCAGTTCTTTCTTTACTACCTTTACATTTACCGGCTCCTGCTGGAACTTTCTTGCAATATCAAGAATTGCCGGAGGCATGGTAGCGGAAAACATCACTGTCTGACGTTCTTCGGGAAGCTGGCTTAAGATCGTTTCCATATCCTCTAAAAATCCCATGTTCAGCATCTCATCTGCCTCATCCATAACTACCGTATGAACAAAGTCAAACTTAACGGTTTTCCGGCGCATATGGTCCATAACACGTCCCGGTGTTCCGATGATGATCTGAGTACCGTCTTTTAAGGAACGGATCTGTTTCACAATGTCCTGGCCGCCATAGATCGGGACAACCTTCACACCATGCATATATTTAGCAAGCCTGCGGATCTCATCTGCCACCTGAATTGCAAGCTCTCTGGTTGGACAGAGGGCCACCGCCTGAAGCTTTTTTACCTTAGGGTCAATTTTCTGTAACAGGGGAATTCCAAAGGCTGCGGTCTTTCCAGTTCCTGTCTGGGCCTGACCAATGATATCTCTTCCTTCCATCTGAACCGGAATTGCCTGGGTCTGGATCGGAGATGCCTCTTCAAATCCCATATCTGCTACTGCCCGCAGAATTCTTTCATCTAATTGTAATTCATCAAATCTTACTGTTTCCATAAATGATTAATTCCTTTCTCATTGCCAGCCGGGTTCTTATGTTGCCGACGGCCGCACAAACACACTATCGCAAACAAAACGAGAGGTATCAGGCACGTCTCAGACCTTCATCCTCTCGTTTCACACGAAAGTAAAGTATAGCAGAATTTTTTTTCCGTGTCAAGGGAATCATATTAATTTTATATTGATTTAATTTAAGCAAATTCTTGTGAATACTATTTTTTTAACCACCCTTTTCTGGTGAAATACCATATTTCCAGAACAATCAGAAGTATGCTTATGAGGATACAAAGCGGATATCCGTATGTCCAGCTAAGCTCCGGCATATTTTTAAAATTCATGCCATACCAGCCTGCAATGAGAGACAGGGGAGCAAAAACAGCGGTCACCATGGTAAGAAAGGACAACGCATGATTCTGTTTCATTTCCATACGAACCTGATACATCTCACGGATCTGCTGGGCATATTCCCGCAGTTCCCTTCCGTACTCCGAAAGCCTTGCCATTCTCCCTGTAAATAAGTGAAACAACGCCCGTTCTTCCTCCTTTAACAGCCCGTTGTAATTCTCCGTTAAGGTCTGGCTCATGTTCATCAGCTGCCCGTAATAGGACGTAACCTTTGCAAGTTCCTTCCTGGCCTTTAGAATGATTCCCAGCACGTCTTCCTTTTCCTTTCTGCCGCTCATGATTCTGTCTTCCATTTCTGTTAAGTGTTCCTCATATTTCTGAAGATATTCAATCTCGTCCCTGACCTGGTATTCCAGAAACTCAAACAGCAGATGTGCCGGGTAAACTTTGTCAAAAATCTGCGTCTTATCCATCTCCTTCAGCATTCTGTCAGCTTCCCCACTGTCATCAATCAGGATCAGGCGTTTCTCATTCATATAATAACCAAACACCAGCGGGCGCTTTAAAGGATTTTTCTTCACAGGAATTATCAGCGTACCTACAATACATTCTTTTAATAAATCCGTCCTGCAGTACTGGCCCCGTTCCAGATTCCGGATCAGCAAATGATCCTCATAACGGGTATGATGTCTGTTTGTATACTCTTCCCTGCTTAAAATTTCAATCAATACATCATCCTCTGATACAGATTCTTCCGCCTTCACAGGAATCAGTCTTTTGTTTAATTTATATCTCACATCTGTTTCCTCCTAAAACCCGATACTTGGTCTTTTCCCAGACCTGCCTTTTTAAAGTTTAGTACCTGATATTCCTGTTGTCAATAGAACAGGCCCTTTTGGCAAAAGCTACGGACTCTCATCCTGGTTTCACCAAAAAGGCCTATTTTAATAGGAAACTTCTGAATTCATTTTATACTTCAAATAACTGATGCACAATCTCTGCAATCAGTTTTGCAGTTCCGGTCACACCAAGTAAAGAGGAGTCAATCATCAGCTGTTTATGCTCCGGATCACCGGGTAGATAGCCTGCATATTTTTTGTGGTATGCATTCCGGGCTTTATCTACAGAGAGGATCATTTTTTTCGCCTCAGCCTCTGTCATGCCAAGGGTCTCCACACAGTTTTCCAGACGTTTCTCATAAGAAGCGTAAATAAAAATGTTGATGTTATTCTTATGTTTCTCCAGAAGAAAATCAGAGCATCTGCCAACCAGAATGCAGCTTGATTTTTTTGCCAGATCCAGAATAATACCTTTCTGCACATCAAAGATAATATCCTGCATGTATTCCTCATCAGTTCCAAGAGGAAACATTCTTGGCAGAAAGCTTTGCCTGGACTTTTCCTCTTCGTTGCTCACCGTAGAGACCGGCAGATTCAGCTTGTTTGCAACTTCCTCCACAATATCCCGGTCATAAAACTCAACCCCCAGAATCCTCGACAGCTCCTTTGCAATAGAGCGCCCAAGGCTGCCAAATTCGCGGGTAATGGTGATCGTAAACTTCTCCATAACAGATGTACCTCCCTAACCGGTTACAATTGTTTTCTGATATCCCCTGACTACACAGCTGAGCGTGAAGCAGATGGCAAAATAGCAAAGGGCCTCAAAAGCAAACAGCATCATCATTCCCCGGACATCGTAGATGCTGCCCAGGACTACGGCGCAGTTCCTCATGAATTCGGCTACGTCCACCATTTTTAAGAATGAGGTATCTTTGATAATGGTAATGACCTGGCTTAAAAGAGCCGGAATGACCTTTTTATACGTCTGAGGCAGTACTATATACCACAATGTCTGTAAAAAACTAAAGCCCTGTGACTGCGCCCCTTCAAACTGCCCCTTTGGAATGGAGTTTAATCCACCACGGAAGATCTCCGCCATAACTGCAGAAGTGAACAGGGAAATGGCAAATACTGATACTCCCACTTTATTCCCTTTTACCGTAAAATAGATCCAGAGAATCCACAAAAGGTTGGGGGTGCAGCGGAAGAATTCTGTATAAACTGCAACCAAAGTCCCGGCCCATCTCCATTTGCCGGAAGAATAGGTCCGGATCAGTGCCAGTATTGTTCCGAAAAATATACTGATTATGGTAGCCAGTACGGCGATCATTACCGTCATCTGCAACCCCTTCAGCATGAAAAGTACATTTGCCGGTGTAAATATCTGTTGAAATAATTCTAACATGCTGCCTCCTCGTCTGCCTGTATATCAAGCTTTTTTGCAACCGGCAGCCGCATGGAGCGGATCTCTAAATATCTTGCCAGTCTGGCTAACGGGAAACAGATAATAAAGTACATCACTGCACTGGTAAAATATGCCTGGGCAAAATACCCTCTGTCAGCGCCCCAGGAATCGGTAAAATACATCAGATCCATACCGGCAACCATGGCCAGGATGGAAGTATTCTTAACCAGATTTAAGGCCTGGTTGGCAAGAGGGGGCATAATAATCTTAATGGTCTGAGGCAGAATGATATGATACATGGTTTCCAGATAGCTAAAACCCTGGGATGCTGCTGCCTCGGACTGCCCCTTCGGTATGGCTTCAATTCCGGTTCTTATAACCTCGGAAATATAGGCACCATGATAAACGCCTACACCGATCACCCCTAACACAAACTTGGGGATTCGAAACCCGGAACTGGAAAATAACATGGGAAGAACCGAGTAATAACACATGACCTGCAAAGCCAGAGGCGTATTCTGTATAAATTCCACATAAATTCGTGAAATGATCTTGAGCAGCTTCCACTTGGATGATGAGAACATGCCGAATACCACTCCAAGGACCAGCGCAACCGCCAGTCCTACCAGTGATATTTTAAGTGTCATAAGAAATCCAGGGATATAATATTCGGGGAATGCCGCAAAGAGGGCACTCCATCGTTTTCCATCAAAAAGACCTTTAATCATGTCATTTTTCCTTTACTTAAAACAGCTTACTGTAATCCCCACTGATCCTGAAGTTTCTTCATGGAACCATCAGAAAGCATGGAAGTGACTTTTTTCTCAACCGCCTCTGCAAGACCTGTGTTGCCCTTTGCAGCTGCAATACCGTAATCCTGCTCTGCAAAACGGTCTTCCAGAATCTGATTGCCGTCATTTACATAACCTGCAAGAATCGCACGGTCAACAGAGAAGCAGTCAATCTGCTTGGTTGCCAATGCCTGAGCCAGTGCAGGATATCCGTCAAATTCCTGGAACTGCGGGTTAACCTTTAATCCCTTTTCATCCACGTATTTCTTAAATCCGTCCTTTGTTGTGGAGGACTGGGCAACTCCGATTATTTTTCCGTCTAAATCCTCAATGGAGCTGATGCCGGAATCTTTATTTACTAAAAGACCAACTGCATCGGTATAGTATGGGGTGGAGAAATTATAGGTTTCTTTTCTTTCCGGTGTAATGGTAAAGGTTGCAATAACCAGATCGATTTCGCCATTCTCTAATAAAGGTCCTCTTGTTTTTGCAGTTACACCCTGGAATTCCACCAGTTTCTTTTCCTTCGCCTCGGCTGCGCTGCATCCAAAGATCGATCCGGCGATCTCATATGCCAGATCATCTTCAAAGCCTTCGTATTCTCCAGTCGCTGTATTTTGTAAGCTGAACTTGGGAATATCTGACTTACAGCCAACTTTTAACACACCGCGGTCAATAATCTTCTGTACATCTTTTGCATCAGCACCTGCTGCGCCTGCTCCGGTTGTTGCTTCTGCAGAAGAACCTGCAGCTTTCGTATCTGCCGGTGCAGCGGTTGTCTCCGGTGCTTTGGAACCACATGCAGTTAAGGCAGCTGTCATGGCAAACGCCATTGCCAGGGATAACATTTTCTTCATCATAATTGTTTCCTCCTCAATATTTTTATTATATTAAACAACACCCTAATGAAGGATTTTGCTTAAGAACGCTTTTGTCCGCTCATGTTCCGGACATTCAAAGAAGTGTTCCGGTGTTCCCTCTTCCAGAATATACCCGCCATCCATAAAAATTACCCGGTCTGCAACCTGACGGGCAAAGCCCATCTCGTGCGTTACACAGATCATGGTAATATTTTCATGAGCCAGCTCCACCATAACATTTAATACCTCCTGCACCATCTCAGGGTCCAGGGCGGAAGTCGGTTCGTCAAATAAAATCAGCGGCTGCTTCGTGCATAAGGCTCTGGCAATCGCCACCCTCTGCTGCTGTCCGCCGGAAAGCTGAACCGGATAATTGCCCGCTTTTTCTTTCAAACCCACACGTTCCAGACATTTCATTGCCATTTTTTTTGCTTCTTCCCTGGGAACATGCTGAAGTTTTACGGGTGCCAGTGTCAGATTTTCCAGAACCGTCAGATGGGGATATAAATTAAATTGCTGAAATACCATAGATGAGTATTTTTTTGCCATTTCCAAATGATTTTTCTTTGTTACCTGTGTTCCTGCCACGGTAATGGTGCCGCTGGTAGGTTCCTCCAAATAGTTAATACAACGGATAAACGTGGATTTTCCGGAGCCGGATGGTCCGATGATAACCAGTTTTTCCCCTTCCCTGACCGTAAGACTGATATCCTTTAATACCTCAAGGTCTCCGAAGTTCTTTTTTAAGTTTTCAACTTTCACCATATCTGGCATGTTTCCAGCCCCTCTCTGTATAATTTCCGAAAAAAAGCACAAAGACGCCTAAGAATCTTAAGTTCTTAGGCGTCTTTGCCCTGTTACGTTTTTATATTGTTGTTATTATAAAAAGTTTTGCATCAAAAGTCAAGAATTATTTTCCCTGGCATAGGGGCAGGATACGAAATGACCGGGAGAAATTTCCATCATTTCCGGAATGTGATTTTTGCATTCTTCCCTGGCATACACACATCTCGTATGGAAATGACAGCCGGCTGGTACACTCATGGGGCTTGGAAGCTCACCGCTTAACATAACCCGTTTTGACCGGGCCGCCATCCTGGGATCGGCCAGGGGTATGGCAGAAAGCAGTGCCTTTGTGTAAGGGTGAAGAGGATTCTCATAAAGCTCATCACTGTCCGCAATCTCCACAAGCCTTCCTAAATACATCACACCGATTCTGGTAGAGATGTGGCGGACCATGGATAAGTCGTGGGCAACAAACAGATAGGTAAGCCCCATCTCCTTTTGTAAATCCTCTAACAGATTAACCACCTGGGCCTGTATGGATACGTCAAGGGCAGAGATGGGTTCATCGCAGAGAAGGAACTCCGGTTCCACTAACAGCGCTCTGGCAATTCCAATTCTCTGACGCTGTCCGCCGGAAAATTCATATGCATATTTATACATATCATCGGGCTTCAAGCCCACCTTTTTTAAGATTTCTTCCATTCTGCCTTCCATCTCATCCGAAGATAAACCGGATACTGCAGTCAGGGACTCTTTTAGAATCTCCCGCACATTGTGGTGGGGATCTAAGGAAGAATATGGATCCTGGAAAATGATCTGCATCTGTTTGTGAACTGACAGAAGCTGCCTGCCTTTTAAGCCGGTGATATCCTGACCCTTAAACAAAATGGAACCGGAAGTGGGATCATACATACGGATTAAAGTACGGCCAAGAGTAGATTTTCCGCATCCGGATTCTCCTACCAGACCGAAGGTTTCCCCTTTTCGAATCGCCAGATTAATTTTATCTACCGCCTTTACCTCAGCTTTTTTCCTGCCGAAAAAGTCTCTGGCCGGGAAATATTTACAAAGATCTCTGGCTTCCAGAAGGATTTCATTATTTTTATTATCCATGCGGTTATACCTTCCCCTCCTTATGATCCAGTTCTTCCCCTGAATAGATGCACATGGCTCGCTGGGTGGGGCTGTAAGTGCGGTACTGAGGAATTTCCTTCCTGCAGTTTTCGCAGGCAAACTTACACCGCTCCGCAAATGGACAGCCGGAGGGCGGATTGATCAGAGATGGCGCCATGCCGGGAATCGGCTCCAGACGTTCTTTGCTTCCCGACTGGGGTTTTGGAACGGCATGAAGAAGCGCCCTTGTATAGGGATGCTTCGGGGAATAAAAGATCTCCTCTGTGGTCCCCTCCTCCATTATGAGGCCGCCGTACATGACAGCGATTCTATGGCTTAAACTGGCTACCACTCCTAAATCATGGGTAATGAGAATGATGCTCATCCCGGTTTCTTCCTGGAGATTCTTAAGCAAATCCAGAATCTGGGCCTGAATTGTCACATCAAGGGCAGTGGTAGGTTCATCAGCAATCAGAAGCTTCGGTCTGCAGCAAAGAGCCATGGCAATCAGAACCCTTTGTCTCATACCACCGGAAAACTCGTGTGGATACTGTCCTAACCGTTTCTCCGGCGAGGGGATTCCTACCTGGTTTAATACTGCAACAGCCTCTTTCTTCGCCGCCTCTTTATCCATGCCGCGGTGGCGCTTTAACACTTCCATCAAATGGGAGCCTATGGTCTTTAAAGGATTTAAGGCAGTCATGGGATCCTGGAAAATCATGGCGATTTCTTTTCCCCGCATCTTTCTCAGCTGCTCCGGATCCATTGTGAGCATATCTTCTCCCGCAAATGTAAGCTGATCTGCTTTCACCTCTGCATTATCAGGCATCAGCCCCATGACTGACTTCATAAGTACACTTTTTCCGCTTCCTGATTCCCCTACAACTGCCAGGATCTCACCGGATTCTACATGCAGGCTGACTCCGCGCACTGCCTGCACGGTTCTGCCATGAGTATGAAAGGTGGTACGAATGTCTGCAGCAGACAGTATATTTTCTTTATTTTTTAATGTCTCATCCAATTCTTCGTCCCTCCTTTACTCTTTCTCTCCGCTCATCACCTTTGGCTCTACATAAACACGAAGCAGATTACCCAGCTTATTAAAAGCAAATATCGTAATAATAATCAGAAGACCAGGAATTAGTGCCATATGAAAGCTGTTCTGCATGGTTCCCTGGGCATTCTGCAAAAGGCTTCCCCAGGAAGACATGGGCTGCTGAATACCAACTCCAAGAAAGCTTAAGGAAGATTCCGTCATAATGGCATCTGCCATGCTGGTAGTTGCCGCTACAATAATGGTCGGGAAAACTGATGGTATTATATGGCTGATAATAATCTTCCATTTGCTGACTCCGGAAAAGCTGGCATAGAGAATAAACTCCCGTTCTTTTAAAGAAAGTGTCTCGGCCCGTACAAGCCTTGCGATCTCCATCCAGGTAAATAGACCGATAACCAGAATAATGGACTGAATTCCGGGCTTTAAAAAAATACTGACAACGGTAACCAGAACCATCCACGGAATAGAGTGGAGAATGTCAACAATTCTCATCAGAATCATATCCACGATTCCTCCGGTAAGTCCTGCGATAGTTCCTGCCGCCACACCGATGGTTAAGCTTGTGAGCATGGCTAAAAATGCCACAATGAGTGAAACTCTTCCGCCATAGATTACCCTTGCAAAATAATCTCTCCCCACTTCATCCGTACCAAACCAGTGGGCAAAAGACGGTTCTTTCAGCCTGTTGGCAATATCCGTAGCATTGGGTTCCATGGGCAGAAATGGAGCCAGAAGTGCAAACAGGATAATGATGCTTAAAAGGATCAGGGAAATGACTGCCGCCTTATCATGCTTTAATGCCAGTTTCACACTTGCGATACGTATTGATTTATCTTTACTTCTCTTTTCATTTTTCATATCCCGTCACCCCATTTCCTTAATCCGTGGATCGATCAGACAGTACAGGATATCTGACAGCAGATTTCCTAAGATAACCAGAGTAGAGGACAGCACCAGAATAATCATGACGATGGGGTAATCCATACCCTGAATCGCTTTAATAAAATATGGCCCCACTCCCGGCCAGCTGAAAACTGACTCCGTGATGATGGCTCCTGTCACCAGAAGAGGCAGTGCCATACCGAGGCGCGTGATAACAGGCAGAAGCACATTCTTACACACATGCTTAAACATGATCTCACTCTTTGTTGCGCCAAACGCCCGCTGAACCAGAACATAATCCTCAGAAAACTGGGTCAGAGTAGAAGAGCGGACAAATTTTATGTTGGCCGGCATAAAGGAAACCGTAAGAGTGAGAAAAGGCATAATAAAGTGCTTTAAAAAGTCAGCTATGGAATTTTCCTTCCCTACCGCATGCATTCCCACAAT
Source organism: Lacrimispora sp. 38-1 (assembly GCF_049890855.1). Lineage (NCBI taxonomy): Bacteria > Bacillati > Bacillota > Clostridia > Lachnospirales > Lachnospiraceae > Lacrimispora > Lacrimispora sp. 38-1. The sequence goes on along the minus strand of NZ_JBANEW010000006.1, from coordinate 148,579 downwards.
AGGAAGAAGCTTCAGCTTATAACCCAGAACAAAGATAAGAAGCATGGCAAACCAGAAGGAAGGAACTGCAATCCCCACAGAAGTAACTGCATCTATAATCTTATCAGCCCTTTTGTTCTTATTAGCACCCGCTAAAAGCCCCAGCACAACAGCCAGGATATATGCGGTTATAAATGCAGGAAGCACCAGCCTTACCGTATTGGGAAGTCTGACCGCAAGGTCTGCAGCAATACTCTGTTTCGTCACAATGGAATATCCGAAATTACCGTTCATAATCCCGTCAAGCCAGCGGATGTACTGAACATACACCGGCTGGTCATAACCGTATTTTGCTTTGATTAAATTGATTGTCTCCTGTGACATCTTCGGGGATGTCATGGCATCAATGGCATCATAGGGCGCAAAATGCATCAGCGCAAAGCATAGAACCGTTATGAGAAGGACCATGGGGATGGCTGTTAATATCCGTTTCAGTATATATTTGGCCATATCATTTCTCCTTGATAAAGAAAGAGGTGTCTGCTGCAGCTAAGGCAGCGAAACACCATTCTCTCTCTTATTTTGCAGATGCAATTACTTTTTCTGTAACTTGGAGGTATCCTCAAAGGTATAAACAGGAACCAGCTTTGCATCTTCAATTCCTGATACATTTTTAGAAACCACTAAGAGGCGTTTGTTGGAATATAACGGATAGAAGCAGGCTGTATCCTGAATTTTCTTCTGAATATTGGTGTAGATTTCTTTCCGCTTTGTCTCGTCAGTTTCTTTGCGTCCCTGTGCAAACATCTCATTGATTTCCGGCTTATCATAATGCATGTAATTGAATGCACCGCCTGATTCAAATAAGCTGGAGAATGTGTCAGGGTCAATTCCCATGATATAACCGCCAAAGTACATATCGTAAGTATTGTTCTTATCCTTCATCTGCTGGCTGAGTGCCTTGGAATCAATACCGGATAAGGTAACCTTAAATCCTGCTTTCTCAAGCTGCTCCTGAACCAGTAACGCTGAGGTGGACTGTAAGCTGTCTGATCCGCTGTATGCGAGGTTCAGTTCCGGTTTCTGTACGGCGGAAGCCGCAAGATACTCTTTTGATTTATCAAGGTTCTGTTCGTATTTTTCTACGTCCTCTGTAAAGAACTTGCTGTTAGGCGGCATGAAGCTCCATGGAAGATCATAATAATCTGAGCTTAACAGAGCTGCATCTGCAATTGCCTTCTTATCCAGAGCATACAGAATCGCTTTTCTTAAATCCTCATTCTGTACACGTGCTGCATTGATCATCATATATCCCACACGGCCTTCCTGATAAGGATAAACCGTTAAGTTGGCAGAATCCAGATCCATCTGCGCTACCTGGGCCGGAGTTCCGATCCATGCATCTACTTCGCCGCTCTGAATCGCTGTCATGGCTGTATTCTCATTCTCTATAATACGGTATACGATGTTGTCAATGGAAGGAGCTCCAAGGAAATAGTTCTCATTCTTTGTGAACTTCACATAGGAACCTGCTGAGTATTCAGACATTACATAAGGACCGGTTCCGACTGGTTTGGTATTCACATCATTGGTTTCAAAATTGGTTACATTTTCATAAACATGCTTAGGCATGATAAAAATCTGGGAGAACATCTCAACTGCTGCGGAGTTTACGAAAGGCATGGTTAACTTAACAGTATAATCATCAACCTTTTCAATCTTTACCGCACCTTCCGGATAAACTAACTGGGAATAGGCCCAGCCCGCATTCTCTTCCTTCTCCATAGCCTCAAATGTAAAGACAACGTCATCAGCGGTAAATTTCTCTCCGTCTGACCACTTTACGTCATCCCGTAAATGCATGGTATAAGATAAATTATCATCGGAAGTATCAATGCTCTTTGCCAGGAAATAGTTGATTCCATCCGCATTATACATATATAATGGAGAATAGATCATCTTGAGAGTCATAAGACCGAAACGGTCACTGGTTGTAATTACATTCACATTTGCACCCGGATCTCCCGCTATGGCATAGGTAAATGTACTCTCTCCACCTTCAGACGGTTTGGCCGCCTCCGCTGTTGTCTCGCCTGCTCCTGCCGTGCTGCCGGATACTGCTGTGGTTCCTTCTGCTGACGGATCTTTTCCGCCACACGCGGTAAGTCCTCCAAGCACCATAAAAGCTGCTAAAAGAAAGCCCGCACGTTTCATAAAATTCTTTTTCATAATTTTCTCCTTTCTTTTACTGTCCCATAGAACTCATCTGTCCTTAACCAGAAAAAGTTAAAATCATTATATACCGATCTGCATACTTTTTTCAACATATTTCGACACATTTCCTATTTTTCTATAGTTTTAATATGTTTTATGCAGTATTCCAATAAATCAGGTAGTAAAAAAGACAGTTGTCAAGCCGCACAACTGCCTCCTTTGGCATATCCTTTATCTATTATGAACAACATTGTAATTATGGCTCTGCCCTTTTTATATAGTTCGAATGGAAAATGTTCTTTCATAAGGGGTATAGTCATTGAAGTAAAGAGTAAAGCCAGTGGTGTTGATCTCTTCTCCTGAATAATGACCGCCGAACTCGTGGGTTCCATATCCGGGTCCTATCAGAAGCTTCTGATCTCCGTGAATCAGATTGATAAAACCATCGCGAAGCACCATCTCCCCGGCTTTTTCCGCTCTGATGTGGAAATGCTCATTTTCCAGAACACTTCCTGCCGGAATACAGATTTCCACACGGAGAGGCGCCTTATCAAGTCCCTCTGCCTTAACCGTCACTTCCATACCGTCAGAGAGTTCTTTCAGCGTAACTGTCATACGGATTTCACTGCTGTTTAAGATCTCACGCTTCTTATGATCCATCTTCCACCAGTCAGTTGTATTCTGCTTTTCCTTAAACGGAAGATAATACCACCCCTTTGCTACAGAAGTTAACACACAGACACCGTCTTTTTCTTCAATCGTCTGTGGAATGAAATTACGGATATCACAGTAGCTTTCTCCTATTTTTAAGTATATCAGTGTTTCTTTAAATTTCAGAAACAGAAATGCGCTCTTTCCCTTCAGGATGCTGTAGCCATATTCAGAAGTCTTCCCTCTGATTACGCCTGCTTCCTCAAAATGCTTGTGGTAGGTATCCAGAAATCCATAGCCCTTAAACTCATATTTCTCCATAAAATCATGAAGCATAATAATATGCAGGCATTCCGGAGCCATATCGCCCCGTTCCATATTGTCTTTTATTATTTTATGAGCAGCCCGGTCAAAGATTTCCTCTCCTGTTTTTGCCGCCATATATAAATACTGGTACAAATACTTGTCCGGATAATCGGCTTTGCCCTGATCCTGTCTCGTAGAATTCTGAGTGAAAATGGTATCGTCCGGATCAATGTAAAAGAGCATCATTTTTAAATTCCGCTCCACATATCCCAGATAGCTTTTATCACCGGTTTCTTCATACATCGCCATCATGGCATTATTTACCACTGCATTATAATTGCCGGTAGAGCGTTCTGCATACTCCCCTTCTTCATTGCCGTCAATGCCTTCTGCCAGATACTGGTCTGCACGGGCGAGCAGCTGGGCAGCAAACTCCGGATTTTCTTCTTTTACAAGATTAGCACCCTGCATGAGTGCTGCAGTGATTCCCCAGCGGTGATTTGGCGTATGAAAGCCGCCGGTTAAAAGAGCATTTAAGGATTCTTCCAGTATAAAACGATAACCGTCTTTCAGTTTGTCCAGTTCGCCCTCATTTGTATATTTTAAAAACAGACGGTACGTTGCAATGAGACGTTTAAAGCAGAAAGAGGTATCCGGTGCAGATTTAAAATTGCAGGAAGGATAATCGAAGCTTCCATCCTCTCTCTGGCAATTGGCAATAAAGGTCACAGCCGCTTCCATGGCACGAAGAAGATCAGCATCTTTATAATACCTGCTTTGAGAATTTAAATATACCGATGCAGCATCTGCCATAACATAAATGGTTGGCTTAACCTCTAAAATAGCCCGTTTCATTCCTCCGTAAAAAGGGTCCTTCTCATCTGTTACCTGTGTGCTTAAAAAGTGATCCACCCGCTTCTCAGCGGAACGTATCAGATGTCCCATATATCGTTTCATAATTTCTGTCCTCTTTTCTTCTATTCTAATAAGGCAGCTCCTATGAGCCCTGCAGCATTGTCTAACCTGGCTGCTGCGATCCTTGTCCTGCGTTTTGAGGTTCTTGCATAATCTTCCTGGTCAATGATTCTTTTTAACGGATCTAAAAGTAAATCTCCGGCTTTGCTGATGCCTCCGCCGATGCAGATTAACTCCGGCTGGAAAATATTGATTAAATCCAGAAGACCTGCCGCCAGATATTCGATGTACCGGTCAAATACAAAAAGTGCCGTTTCATCCTGCCTTCTGACACCGTCAAAGAGCGTCTTACCTTCCACATGGTCAATCTCCCCGCCGCACAGTTCCCAGAGAACGGATTGTGGGTTTTCAAGCATTGCAGCCTTTGTCTGCGAAATCAATGCAGTGGCAGAGGCATAAGCCTCAAAACACCCTTTTCTTCCGCAGTTACATGGAATACCGTTCCGTTCAATGGTAAAATGACCGAATTCTCCCGCTGCAAAGTTGATCCCTTCATAAAGCTTTCCGTCAAGAATGATTCCGCCTCCTACGCCGGTGCCCAGAGTAACCGCCAGCATGGAGTTCGTACCTTTTCCGCTTCCTGCCGTATATTCTCCCCAGGCAGCCGCATTGGCATCATTATCAAAACGAATTTTTTTACCAGGAAGCACCTTCTCCATCATGGAGACTACCGGTTCATCATAAAACCCCAGATTATTGGCATATTCCACCATGCCGGTCTCTTTATTGGCTGTTCCCGGCACTCCAAGTCCGACTGCTTCGATCTCCTCCCAGGAAACATTTCCTTCCTCTGCAGCCTTTTTAGCAAGGTCTGCCATATCCTGAACGATTTCCATTGCGCTTCTTCCGCTTCTGGTTGGTACAGACAGGCGGGTAAAAAGTGTTCCATCCTCTCCTACCAGACCGGCTGCTATATTGGTTCCGCCTAAGTCTATTCCGATATAATACTTCATTCTCTATCCGCTCCCTTCCCGCGCACAACTGCCGGGGCGCAGCTGCGCTCCGGCATTCTTTACTTTCATTATCCTCTCCGCTTGCGAAGAAACCAGGACTTTAACTGTTCCTTATCTGCATTCACCACCAGCTCTTTGGGAAAGTCCAGGCTGTTTAACATGGAAAGAGCCTCATCAAATACTCCCACACTCCGGCAGAAATGTGCATCTGAACTGACAATGACAGGAACGCTGTATTTCATGCATAGTCTGGCAATGATCCGGCAATTTTCTGCGGAGCTTTTCCTGACGCGGAATGTTCCTTCGTTAATCTCCACCAGCTTTCCGTTCTTTCCAAACTCCGGTATCACCCGTTCATAATCATACTCATAGCAGGCAGTTCCGCTGTGACCGATGATATCCACCATCGGATTTTTTGCGGCACAAAGATACGCTCTTGTATGATCTTCCATACTTCCCGGCGCAATCACATCTTCATGAAAAGAGGCTATGGTGTAATCCAGCCGGTTTTCAATGGTATCGGAGCTTAAATCAATCCCACCTTCAAAACTGGTAAAATTCAGTTCTGCTCCCCGATATACACGGATACCGTCCACCCATTCCGGAATCACCCGGAGATTTCTAAAATGCCCCTCAGGCGCTCCATCGGGGTGGGCCGGACAGTGATTGCTGATTCCTACAGCCAGAAGACCGGCATCCTTTGCTGCAGTTATATTTTCATAAACGGTACTGTAACCGTGCCTGCTTATATCTGTATGGGTGTGTAAATCCGCAGCAAGATGTTTTATCATAAATTTCTCACTTCACTTATTCTCATTTTTCTTACTCAATGAGTATATCCCTTTTTATTGCAAAGCTTCTACCTTATTTTTGTCTTTCTTCAAATATTTATTGCAATTTTTGTTTTTATGATCCTATCCATTGACAGAATCAATCCGTTTATCATTAGACAGACGTATCACAAGATCATTTTTTTCATAACCGGCCGGATAAAGTAAATCCAGTTCGATCTTGGTACCATCCTTGGACTTTCCTATTTTTACATTCAGCACTTTCACCTTTTCTTCGTTGAGCTTATGAAACAGCTCTGTAATAACGGCATCGTAATGAGATGTGCTGATTTTAAGCATACACCGGTATGGCTCCTTTGACAAAAAGGGAACGTCATGGAGCAGAACCTGTATCATAATCAGAAGAAACGCAGAACCACAGCCCAGATAATAAGCACCGGCTCCTATGGCCATTCCCACTCCTGCTGTTGCCCAGATACCCGCAGCGGTAGTCAGTCCGCTGACCGAATTATTCTTTACAAAAATAACACCAGCTCCCAGAAAGCCGATTCCTGACACGATCTGAGCTGCAATTCTGGAGCCGTCAAAATTCGGAATATCCCGAAAGCCGTACTTGGATACCACCATCATAAGAGCAGCTCCCATTGCCACAATGGCATGGGTTCTCATTCCAGCTCCTTTATTCCGGTTCTTTCTTTCATATCCGATTAAATACCCCGAAAAGCCGGCGGCAATGATTCGAAAAAGCAAACTGGTCTGATAGACCAGATCATACCGCTCCACCCAGCCAATCAGCATCTGTTCCAATTGATACATGATAACTCCTCTTTTCTGTAATGAACTATATCTTATAAAATATGCTATTAATTTAACATGTTTAAACCGAAACGTCAGCGCAGAATTTGCTTTTTCCATGCTGGTTTCTATGCACTTTTTGTACTTTGCCGTTTAACCGGAGGATATTGAAAAAAAGACCTGCCAGGAAGCGGCAGGTCCTTACATTTACATTGTGATTTCAGAGATTTTAACCGGTCTGTGCTCTTCAACCGATTTCTTTGCTGCGATTCCCATTAATACCGGTTTTAAGCCATCTAATACGCCAAGAGGGGTATCTGTATCATTTACAATGGCCTCGATGAAGCAGTTTACTTCCTTTGCGAAGGACTGCATATAACGCTCTAAGAAGAAGTAGAGAGGCTTCTCGCCTGTCACACCATCAGCAGTGCTTAATACTGCGCTGGATTCTGTGTCGTTGGAGGTTGCAACCATACCTTTGGAGCCGAATACTTCTGCTCTCTGGTCATAGCCGTAAACAGCTTTTCTGGAGTTATCAATCACTGCAATTGCGCCGTTCTCCATCTTTATGGTGATAACAGCAGTATCCACGTCACCGGCTTTTCCAATGGCAGGATCAACTAAAACTGCAGACTGAACATAGATCTCTTCTGCATCACAGCCAGCCAGGTAACGTACCATATCAAAATCATGAATGGTCATGTCAAGGAACATACCGCCGGATACAGCAGCGTATTCTGCGCTGGGCGGCTCAGGATCTCTGGAGGTCACCTTGATGATATGGGGATCTCCGATTTTTCCTGCTGCAACTGCATTTCTCACTGCCTCAAAGTTATGGTCAAAGCGGCGGTTAAAGCCTACCTGATATTTTACCTTGCTGTCCTTTAATGCATCGATCACTTCTTTGATTTTGTCAATATCATGATCAATTGGCTTCTCGCAGAATACATGCTTGCCAGCCTTAATTGCTTCTACAGAGATTGGAGAATGTGTGTTTGTAGAGGAGCAGATTAAAACTGCATCGATCTCCGGATCTGCCAGGATCTCTTTATAATCCTTGGTTGTATTGGTTACGCCCATGCTCTTTGCCCAGTTTGCTGTTTCCTCGTTCATAAATGGGTCAGCGATTGTTTTAATTGTTGCATTCTTAACGATATTGCAGATGCTTGTGGTATGAACCTTTCCGATTCTGCCTGCTCCGATAATTCCTACGGTTACCATAATATTCTTCTCCTTTTATCCTCTAAATTAAAGACCAGTTTTTTCAGCAATGAATTTTCTTGCACGGATTGCATATTCTAACGGATTCGCCTTAGCCGGATCCTGCTCTGCTTCCACTACCATATATCCCTCATAGGCTGCATTTTCCAGCACCTTGAAGATCGGATCAAAATCTACACAGCCGTCGCCTGGAATTGTGAATGCGCCTGCACGTACGCCTGCTAAAAAGCTCATCTTCTCTTCTCTCACCTTTTTTACTACTTCCGGACGGATATCTTTTAAATGAACATGTTTAATACGTTTGATGTGCTTTGTCACCATCTCAACCGGATTCTCTCCGCAGTATGCAAAATGGCCGCTGTCAAAAAGCAGGCTTACGTATTCCGGATCCGTATGCTCCATCATACGGTCTGTCTCTGCTGCAGACTGTACTACGGTTCCCATATGATGATGGAATGTTAATGCCACACCGTATTTCTCTTTGGACAGCCTGCCAAGGCGGTTTAAGCCTGTGCACAGAAGATCCCATTCTCTGTCATCCATCTCATGCTTTCCTTCGAAAACCGGCTGGTCCTGAATTCCCTGTGTGCTGTAGCTCTGCTCGGAAACACCCACTACCTTAGCGCCCATGGCAGCTAAGAATGCTACGTGCTTTTCAAACTCTGCCTCAGTCTCTTCATAAGGCTTGCTGATTAAGAATGTGGAGAACCATGCGTTGCAGATCTCAACACCTCTTAATTCCAGAGCCTTCTTTAAAACCTCCGGATCCTTCGGGTATTTATTACCCACTTCAGAACCGGTAAATCCTGCAAGTGCCATTTCGCTGACACACTGCTCGAAGGTATTCTCCTTACCTAAATCCGGAAGATCATCGTTTGTCCATGCAATTGGTGCAATTCCTAATTTAACTTTCTCCTTGTTTAACATTTTTGTTTCCCTTCCCTGTCTTATCATATTTTTATACCGCTGGTTTCGCGGCGATTAACCCCTATGTTGTTTAAAACTCGGCATCATGCAGCCACACGTACCGTTCATCTTCATTGCGGTCTGTCTGATTCCATGGATTGCCCTCCAGATGGCGGATCATCCAGCAGGTATACATCTGGTATCCCGGAGCCACTGCCTGAGGATGAAGCTCCCCTCCCGGAATTGCGGAAAAGCTTCCGTCTGTGCTTTTAAATACCTGGTCGCCTACAAAGCTTGCTCCAAATCCTTCCGGGTGGTCAAAAAGGAAATAGTAGGTCTCCGGCTGTGGATGTCTGTGAGGAAGATAACCGGACCAGTTTCCCCGGTCATTTAAAACCTCTCCTAAAACCATATTGGAGTAAGGAGCGATCTCTATGTCAAAAATCGTATTCACCCGCCGTTTTGCCACATTGCCAAACTTACCCACAGAAGAGTATTTCCATGGTGCATCTTCGGGTTGATACAGTTTTGCTTCAAAGGTTCTTTTATTTTCTGCTGACTGAACTAAAATTTCTGAATCCTCTTTTGCTTCCACGGAAATCTCTGTTCCTGCACAGCCATGCAGACACCATGGTCCCTCTGTAAAAACATCAATTCTTGAGGCCTCCTGTTCCACATTGCCGCCACGGTATACGATCTTTCCCTTTAAAAGAAGCACAGCAGTTTCCTCTTCCTCTTTTAAAAAGGTTCTGATTTCCCCTGCTTTCATGCGGTAAACACGGATGTCCATGTTCATCTCCTTATACTCATTGGTATAAGTTGTTAAAATCTTTTCTCCGGACTCATCAAATTCCGGATATCCGAATACCTGACTCATATTATCTTCCTTTCCGGTCATGTCCGGCCGATTAATACTTTCTTGCTGCGTTTCTGCCTTCCATGACTCTTCCAAACGCTTCGTTTACGCTGGTTTTTTCAGACGTATCAGCAAGTCCCACATTCCACCAGGATTCATATCCGTCGGACATGGTCTTAGGAATTACCTTTAAGTCAAACAGACAGGCTTTTTCCTGGCTCTTGGCATCATTTAATGCATCTTCCAGCTCTGCGATGGTGCGACAGGTATAAGTCTTTAATCCGTAGCCCTCTCCCACCTTTGCATAGTCAACAGGGATTAAATCGCCGGTTGGTTTTTTTCCGTCTGTATAGCGGTACTCCGTTGCCAGGCTTCCGATTCCATGGTTCATCTCCAGGTTGTTGATACAGCCAAAGCCACAGTTATCAAAGATCAGGATATTGACTTTCTGTCTTTCCTGCATAATGGTCATGATTTCACTGTGCAGCATCTGAAAACTGGAATCGCCGACTACGCAGTAAACCTCATGTTCCGGCTCCGCAAATTTAACGCCCAGGGTTGCTGCCACTTCATATCCCATACAGGAATATCCATACTCAGCATGATATCCGCCCCGCTTATCAGTGGTCCACATACGCTGCATACAGCTTGGAAGGGAACCTCCTGCCGTAATGATTGTGGCATCTGCATCAATCGCTCTTCGGATCGCTGCCAGTGCTGCGGTCTGGGTGATCTTACCATTGGTCAGACGGACAAATTCCGGAATTGTTCTGGGATCTCTTGCTTTGATAATGGGTTCGAAATCATCTCCTGTATACTCAATGCTGCCCAGGCGAACCATCTCTTCATCCCACTTTTTCTTTGCGTCTGTAATCTCATTCCGGTACTGGGACACATACTGTTTTTCTCTCAGTTTTTCTGTCAGTGCCTCTACCGTTACTTTTGCATCTCCCACTGCCATGGATGCATCCATCTTATAGGCATGGAATCTGCTGTTATTTATAGTAACAAATTTAACGTTTTCTCTTTTAAACAGCCACTTGGAGCTGGTAGTAAAATCGCTTAGTCTGGTTCCGATGGCGATTACCACATCTGCATCCTTTGCAATGACATTGGAGGCATAAGTACCGGTTACTCCGATTCCGCCAAGGCAGTATGGATGGCTTGATTTGCAGGCACTCTTTCCAGCCTGACTCTCTCCAAAGGGGATCTTAAATTCTTCACAGAATTGTTCTACAACTTCTCCTGCATCCGAGTAGCGGACTCCTCCGCCCACAATCACAATAGGTTTCTTCGCTTCAGCAATAATTTCAGCAATCTCTTCCAGTTCTTCTTCCACTGCCACAGGTCTTGTAATCTTATGAACCCGTTTCTTAAAGAAATACTCCGGATAATCAAAGGATTCTCCCTCTACATCCTGACAGAGGGAAATACAGCAGGCTCCCGTCTCAGCCGGATCTGTGAGCACACGCATGGCATTAATTAAGGCGCTCATAATCATCTCAGGTCTGGTAATTCTGTCCCAGTACTTGCATACCGGTTTAAATGCATCATTGGTGGTAGTTGCAAGGCTGCTGCTCTGCTCTAACTGCTGAAGCACCGGATCAGGCTGTCTGGATGCGAAGGTGTCTGCAGGAAATACCAGCAGCGGAATGTTGTTGACGGTTGCAGTGGCACAGGCAGTCACCATATTGGCAGCGCCAGGTCCTACTGAGGAAGCACAGGGAATAATTCTTCTGCGCTGATTCTGTTTGGCAAATGCAATGGCTGTATGGCACATACCCTGCTCGTTTCTTCCCTGAAAAACCCGAAGTTGTCCCGAATTTGTGTCCAGAGCCTCTCCCAGACCAACTGCAATTCCATGGCCGAAGATTGTAAAAAAGCCTTCAACAAACTTAATTTCTGTTCCATCCACTGAAACATACTGGTTATCCAGGAACTTTACAAGTGCCTGTGCTGTTGTCATTCTTATTGTTTTTGACATGTTCCGCTCTCCTTTATATTTTTATACACGGGCGATCATCTCACCGAATTTTTCCTTTTCCTCTTTTATAAATGCATGCACTTCCTCTGGCGTAGGAAGAGAGTCCGAGCAGTTATTGCTCTTTACCATCATGGACGCTTCTGCAGAACCAAATTCCAGGCAGTCAATAATATCCCATCCCTGATACAGACCATATAAGAAACCGGAACCATATCCGTCTCCGCCTCCAAAGCCCTTTCTTGCCTCTACCGGAAACGGTTTAATGGAAAATGACTGGCCATCCCGGGTATATGCGGTAGACCCCTTCATACCATGCTTGATCACCACGATTGCTGCATGATATCCCTGCCATAAGGCAGCGCTTTCTTCATCTGTCATGCCCGGTTTAATCAGCTTTTCTGTCAGATCAAATTCTTCTCTTGATCCCATAATAATATCCGCTTCTTTTGCAACAGTTGAGTAGTAAATGGATAACTCGTCTGTATTTTTCCAGTTGTATGCCCTGTAATCAATATCAAATATAATTCTGACATCGTTTCTCTTAGCCAGCATCACAGCTTTAAGAGCCGCTTCTCTTGACGGGCTTTCGGCAAGTGCCGTACCTGAAATTAAAATAGCTTTCGCCTTTTTAATGTATTCTTCGTCGATGTCTTCCACACTCAACTGTAAATCAGCAATGCAGTTTCGATACATCAGAATGCTGCTTTCGCTGGAGGACAGCATTTCAGTAAAAGTAAGTCCCAGTTTTTCTCCGTTTTTGCATTTTGTAATGTGGGAGGTATCGATCCCCTGTTCATTAAAATAATCCACTACAAATTCGCCGAACTGGTCATCGGATACTTTTCCGATAAAACCAGCTTTCATACCATGTCTTGTCACGCCTACGGCAATGTTGGCAGGAGAACCGCCCACAAACTTTTCAAACATGTGAACCTTCTTTAACGGTTTAAATTCTTCCTTTACCTGCTCATTGTAGGCAGGGTTAAAATCAATTGCCACTCTGCCAAGAAGTATTAAATCAAGCTCTCTGGCTTCGTTAAATTTTACATATCCCATTGTTACACCTCTCCCATCTGTTTGCGTGCTTTTTCGTTCATCTCATGTGCCTATATTATACCACGCACGCAGTCCGCGTGCAAGTGATTTCGCTCTGATAATAAAAAAAATCAGGACCTGTTTTTTATCATTAACAGATCCCTGATTTTATAATCTTTTAAATATTGTATTTCGTTTTTATAATTATATCCGTGTAAAAAAATTCCTGTTCTTCCCTGCTTCCGGCCTGCATGATATCGGCAAGAATGAACAGGGCACGGTACCCTTGTGTATAGCCGTTCTGGTCAATCAGAAAATCCGCGATCCCCTCTTCCAGCGCTTTCATGTTCCCTGTAGTCAGATCATAGATAATAATATGAGGCTTTCTCTCCAGCTTCAGCTCTTCAAACGCCTTTTTAACGCCCCCCTGACCTCCTGAGAATATCACCGCACCCTGGAGATCCGGATAAGCAGTCAGGGTGTTGACAAGGATTTTTTCCACCTCTTCCTTTTCATCAAAACTGCTCTGCACTCCCACAAGCTCAAGACCGGGAAATGTCCTCTTTATCTCATCCACAAACCCATCCACGCGCATACTGTTGACACTATTCCCAAAATATCCCGTAATAGCGAGAATCTTTCCCTGTCCGCCGGTGAGCATTCCCATAAGCCCAGCCGCCGTGCGTCCGCTCCGTTTGTTGTCCTGGCCTACAAAACAGCTTCGTTTTGTACCTACAATATCCGTATTAAAAGTCACGACTGAGATCCCCTGCTCAATCAGGGAATTGATTTTGTCCCTTATTTTATCGCACTCCACAGGCATGATTGCAATGCCTGACACCTTGTTTTTTTCCAGCCTTTCTATGGCTGCAAGCTGCTCTTCCTCGCTTACAGTAACACACTCTTCCATTACAAAGACAATTCCTCTTTTTTTCAACTCTTTTTGTGCATCTTCTAACCCTTTTCTGATGGGAATCATAAATGACGATTTAGCCAGCTGGGTTACAATGCCGATTTTAACCGATTCCTTTTTTACTGCCGTCTTTTCTTTTTTCGGCACATAACCGATTTCGTCTGCAATCTGAAAGATCCGCTCTTCCACTTCCTTGTCAATCCGCCCCCGTTTATTTAACGCGCGGTCAACAGTACCTCTGGACACACCTGCCCGCTCCGCTATTTCCCGAATCGTTCCCGCCATCTGTTCTCTCCTTTAAGCAATTCACTTCACCAATCATATCACACATAAAAATAGCACGCAAGTGTATGCGTGCTATTTTTTCAATAAAAACAACGTTTAGATTGTTCCATCCCAGGTATTAACAGCCGTGGACTCTCCGGTTTCTTCGTCGAACCATCTGGTGGTAACAACTTTATTCTCTGTATAGAATCTGAAACCATCTTTTCCTAAGCAATGAAGGTCTCCGATAAATGACAGCTTATTGCCGTTGAATGGGAACATACCAACCGGAACCGGAATTCCTACGTTGATACCGATCATACCGCCGTCTGTATGTCTTGCAAACTCTCTTGCATAGCGACCATTCTGTGTAAAGATAACAGAACCGTTGGCAAATGGATTGGCATTCATTACCGCAAGTCCTTCTTCGAAGGTCTTCACTCTCTTAATGCAAAGTACCGGTCCGAAGATCTCTCTTTCGCCTACGCTCATTTCAGGAGTAACATGATCAAGAATTGTGGGCCCTAAGTAGAATCCGTTTTCAAATCCTTCTACTACTACATCACGGCCGTCCAGTACCACCTTGGCACCTTCTGAGATTCCTGTCTCAATCCATTTTACAACAGAATCTTTGTGTGCCTGATTGATAACCGGTCCAAGATTTGTGGTTTTATCATAAGCTGGTCCCACTTTTAATTTCTTGGCCTGAGCTACGATTTCTGCTACAAGTGCATCAGCAATATCTTCCTGAACAACCACTACCGGAAGAGCCATACATCTTTCGCCAGCACAGCCAAAGGTGGAGTTGATGATACCTGCTGCCACACGTTTAACAGGAGCATCCTTTAATACAAGAGCGTGGTTCTTGGCTTCGCAAAGAGCCTGAACTCTCTTTCCTGTTGCTGCAGCTGTGGAATAAATATGCTTTCCAACAGATGTGGAACCTACGAAAGTAATTCCCTTAACATCATCGTGTGTAAGAAGAATCTCTGCTTCGTTTCTGGAACAGGTAACGATATTAATTACACCGTCCGGAAGTCCTGCTTCTTTATACAGCTCAGCGATACGCATGCTGGACTGAGGAGTAAAGGATGCTGCTTTTAATACGATGGTGTTACCGCATGCGATACACATAGGAGTCATCCAGCCCATTGGAATCATAGCTGGGAAGTTAAATGGCACGATACCTGCAAATACGCCCAGAGGCATACGATATAATACTGTGTCAAATCCGCTGGAAGCGTCCATTAAGCTTTCTCCCATCATCAGTGACGGAGCGCTGATGGCCTGCTCGGTTCCTTCTTTTGCTTTCAGCACATCACCCTGAGCTTCTTCCCAGTTTTTACCGTTTTCTTTTGCTACCAGCATAGTCAGTTCATCCATATGCTCGATCAGTAAATCTCTCAGCTTATAAAGAATCTGAACTCTTTTAATAACCGGAGTTGCTGACCAGGATGGAAATGCTGCTTTCGCTGCTGCTACAGCCTCTTCCACTTCATCCGGAGTACAGCATGGTACTTTCGCAATCACTTCACCAGTGCTTGGATCAAAGGCATCTGTATACTTCGTTGTTTTAGATTCCTTCCACTGACCGTTTACAAAATACTTTAATGTTTTTACTTCTCCCATCTTTCTATCCATTCCTTTCTTAGCGGTTTTATTTATTTAATAGTTAATATTATAGCGGCTCTACACAGTTAAAGATCTTTATATGCTGCTTCACATTTTCATATACTCCATGGACCATGGCTTCATTCAGTCCAAAGTAATCATGCTTTCCTTCTGCTTTTAAATATTTTTCAGCTTCCCTTGTCAGGCTGTCAAAGCTGGCTGTTGCAATATTGATCTTACGTATTCCAAGACCAACTGCTTTTCTAAAGTCTTCCGGAGTAATTCCGGTTCCGCCGTGAAGGACCAGAGGAACATCTGTCTTTTCATCAATGGCCTTTAAAACATCAAATGCCAGTCTGGGTGCTACCGGATAGTTGCCGTGTGCATTGCCGATGGCTACTGCCAGTGCGTCCACACCTGTCTTTTCGCAAAACAGTTTCGCGTCTTCCGGATTGGTGCAGCGGATTCCTTCATCTGTGCTTCCGTCCTCACTGCCGCCAACCAGACCAAGCTCCGCTTCTAACGTGGCTCCATATTCTCCTGCGAGCTGAGCCGCTTCTAACGTCTTTTTTATGTTCTCTTCAAAGGGAAGAGTGGAGCCGTCCATCATGACTGATGTAAATCCATAATCCAGGGCCTGCTTTAACACGCCGATGGTCTTGCCGTGATCTAAATGAACTGCAATCTCTACCTTTGCATTCCTGGCAGCTTCTACCATCATAGGTCCCATTAGTGACAGCGGGGAATGGGGAAGGCGTACTTCCGCAATCTGTAAGATAATGGGAGTGTTCATTTCCTCAGCTGCCTTAACAGCACCTTTCACCATCTCAAGATTCCCCACGCTGAATGCTCCCACCGCCCGGTTTTGCTCTGATGCCTGATTCAGCAGATCTTTCATTTTTACTAATCCCATGCCTTGTTTCCTCTCTCTTCCTCCCTTTATGAGTATGTTTTGATTTTGTTTTAGTTATGTGTTGGTTATATTCTAACACCATATTTGAGATTGGTCAAGATGTACTTGAAAAATTTTTTTTGAATTTGGTGATCTATTGGTGATTTCTTGATATTTTTGTTTGTGTCTGTTATAATAGGGGAATAACAGCACATTAAAGGAACCGGAATATAAGGAGTATACGCTATGAGAATTTCCCGAATTGAACAACTGGAACAATATATCCTCGAACACAAAACCGCATCGATCGATACCTTATGTGAACTATTTCAGATATCCAAAAATACGCTGCGCCGGGATCTGGAAGTGCTTGTGGGAAGAGGAACTGTGGAAAAGGTATATGGAGGTGTTATCGCATCCGAAAACATTTTACCCATACCGGACCTTGTCACTTTTCAGGACAGAGCCAGCCGTAATTTTTTAAGCAAGCAGCGGATTGCATCTCTTGCTGCTTCATTTGTACGGGACAGAGATATTATATTCATTGACAGCGGTACCACTACCATGAATATTGTGGACTTTCTCACCCATTTAAATACAGTCACGGTCATAACCAACAGCATTCAGGTCATTAATAAATCCATGAATTATCCCAATATTGATTTAATTGTGCTCCCAGGCACTTTAAAAAGGGATACGGCATCTCTGACCGGCAGCTCCTGCGTGGAGTATCTGGAAGATTATAACATTGTGCGTGCATTCATGGCATGTACCAGTATCTCAGTTGAGTCAGGAATCTGCAATGCATCAACGGATGAATATAATATTAAAAAAGCAGCATTAAAAAAAAGCCAGAAGCATTATCTTCTGGCAGATTCTTCCAAGTTTGGCCGGGCATCTCTTATGACCTATGGAGATATGAATCAGTTCGATTATATTTTAACCGAAAAGATGCCGGATGACGCGTTCTGCTCCTTTTGCAAAGAACAAAACTGCGCCATTTCCATAGCATCTTATGAGGATTAGACCGTGATTTCTTCCGCGTGGCTTAAGGTGACATCCTGCTTGTAGAAAGGTCTCATGCTATCAGCCACCCTGATCTTTACATGATCAAACCGGATATCCTTTGCATACTCAGCATAAATTCCGGATATCTTCGTGCGAATCAGTCCATCTCCCTGGCAGGGGCGGATATCATATCCCTCAATCTCCCAGCGGGAGTTTTTCTCCAGCGTGAGGTGGATGTTTTCAAAGCTTACGTCTTCAATATAGTTGTCTTCGCTTCCGCGGATAAAGATTCCGTTTTCCCCTTTGCAGCTGATATTTTCAAACCGCACATTTCTGATTTTTCCGGCCTTTACGCCCGGTTTTCTGTCGTGGGCCGTGATGCAGATTGGTTCTGCCCTTCCCCACCACTCATGAGAAAAGCGGCGTGTTTCAATGGTAATATTGGAGAATACCACATTCTCCACATTTCCTCCATCCCGGATCTGTATGGAGATTCCACGGTTGCTTTTACTGATGGTACAGTTTTCTACAAGAACATTTCTAAAATCACATTCCCCTTCCGTACCGAACTTAATGGCTGCACTGGTGGAGATTAAGGTGCAGTTTGAGATCACGATATTTTCACAGGGTCCGTAATGGTTATAATCGCCGGAATTTTTTAATACAATCGCATCGTCACCGCATTCAATGTGGCATCCGATGATCCGTACATTCGTGCAGTGATCCGGATCAATGCCGTCGGAATTTGCCATCTGTAAGTTATTAAGAAGACGGATTCCCTCAATCAGAACATCGTTGCATCCCACCAGATGAACGGTCCAGAATGCGCAGTTTACAAGCTTTACGTCACGAATGGTAAGATGATTGAATTTCTCTAAAAGCATCAGAGGGATTCTGGGGTAATAAGTTCCTTCAATGTGATATCCGGAATTATCTCCGTAAAATATGGATTCATTGGCATCTATGGTACCAAAACCGGTGATTGCCACATTCTCCTGTTCATAGCCATAGATAAATGCATGAAATGGCCTGCCGTTATATTCGCTGTTTAAAAAGGAAGGAAGACCTGATTCATGAGCAACGATCCTGCCGCCGTTTGCCAGAGGATAATAATCGTTTAAATCATCACTCGCCTTTAATACGGCACCCATCTCCAAATGAAGCTCTACATTTGACTTAAGAAGGATCGAACCGCTGTTATAGATATGTCCGCCCGGAAGCAGTACACGTCCGCCGCCTGCTCCGGTGCATTCATCAATCGCTTTCTGAATCGCCGCAGCATCATTTGCGGTTCCATCACCTTTTGCTCCGAATTCCAATACATTGTAAATCATAATTTCCTCCATTTCCTGTATCCTAATCAGATTGCACTACCAAACTGCCCAATTATACCAATTTAGCCTGCCAATTGAAAGGTCTAACTATAAAAAAATAGCAGAGGCGCACAAAAAAGCTGTTTTTTGTACTGCCTCTGCCATTTTTTAACCTTTTAAACCAGAAGTGCTGATTCCCTCCACCAGATACTTCTGCAGACAGATGAAGATTAATACTGCCGGCATGATAGAAAGCGTTGCCATCGCAAACATGGCTCCGTAATCGGAGGATGAGCCCGGATCGGAGAACAGTTTTAGCGCAAGGCTCACCGGATACTTTGCGGACTCATTGATGTAAAGCAGAGCGGAAAGGAAATCGTCCCATCTCCACATGAACGAGAAAATGCTTGCAGTAATTAAAGCCGGTGTGATAAGCGGCAGTATAATTCTTGCAAAAATACTGTAATAGGAGCATCCGTCAATCTTAGCCGCTTCGTCAAGTTCTCTTGGAATTCCGTCAATAAAGTTAATCATCAGGTAGATGAAGAAACCCTGGATTGCAAAATAATAGGGGACTATTAATGGCCTGTAGCTTCCTACCCAGCCCAGCTTCTGATACCATAAATACTGAGGAATCATCAACACCTGCGCCGGCAGCATCATGGAAAGAAGCATGGCCACAAACAGGAACTTTCTTCCGAAAAATCTGCATCTGGCAAGCCCATATGCAACAAAGGCAGAAGAGAATACCGTACCAAGAGTCGCAACAATTGCAACAAACAGAGAATTTCTAAAAAATACAACAAATCCGGTCTTTGCAAACCCCTTCCATCCGGTTGCATAGTTGGAAAACACGAACTTCCTGGGGATCAGCTGGCCTGCTGTTGTAAAAATGGTGTTGCTCTCCTTAAACGAGCTCATGATCATCCATACCAGAGGGTATATCATGATCAGACCAAGGCCGCAGACGATGACGTGATAGAAGATCCCGCCGATTCTTTTCCTTGTTTTCATGAATATTACACTCCTTCCGTATAGACCCAGAATTTTTTAGTAGCAAATAAGAGCAACGTAATCAGGCCGATGATCCCAAGCATAATCCACGCCAGTGCTGCTCCATATCCGGTATTATAGAACTCAAAGGATTGCTGGTACATATAAACAGTGTAAAACAAAGTGGAATTTAGGGGTTTCCCCTGTGTAATAATAAAACACTGAGTAAATGCCAGAAATCCATTGATCGTCTGCATAACCAGATTGAAAAATATGGTGGGTGTAAGAAGAGGCAGCGTGATCTTAAAAAACTGAGAAAACCGGTTTGCCCCATCCACTCTGGCCGCTTCATAGAGCGTTACCGGAATCTGTTTGAGTGAAGATAAGAAGATCAGCATGGAAGAACCAAACTGCCAGACTGCCAGTATGATCAGTGTCCAGATCGCTGTATTTACGTTTCCAAGCCAGGGAAAACTGGATTTGATTCCTATGATCCGCAGAAGATGATTCACCACTCCGTCAGTTGCAAACATTCGCTTCCAGAGAATCGCCACTGCCACGGAACCCCCGATAATTGACGGGAGATAGTAGGCAGCGCGGTAAAATGCCGTGGCCTTTGTGGTTTTAAACAGAATCAGTGCTACAATCAAAGCAAATACCAGACGCATTGGAACCGATACAAATGCAAAATAAAAAGTAACACCGATTGTTTTTAAAAACACCGGATCGTCAGTAAACATTTTAATGTAATTTTTCATTCCTACAAAGACCGGCGGTGCCAGAATATTGTAGTCACAAAAGGAATAATAAAGGGATAAACCCATGGGAACTACCATGAACAGAAGAAATCCAATGGTAAACGGAAGGCTGAATACGAATCCTGCCGTGCTTTCCCTGTTCATAAAGTGTCTGAAGTTCTCCCTCTTTTTTTCTTTCATATACGTCCCCTCCGTTCACTATGACTGCTCTTATTGAAAACCGGGGCAGAGCTTTCTCTGCCCCGAATTTACCGGCAATTATTTCTGGCTCATGATCTTGTTGGCGCTGTTAAAGAATTCTTCTGCAGCCGTTTTTGAATCGTATGTACCGTAACAGAGCTGTTCCTGAACCTGATTTAACAGATTAAATACTTCGCTCGCTCCATCCGGCTGGGGAGGATTGATCGGTGAGCTGTTCGGAGTAACAACATCGTTGATATAACGGATAATCTCCTGGTTGATTGCATCCATTTTGGGTGAAAGCTCATCTGCAATCTTGCTGGATGCAGGAACGCCTCTTTCGCCTAAAAGAATGTTGTTTGCATCGCTGGAATTAATCAGATAATCTAATACTTTTACTGCTTCTTCCGGATTCTTTGTATGAGCTCCGATGGAAAAGAACTGGCTGGATTTTAAGTAGCCGGACTTCTTGGGATCAGGTGACGGCCAGGTAGTCATACCGATGGTCACGCCTTCCGGAGCCGCATTCTGAACAGCGGTCAGCTGATTGGAGTTTGCAAATGCACACCAGGACATGGTCTCAGGGCTGGAACCGTATACAAGTGGATCCTGTTCAACAGAACCTACGGAAATCTCCGCATATACGCCCGGATCAATGAGCCAGCCTTCTTTTAAGCCGGTTTCATACATCTGGAAGAATGGAATGTAATCCTCTGCTTTTCCGCCCATTTTTTTATCGCCGAATAAAACCACATCATATGCTCTCATAAAATAATCCAGATAAGTCTGAGCTGTACCATAAACAATGGAAGTCTTATATCCGGTTTTTTCATATACCTGACGGCATACTGCCTCAAAATCGTCAATGGTCATATAGTCCTTGACTGTAATGCCGTTCTGATCAAGTAAAGTCTTGTTATACATCATGGCTGGAGAGTTAATACCTGCACAGATTGCATAAACTCCTCCGTCTACTGTACCGGAAGCCATGGTGTTTTCCGAGATATTGGATACGTCCAGTGTGCCCTTTTCAATATAAGGTTTTAAATCAACCAGAAGGTTGTTCTTCACATACTGGTCTATGTACATGTAATCCATCTGAACCACATCCGGAAGTGACTGGCCTGCTGCCGATGTAGCCAGTTTGTTCCAGTAATCAGACCACTCGGAAAACTGGCCTTCAATGGTTACTCCTTTATTCTGCCCGGAATAAAGGTCTAAAGCCGCCTGCGTTCTCTCATTTCTGACCTGGTTCCCCCACCAGCTCATAGTCAGCTTCACGTCACCGCTTCCACCGGAGGCTTCCTTAGAAGGAGCCGTAGTGGCCGCCTGTGTCGTTGCAGGTGCCTGAGTTGCAGCTGTGGTAGCAGTTGCCGAACTCCCCCCGCATCCTGCCAGAGAGGCCGCCGCCATACAGCATGACATCAGTAATGCAATTTTTTTCTTCATAATACCTTCCTCCTTAAATTTATTACTCATCTTAGGTAGTTTTATTATACGTTTCTAAGGATGCGCCGTAAATGCGTAAAACCGAGTTCAAAGTGGAAAAAACCGAGTTTTTTGTATATTTTGTATATTTTTTCCGGTTTTATGTTGTATTATTATCACATTTTATATATAATCTCTTTATCACACCAGAGCTGTCCATTTAAGGAGGACGTATGAAAGCATTTATCCGGAATCTTACATTAAAAAAGAAGATCCAGTCTATTGTGTTTCTATGTATCCTGCTCCTTACTTCTGTTTCTTTTTTTAATATCCGCATGACCTCAGTCGCCCACCAGAAGGTTCTTTATCAGACAGTGGCATCATCTCTGTCCTTTTCTGCCAAAGAGCTTAATAACCATCTGGACGTGATCAGTACCATGGCAGATATGGTGCTTGCAGACAATACCATGCAAAAAAATCTGGGGATATTAAAGGATACAGAACAGATTCAGGAACGAACGGTAGCTTATAAAGCAATCTATGGAATGTTAAACGAATACTATTTTAACTTCAGAAAAAATAACATCCGCTACATGAGCCTGTA
Source organism: Lacrimispora sp. 38-1 (assembly GCF_049890855.1). Lineage (NCBI taxonomy): Bacteria > Bacillati > Bacillota > Clostridia > Lachnospirales > Lachnospiraceae > Lacrimispora > Lacrimispora sp. 38-1. The sequence goes on along the minus strand of NZ_JBANEW010000006.1, from coordinate 125,949 downwards.
CCAGGGTAATTTTTCCATTCACACCCACATTATCAACAAAGAACAGCTGCCCGATTCCATACGCAGGGACTTAATCGCACGAGCCGAGGCAGGAAAAGGAAAGACAATTCTGGTGACGGATTACAGTGACCAGTACGGGCTTTTTATGGTTAAAAACATACGCCGCACCCAGTTTTTGAAGCTGGATTCCATTGGCAGTCTGATTGTAAATATTGACATGAATCAGCTGATTGATTCCTCTACAGATAGCAGTCATCTTTATGAGTCCGCGGATTATATTCTATATGACGGGGGGAATCTGATCTACCATTCTTCTGCTATTACCGCTGAAGATCCGTCTGTGGTTTCAAAAATCTCCCTCTCACGGTACGGACTGTTCCAGTCTGTGGGAAAAAACTACTTTTATGTAAGACAGGCTCTTCCCAATTATAACTGGGATTATGTCTGCATCATTCCATATGACAACATATCCGCTTCTCTTAAGAAAAGCTTTCGGTTCTCTTTTTTTATTACCATCATCGCAGTAATTATTTCCAGCATTCTTTCTTCCGCACTGATTGACTCCATTATCAGGCATTTTAATAACCTGCTGTTAAAAATGAAGAACTTCGCTGACGGGCAGAAAGACGCAATTAACATTTCTTATGATTATACAGGACGAACCGACGAGCTGGGCATTCTTCATACCCGGTTTGACCAGATGGTAAATGAGGTAAATGAACTGATCCGCAGTTGCTACCTAAATGAAATTTTAAGAAAGGAAGCCCAGCTGAAGGCTCTGGAAAATCAGATGAATCCCCATTTTCTCTACAACACTCTGGAATCCATTAACTGGAGGGCCAAATCGGTAGGCGCAAAGGATATCTCTTCCATGGCTGAGAATCTGGGTACGCTTTTAAGAATTACCCTGGATCAGAAAAACAAAGAAGTTCCCTTAAGGAGGGAACTGGAGCTGGTGCAGTGCTATATGACCATTCAGAAATTTCGTTATGAGGACCGGCTGGAATATAAAGTCACTGTGCCTGAAGATCTTTACTCCTGCTGTGTATTAAAACTGACCCTGCAGCCACTGGTTGAAAACTCCATACGATATGGCCTTGAGGAGAATACCGAGGGCTGTTTTATTCACATATTGGCAGAGCGGTTATCTGATGTACTTTATGTTTACATAAAAAATAACGGATCTGTTTTTGAAGACCAGCTGTTAGAAAAGCTGAAGACCAATCAGATCAGCCCCCATGGCTTTGGAATCGGCCTGTTAAACATTCTGCAGCGGATGCAGCTGACCTATGGGGAAGAATATGGTCTCACTCTTTATAATGAAAATGAACAGGCAGTGGCAAGGCTTGCCTTTCCTCTTGTCCGAAAGGAGAATGGAAATTGCTGAAATTAATGATTGCAGATGACGAACGTATGATACGGGAATCCATTTCCTGTTTAATTGACTGGAACAGCCTGGGAATTGAGCTGATCGGCAGCTGCGGAGATGGAATCGAGGCGTATAACATGATACTTGATGAGTCTCCGGACATTGTCCTGACCGATATCCGCATGCCGGGTATTTCCGGTCTTGAGCTGGTTGAGCGGATCTCACAGACAGACATGGATATTCAGTTTATTATTTTGTCCGGATTTGGGGAATTTGAATACGCCAAACAGGCCATGAAATACCGGGTTCATCATTATCTGTTAAAGCCCAGCAATGAAGAGCAGATTATTGAAAGCATGAAAGATGTGATTAAGGAATATTATCACAGGCGGGCATTTAAAGATCTGCAGGACCGGCAGAAGGCACTGACCTACCATCTTCATCACAGTGTACTGGCAAATATCATTAACGAAGGGATATTCACGGAGGACTGTACCCAGCCTGCCTGGGATGTGTATTCCGGATTTATGGATTTTTGCTATACCGGTTATGAGCTTTGCTACCTTCATTATCTGGAAGAACCACTCCTGGAATCCGCCCTGCAGCTGATCTATGATTACATGACTGAAAGTGCGCCCGGAATTGCCGTATACAGCATTTACGTTAAAAATACCCTGATTCTGTTTTTCGAAAGCCATCAGGTTTCCTATGAATTACTGGATGATTTCATGAGCCGGCTTTCATTTGAAGATCAGTCTGTTATACTGGATTATCACAGAAGTACATATCCCAATCTGATTCAGCTGATTGAGGCCTTAACTGCAAAAATCAGGCGGTATGGAATGATCTATTTCATGAATGGACTAAGACCTGTGCCAATCTGCAATTATAAAAATCTCATTGAGAAGATAGAGCATCTGACCAGTCTTTTAACAGAAGTTGATACAGCAGAACAACACGCTGGTTTTAAAGAACTTGAGAGCACTCTTCATGATATCAGTAACCCTGATTTTTTAAAGCAGGCCGGTTCCCGTATTATTATTAAATTAACAGCCGGAAACCGTTATGGCTCTTCAGTCGTGGCGACAGAATATTTAATGACACTGAACCAGCAGACCGATCCGGAGATCATCCGCAATATGCTTATGGAAAAAATCAGCAGGATACTGGAAGACTCTTTGGAGGCTTCCAAATCATACAGTCCGTTCATTGAAAAAGTCATACAGTATGTGGAAAATAATTTAGACAACCCAAGTCTGACACTGAAATGGATTGCAGATAATTACCTGTTTATGAATGTGGATTACGTCAGCGCACGATTTATGAAAGAGACCCGGCAGAAATTTTCCAATTACCTTACAACCCAGCGGATCCAAAAGGCAAAGCAGCTTCTTTGTGAGGGACATGCAGAGCAGATTCAATGGGTCGCGGAAAAGGTGGGCTGCGGTAACAATCCCCAGTATTTCAGCCAGATTTTTAAGAAGAATACGGGAATGTCACCAAGTGCTTACGTGAAGCGTATAAACGGCGGGGATTAAAAAAACCGCCTCTGTCCGGAGTTATCCGGCTGAGGCGGTACGGGTTATTGATAAGTTTTCATTTATGAAATGGAATTCAGTATTTTTACCAGAGCATCATGAGCCATGGTAAACGCTTCTTCTCCGCTCATTTTTTTCTTCTGCTCTCCGTGCTGCTCCAGTGCGGAGAAGCCGGCAAAATCACTGAGATGGGGTTCCAGGGATAAAAAGCCCTGATATCCACTCTCTTTCAGGTTTCCAAGTATTTTTTCCACATTTCCGTCTCCCATTCCTGCAGGAACCACGCTTGCATCTGCCCAAAGTGCATCCTTTATATGAATGTAGGAAATATAGGGTTTTAACATCTCATAAGCTTCCATCGTATCCTGTTTGCATTGGACAAAGTTGGCAAAATCAAATACTGCCTTAAAATGATCCCCGTAAAATTCTTTCATTATTTCCAGGCACCGGTCTGCCATATCCCCATAGATATCCTTCTCATTTTCATGAAGAAGAATTACTTCATTTGCTTTGGCATAATCCACAAACTGGCCAAGCTGATCCATCACCTTATTTTTATAAGGCTCATAGCTGGAATTCTCCGGCATAAAAAAGCTGAACATACGGATATTTGGAGTTTCCATCACATGTGCCAGTTCCACGGTATGTTTAAACAACTCCATATGAGGAGCAAATTCATCTGCGATTTTAATTTTACCAATGGGAGAACCAATGGATGATAATTTAATTCCATTGCTGTCAAGGCGTCTTTTAATCTCTTTTGCCTCTTCTGTCGTATGCTCCACCAGACCCTTACCATTTACTCCGCGCATCTCTACATAAGACATTCCCAGTTTTTTCAACACGTTCATCTGAATGTCTAAATCCATATCAATCTCATCTGCAAATCCGGATAGTTTTATTTTGTCCCACATCATGCTCTCTCCTTTTCTCAATAACTTCCTTCTGTATCAAATACCACGCCAGTTCCATCTTTTTTTCTGGAAGCAGCACGTCGTTTATTTAATTCCTCTAAAAACAGATTTTCATCAAACGGAATCTCTACTTCTCTGTTAAGCCAGCTGGATAAATGCATGGCGTTTGATAATGTCAGTCCATTGATTCCTTCCACTCCTTCTGCCACCAGAGGTGTACCTCTTAAAATTTTCCCTGCAAATGCCTTTAACACTCCCACATGCTGCTCATTGACACCGTCTGTCTCCACCTCTGTGATGGTACATTCCGGTGTATCAAATCCGCCTTTTGCTGTTTTGCAGAAAGTACGCTCATTTTCCGCCAGTTTATAAAGCATAAGACGGTCATTTTCACAAACCACTTTTCCCATCTCCATGGTAATCTCGAACCGGTTTGTACCGGGAGCATCCGCTGTTGAGGTTACAAAGACTCCCGTTGCCCCGTTTGGATATTCCAGATAGGCTGTCACATCATCCTCCACCTCAATATCATGCCATTTTCCGTTGTGACAGAAGGCACGTACCTTATCCGGCATTCCGCAGATCCATTGCAGCAGGTCCATATTGTGAGGACACTGATTTAAAAGTACACCTCCGCCTTCTCCGTCCCAGGTTGCTCTCCAGCTGCCGGAATCATAATAGGACTGCGTTCTATACCAATCAGTCACAATCCAGTTCACCCGTTTGATTGCTCCTAACTCTCCGCCAGTTACCAGCTCGTGCAGTTTTCTGTAAATGCAGTTCGTTCTTTGATTAAACATCATGGCAAATACCCGGTCAGATTTTTGCGCTGCTTCATTCATCTTACTGACCTGAGCTGTGTAAACACCTGCAGGCTTCTCACACAGGACATGATGGCCATGCTCCATAGCATAGATTGTAAGCTCCGGATGCTGATAATGAGGTACAGCAATTAATACAGCATCACACACTCCTGCATCGATTAAGTCCGTTCCTTCTTTAAAATACAAGGTCTCAGCAGTCAGATATTCTTTCGCCCAGGCAATCCGTCCATCCTCCCTGTCAGCCACTGCTGTCACTACAATCTCCGGAACCTTCCCTTCCTGAATACTCTTCAAATGGTTCGTCCCCATATTACCAATTCCGATAATTCCCAGTCTCACTTTTCCCATGGTTTATTTCTCCTCACTTCCTGCAGATTCATAGATATCCATCATTGTATCAAATGTAAGCCGAATCGACTTAAGATCATTTCCATAAGCTTTTCCTGTACTGACACAGTCATAAAAATCGTGAATGCAGGCTTCATGTCCACTGCCCCAGTAAGATTTTCCCGGTACAAGGCTTTTTTTCGAACGCCAGATAACAGGTTCCATCTCTCCTGCCTCCTGATAAGTGACTGTATCTCCTTCCACCCGGATAAATCCTCTTTCCCCTGCAATCTCTATGAGAACAGGCGCGTCACTGACGTATGCAGTCGTAGCGTAAAAGCTGGCTCTTACAGGATCTTTTCCCTGGGTAAACTCCATATAGGCTTCCAGGGTATCTTCCACCTCCACAATTCCTTTTAAATGATGATTCCTCATAGAAGCTTCCGTTCTGACCGGCCTGCCAAGCCAGCGAAGCAGCAGGTCAAGAGCATGTATCGACTGATTCATAAGGGCTCCGCCGCCTTCTGACTCCAGCTTTCCTCTCCATCCGCTTTCTGTGTAATAAGGTGCATTCCTTTGCCAGGTGACAAAGGCTCTGCCTCCCCTCAGAGCTCCGATTTTACCTTCCTCAATCAACTCTGTCGCTTTTTTCGTTGTTTCGTTATACCGGTTCTGAAAGCAGATTCCAAGTCTTGCGCCGCTTTCTGACGATGCCTTTTCTAACTGTTCAAATTGCTGCCGGTTAATAGCCGGCGGCTTCTCCATAAATACGTGAAGGCCATTTTTTAAGGCCATTTCCGCCATGGGAACATGACAGAAATGAGGCGTACAAATATGAATTCCATCCAGATCTTCTTTCTCAAGCATCTCTTCTAACGATTCATATGCATGCCCTTTTCCTTCCGTATATTGGCGGCAGAATTCCTCCGCCCGGTCTATACGAATATCAGCCATGGCACAGAGCCTGACTTCTTTTAATTCCTTTAAGATCATGGAATGGACTTTTCCGATATTTCCGCAGCCAATCACTCCAACCCGAACCATAATCATTCCTCTTTTCTTTTCCTTGTTTCTTCTGTATTTCTATTATATAATTGTTTTAACGCAATTTGTTTGCGCAGATTGACTATAAACATGCGTAGATTGTCTATTTAAGGAGGTGCTCATGAAAAAGGAAAGCCCCTATCATTACAGTGAATTTACCGATCCCATCAGCTGTGATTTCACCACCAGCAATATGGCTGGTAATGTGGATTTTCACATGCATAACAGCCATGAAATTTATCTTCTGGTAGACGGCCATATCCAGTATTTTGTAGAAAATGCATGCTATGACATGAGTCCCGGCAGCCTGATTCTGTTTTCCAACCGGGAGATTCATAAAGCAATCAATACCTCCAATGAACCATTTACCAGGCTGGTAATTCACGTTAATCCATCTTACATCCGGCCTTATTGTACCCCATTAACCAATCTCTTAGACTGCTTTCACAGAGATCCCGGAAAAAACAATCTGGTATTGCTGTCCCAGGCTGATCATGAACTTCTCATTTCCATGGCAAAAAATCTGGAGAAGGCAATAAAAAATCGCCACCCATACGGCAGCGATTTAACAGCGTTAACAACCATTATTCAGATTCTCATACTTATTAATCAGGCCTGGCAGAATACCGGCTCTGTAAAAACAGCGCCAAGGCCTCATAGGGCACAGACAATCATGAATTATATTGATGACCATCTAACAGAACCACTTACACTGGACTCCATCTCCCTTGCCCTGTCCCTTGACAAATATTATTTAAGCCACTTATTTAAATCAGAGACAGAAAGCAGCATCTTCCAGTATATTGTAGTGAAGCGGGTAGCTCTTGCAAAGGAAATGCTCTTAAAAGGTCATACGGTTTCAGAAGCCTGCCATCTGTCAGGTTTTGTGGATTACTCCAACTTTATCCGCACCTTCCGTCAGACAACCGGCTGTACACCAGGTCAATTTAAAAGGCTTAATCCGTAGTGATCAAAACAGACTATTTCTGCTTATAGGGGGGATCAGCAGGATATCCTCCCCTGATCTTTTGCATACCGCGCTGAACGGCATCCTTTGACTGCTTCCAGTCCGCATCCCTGTTTAGATAATCATACTTTTCAATAAACCAGTCTATGTCACCGGAAACCCGTTCCATGTTCTTTAGCATCAACGGAAAAATCACAGAATACAACTGCGCCCGTTCTCCGTCATTTAAGTACCGGTCTGACTCTCTTAACAGATCTCCAAAGTGATGAAGACAAAAACCTTTGCTATTTTTCAGCTTTTCAGTGAAGGAAGCATCCTTTTTATACAGATGATAAAACGTAGCGATATAACGATCATAAACCGCCGATGACCTGTCGCAGATATAGCAGGTCTTCTCTTTTCCATCAATCCAGCGGCATATGGAATTTTCCTCTGCCTTCCTGCCGGTGATCCGGTCTTTCAACGATTTCTTTCCGGGAGAAAAATTTTTAAATTCTTCCTGCATTTCCGAAATCATCTTCTTGTAGTAGGTTTTTAAAATCCAGCCATTCCCAAGGGCATTTCCATATTCAAACATCCGCTTCTGATGGGTCCGGCAAAAACCTGCACAGTCCGTTTTCTCTCTGGTGTCACTTTCCATATAGGAAGCACAGGACCCCAGTACGAAGTCCATCAGCTCTTCTTCCCCTTTCCGTTCCAGATAACAAAACGGGCATTCATCGTCGGCATCCATCGCGTCATTTAGGGGAATCTCGTATAGTTTTTCCTTCATCATTACACCTTAAAGCGGTAACCTACGCCCCAGATGGTCTCAATATACTGTGGCTTCGCCGTGTTGAATTCAATCTTCTCCCTGATCTTTTTGATATGCACCGTAACTGTGGCTATATCTCCGATGGATTCCATATCCCAGATCTTATTGAACAGTTCTTCTTTTGTATAAACATGGTTGGGATTCTGCGCCAGGAATGTAAGCAGATCAAATTCCTTGGTAGTAAAGTTTTTCTCTTCCCCATTCACCCATACGCGCCTTGCAGTCTTATCGATCTTAAGGCCGCGGATCTCGATCATCTCATTATCGGGCATACCGCTGCCGATCAGGCGCTCATAGCGGGCAAGATGTGCCTTTACACGGGCAACCATCTCACTGGGAGAAAACGGCTTTGTAATATAATCGTCGGCACCAAGCCCAAGCCCCCTGATCTTATCGATGTCCTCTTTTTTAGCGGAAACCATGATAATGGGAGTATTCTTCACTTCACGCACCTTCCTGCATATCTCAAATCCATCCACTCCAGGAAGCATCAGATCCAGAATCAGTAAATCAAAATCCTCATGGAGCGCCAGCTTAAGCCCTTCTTCTCCGTTATTTTCAATCTCAACTTCAAATCCGCTTAACTCCAGATAATCCTTCTCCAGCTCCGCGATGCTTACTTCATCCTCCACAATCAATATTCTGCTCATTCCTGCATGACCTCCTGGTATTTTCTTAAAACAAAGTGTATTTCAGTTCCAATTCCTTCCTTGCTGGTGGCCCAGATTCTGCCTCCGTGATCCTCAATAATCTTCTTGACAATGGATAAACCGATTCCGCTTCCTCCCTGGGAAGAATTTCTTGATGAATCAGTCCGGTAGAAACGGTCAAATATGCTGGGTAAGTCCTTAGCCGGAATTCCCTTACCGTTGTCTTCAATCTCCACCTGTATAAAATCACCCACATCCTTAATCCGGATATTGATAATGCCGCTTTTCTTATCCATATATTTTACAGAATTGCTGATAATGTTGTTGATGACCCTTCGCATCTGCTCTGCATCTGCTATAATAATCACATCTTCATCTACATAGTTGAAATAACCAAGCTCAATGTTCCTTGCCTCCATCTCGAGCCCTACTTCATCGATGCAGTCACCGAAATAATTGGATACATTGATTTTGGAGAACGTATAAGGAATCTTATTGGTATCAATCTTGGAATAAAAGGTAAGCTCATCTATCAGCTTATCCATATCATTGGCTTTATTGTAGATTGTTCTGATATAACGGTCCAACTTCTCAGGGGATGAAGCAACCCCATCCATGATTCCCTCCACATATCCCTTGATGGCGGTAATGGGAGTCTTTAAATCATGGGAAATATTGCTGATCAGCTCCTTGTTCTCTTTGTCATACTGCACCTTTTCCTCGGCGGATTCCTTTAAGCGGATTCTCATCTCTTCAAAGTCCTGGCAGAGCTGTCCGATCTCGTCATCGTTCTCTACCTCAAGATTGAAATCCAGGTTTCCGTCCTTGATCTTCTTGGTGGCAACCTGCAGCCGCCCCAAAGGACTTACGACTGACCGGTATACCCACATCATTAAAATAGCGTCGGTAAATAAAATAATCATAATGGCCGCAAACAGCATCTCTGCCATCATGACCTTGATCTCGGGAAGAAGCCCGTCTACATTGGATACAATAAATACACTTCCCTTTTCCTGGTCTGAATAAAGGAAGTCCATCTGCTTAACAAGATGCTGTGTCTCCCCGTCCAGATAAATCGCACCGTCAAGAGTGCTGTCTATCTCCTCATACCTGGGCAGCTGTTCGTAAATACCCTGAGTAATATGGCTGTTGCCGTCATAAATCAGAGTATCCCCTTTTCGCACAATCATATAAGCATACTTGGATGCCAGATTATCATTCAGCTTTTGTAAAAAATCCTGATCATTAAACTGGTCAGGATCGCTTTGTAAGATCCTTTTGATCTCCTTTTGCTCTTCTCTGGTTAAACGGTTAAATATCTGCAGGGAGTTGCCGGATAAAAGATCCACATGCTCCGTTAAATTATAGGCTTTGCGGAATGCCTTCATCTGATAGCTTCCCAAACCTGCTACTACTGCAAAAATCATGGTCAGAGGTATGACCGTTATGATTATAAACGCTACGACCAGGCGTGTTCTTAATTTTAATTTCACCTTTTCGTCTCTCCCACGTTATCATTGAATTGATATTTTATAAAATATTTAATAATATGTAAGGTATTATAACACACATAGCTCTCAAAATTTATAAAACAATTCTAAAATTTAAGTCATTCTGTAAAATAAACAATCTGGTGGATTTCCTAATAAGAAAAAAAATGCTGCATCCTTTCGTAAGTGAAAGGATGCAGCATGGATGATTCTTAAATATTCCGCCCTTATTTATAATTCCTTTGGATCAATTCCAAAATGATCAAAAAGAATCTTTTCCGCTTCCCCATTCCATAATCCCTTATGGGCTTTACAGGATTCACTGAGCTTTTTAAACAGCGGATCAGTCTTTCCCAGCTCTTCAAATTCGTCAATTGCTGTTAAAGGCATATCAAATTGTGTATAAGTAAGTTTTTTCCCTCCGGGTATGGAAGGCAGATTTTTTGTCGCCTCTGCGATACTGTCAATTCCTCCTACATGGGTTACCATAACAGCCGCTTCAATGGCTCCTTGGGCCGACAGCTGATTGGCCTCTACCAGATCATCTGTGTTGCCGCCTGTGGTTCCCATAATATGTGTGCTCGTGTAGTGGCAGTTATAAAGATTGATTTCCGCCTTAAACTGGCTGTCAGAAGGACCGGCAAAAAAGTTCATGCAGCCGTCAAAGGCAAGGAGTTTATCCCCCATCTCTGCCACTTCTTTCACAGGAACATACACAAATACATCATCATAGCCATGGCCTCCGGTAATGGCCGTAAGTTCACAAATGGGATCATCCATTTTAGCTGTATTAACATAGAGAAGCTGAATTCCTCTCGCCAAAGCAGACTCTTCTGAAATCACTTCCCTGGCCCGGGCAATCCGCTCATCGCTGATATCCGTAACCACAATCATTTTGGGTTTATTTTCAAACTGGAGGCCATAACTGACCGCTCCAAGCCCCATGGGACCGCATCCTCCCATAATCAGGATGTTTCCACCGGCTTTGGTTCCCATGGCATGATCATAATTCCTTTTGTTGGTATGATAATTGGCATGGAATCCGCCAATGATGCAGCTCATCGGCTCTCCCAGGGATGCTTCAAAAAAGCTCTCTCCGGTATAATCCAGAAGACATCCAAGCTCCATTACCTCGTTGGGCATGATACAGTAAGTACAGGCTCCTCCACAGAATTCATAAGAATATCCCGGTGAATCCAGCTTTCCCATGTAATTTAACGCTGGCTGCAGAGAAAATTTCTGCCCCGGCTGAAACTGGCCCTTCCACTTGTTCCCAACTTCTACAATCAGCCCCGAACATTCATGACCGACAATCACCGGATTGGTATCCATGTTTTGCGGCGCCCTTTTATGCTTTTTCCCCTGCTTTACCAGCTTGTAGGTGGACATACAGATACTGTCGCTCATGATTTTTACAAGAATCTCATCTTCCTTAATCTGTGGAAGTTCAAACTCCTCCAGTCTCAAATCATCCGTTCCATACATTCTTACCGCTTTTGTTTTCATAGTTCCATCCTCCAACCTTATTCACGAATTTTAATATTAAAGTTCCTGCAGTTCTACCTGCCTGACCAATTCATCCACCAGGCTGCGGTGAGGCGGCTTAGTCCCTATGCTGGTGACAGCGCCTGCAGAAGCTCCCATGCATAAACGGATACAGGTTTCAAGGGGCAGCTTTTCATCCCAGCTGTATGCCATGGCCGCAACCAGAGCATCTCCGGCGCCTACGGTGGAATGGGCTTTTACCCGAAGTCCCGGACAACGGTACCTCTTCTCCTTTGTAAAAAAAATGGCACCCATCTGCCCGAGGGAGATTGCAGCCATGGAGACTCCGTGATCAAGAAGCTTCTCTCCCATGGAAACCAGCTCCTGTTCGGAAGCCCTGTAATCCATCTGATAATACCGCTCCAGCTCTGAACGGTTCGGTTTTAACATATCCGGCTTTCCTTTTAAGGATTCAGAAAACAGTGTGCCGTCCGCATCCAGCAACACCTTTGCCCCTTTTTGGTGAACCTGTTCCGTGATCTTTCGGTATATATCCGTTGGTATCCCCGCCGGTATGCTCCCTGCCAGTACAAACAGGGTATCTGGATTTGCATAGCCATCCAGCCTGTTAAGCAGATCTTCAAGCTGTTCCTTTGATACTTCCGGTCCAGGTTCATTAAGCTCTGTCACCTCACCGGTTTCCTCCACCACCTTTAAATTGGTTCTCGTCTCCCCTTTTACGTCCACGAAATCGGTCCTAAGTCCGAGGTCAGCCAGGACCTGTCTGATGATGGTGCCGCTGGTTCCTCCCACAAAACCTGTGGCAATGCTTTCTCCTCCTAATTCCCTGATTGTCTTGGAAACGTTAATGCCTTTCCCGCCGGCGTCAATTTCCACCCGCTTTATTCTGTTTAAATCTCCCCGTTCAAATTTTCCAATATCCACTGTTTTATCAATGGCAGGATTCATGGTTACAGTAACGATCATTAAGACCACCCCTTTCCGGTAAACATGGTATAGATCTCCTGTGCACTGCACCTGGTGATCCGGTTCACATCTTCCGGATCAGCGAGGCACTGTGCAATGACAGAAAGTATCTCCAAATGCTCCTCTCCTGCTCCTGCGATTCCTATGACCAGTTTCACCATCTCTCCTCCCCAGTCGGTTCCGTCAGGAAACACCATGACTGCAATGCCGGAGCGCCTGATTTTTTTTTTCGATTCCTCCACACCGTGAGGAAGCGCGATCCCATTGCCGATGTTGGTAGGAAAGGTCAGCTCCCTCCGGAGCATTGCCTCTATATACGACTCATCCACACAGCCACTTTCGCAAAGCATTCTCCCCACTTCCCTTATGACTGTCTCTTTTTCTCCAGGTCTGCAATTCAAACGGATATTCCCAGGTTCCAGAAGTTCTGTATTTTTTTCTTTATTTTTTTTTCCGTATCCAAACACGATATTCCCCTCCTCTGCTGGTGTTCTATTAAATTATAGGGTCTCTGTCTTATCTTTTTCAACGAAAACAAAATGGCATTTGGCATCATCAGATGGCGCCAAAACTAAAAAGCACAAAAAAACCAGGTTCTTTACGAACCCGGCTTTCCTGTTTTTATTCCTCACATTTTGTCCAGATAATGTCTGAAATATTGATTTAAATACTGGGAAACAAAGGCTCTTATCTCCTCTTTTCCTCCATGCCTCACAGCTTCCAGAAACTCCTCTTCTTCAATCAGCCTCTCGCTTAAAACCCCCAGAATCTCACTGTTTTCTGCTTCGTGGTCATCCTTTGGCACCAGCATAACCAGCACAACACATACTCCTTTAAAATATGGATCGCTAAATGGCGTTCCGTCTTTTGTCTGGCAAACCGAGAATACCGGTTTTACCACCCCTTCCGTCCTGGCATGAAGCAGGGCAAAGTTTAAATCAGGAAATATCTGGCTGCAAAGCCGTTCTCTCCTCATTAAATCCTCCTGGATCATGATCTGACGGTCTGCGAAGGATGCCAGTTTTTCACTGACGGCTATGAGCAGTTCCTCAAATGTGATCCCATTGTCTACCCGATGGTACTCCATGAGCCTGATGACATTTTTAATCTGAACCGCCATAAAATTCACCTGGTCCAGCTGAATGGTAAACTCCTTGTTATCCTGCTTTTTAGGCATATATTCGCACTGGCGCACCTTACCGGCGATCCGCTCCATTTCCTCGGCGGAAAGCAGCGGACTCACATACAGGATGTCCGCCTCCTCCTTTAGCGGTACCGTGGATACAAAAAAATCTGTTTTGTTCAGCACATAGGGAGATAAGTCCGTCATACCATAAACAGACAGCTCCACCCTGTCTGAAAAATCTCTGGCAATTTTGGATGACATAAGCCGTGAAATGCCGATCCCGCTGGCGCATACGATCCCTATATTCACCTTTCTCCGGCTTTCCTTCCTGCTTTCCATCCGGACTTCAGCCGCACCGAAGTGTACGGCAAGAAACCCGATCTCCGGCTCCGGTACCTCATATCCATATCGGTCTTCAATTACCCTGGCAACGGTCCTGCACCGCTCAAATATAGCGGGATAGTCCCGTTTAATCTGCTCCAGTAAAGGATTCTGGATCTTCATACCATTGGCAAGGCGAACCAGAGTAGGCTTTAAATGGGCAATCAGTCCCTGTATTACAAATTCCTCATCCTGCTTCAGCAAATAAGCCATACCGTCGTTATAGCAGTCAATCATTTCATTGACCACCTCCCACAACTCCCTGGATTCTTCAATTTCACTTTTTGACTTCTCGTCTATATTGAGCTGCTGGATCTTGGAACCTTTGATGTGAAGACAGATATAGGCACACTCAATTTCCGGAATCTGAATCTGAAACTCTTCTTCCAGAGATCTGGTTATGGTTTCAGCCAGATCATAATCCTGGTCTTTCTGCAAAAAATCCGCCATAAGGGGATTTTCCTCAATGATTTCCTGCCGGCGGATCCGGTTCACGGCAATTGCCACATGGATCACCAGACCAAGGTAGGAATCCTGGGTCAGATTCAGTATTCGCTTATCCCGTAACCTTAAGATGCAGGCAATCACCCGTTTTACAATATCGTCATCCAGAATTCTGTAAATGTTCCTCTCACTTTTATTCTGAATTACATTTAACACGGACTGGTTCCGGTCTTCATACAGCCCCTGTATCATCTCTGTATGAATGTTTTCATCGATAAATACCCTGAGGGCCCGGCGGAAATCCCGTTCGCTGCCCTCAATGAACACACCGTATCCCGGCTTTCTCTTTATTTCCAGATGATACTTGTGAAACCACTCTTTGACCGCTTCCAAATCCGAGCTGACAGTGGCCTCGCTGACTCCGAATATATCACTGTAATAATACAGCTTTTTTAACGTCTTATCCTTGAGAATTTCCAGGACCAGACGCTTCTGGCGTTCAATCCGGTCAGAAACGTCAAGGGCATCATCTGCTTCAAGTTCAGCCTTTAAGGCTTCCATTTGGGTCCTGTCTCCTTCCAGCCAGATACCAGTCCCGGTTTTGGAACAAAAAGTCAGACCGTATTTCTTAAGTGCCCTGGGAATGTATTCCAGCTCCCTTTGCACCGTTCTTTTACTGATACGGATCTGGTCTGCAAGCTGCTTTACGGGAACAGGCCCGTGCTCTTTCAGCAAAGCCAGAACGATTTGCTGCATTCTGGGCGTAAAATCATTACCCGCCATTTCATCCACCTCCCATTAACCAGTTCAGGAGCTCCTTATAACCAGACATATCTGTTAAATTATCCACCGTAAAGCATGGAACATGAATTTCTGTCAGGAAACGGGCAAAATCCTTCTGGCAGACAACGGCATCTGCATCAGCAGGAATGCGGTCAGCTGACACATGGAATACCTCTACACCTGCCAGGCCTTCCAGTTTCAGTTTTTTCTTAAACAGGGCACTGGCCATGGCACTGGATCCCATTCCTGCGTCGCAGACAAAATATACTCTGGCATGTTCCATTCTCTTCATCGGCATCTCTTCACCCTTTTGCTCTTTTTCTTTATCAATAAATGGTTTCTCTCTCTTCCCCAACAGGATCAGGCAGGACAGAAGGCAGGACACCGCAGCAGAGACAAAAATCCCCATAACAATCCCCAGCCAATGCTTTTTGTCCGCCATAATCAGTATGGTAATGATGCTTCCAGGTGAAGCCGGACCCAAAAGTCCGCTGCCTGTCATCATAAAACAGTAATTTCCCGCAATGCTGCCGGCAATGGCACCAGCCAATAACCGGATATCTGACAGTACATAAGGAAAATAAACCTCATGGATGCCCCCCAGAGACTGGATAATAAGGCTGGAAACCATTGTTTTCCTCATATTCCGGTTAACCAGGGTGTAAGCAAGAAGGACCCCGAATCCCGGCCCGGGATTGGTCTCCAAAAGAAACAGAATGGAACTACCCTGGGTTTTCAGCTGTTCCAACCCCAGCGGCAGAAAAAAGCCGTGATTGATCCAGTTATTAAAAAAAATAATTTTCAATGGCTCTACCACAAAGCTGATAAAAGGGATGATGCCCCTGTCTATCATAATCGATAAACCATTCCCCAAAAATCCCAGCAGCCATTCTGCCACCGGTATCACAAAAACATAGGCAGCACCTCCGGCAAGCAGCCCTAAAGATGCCAAGTATAAGTTGCAAAAGAGCATCTCAAAGCCGGGGGGGATCCAGTTTTTGATCCGGTCCAATCCCCTTTTGCATAAAAATCCGGCCATACTGCCAACCATAACAGACAGAATCATGGCAGAAGCAGGCTCTGCCATAACAACAACAGAAGCGGCAAGGGTGCCGGCTAAACCGCCGACTTCCCCGCCGCACATAGTGCCTGCTTTATATCCCATAAACACCGGAATCACCAGAAAAGATAAAATTTTAGACATTTCATACAGGTGTTCATTCTGGAATATGCCTGCTGAAAAGACTGACAGCAGCCCTGCTGTCACAAACAAAGGTATGCATTCAGCGATCACCCTGCTGTAATACTTCAGTACTTTCCCCGCTAATTTCATCTGTGAAACTCCCCTTCTGAACCCATTATATATTTTTGTAAGTATTATATCATGGTTTATAATCAGATGAAAGGCCGTAGTTTACTATGAATTTTTATCTAATTGCCTTTTAATGTTTCCACCAGCTGGTCATATTCCGGAGCTGCCATAAAATTAGTGATCAGAACCAGTTCTGCCTCCGGATTGCTGTGAGCCGCTCGCTCCTTCAATTCCTTATGAGTCACCACAATCTGAGCATCCAGCGGAATTGAGGATACCGGTGAGTGAACCACTTCGATATCTCCGAATCCTGCTGCCGCCAGCTTTTTTTTCAATACGGTAGCTCCCATGGCGCTGGAACCCATACCTGCATCGCAGGCAAATACAATTTTTTTAACAGGGCTCTCAGATACCGTTTTCTTTTCTGCTGTCTGATTTCCTTTGGATTCCTGCTTCATCTTCTTAACTTTATCCTTCGATTCATCCAGATCTCCGTTTTTACCTGTAAACCGAAGCAGAGGAAGAGCAACAAGGAAGGAAACAGCTGCAGCTACTGTAACACCTGCCAGCGTACCAAAGTATCCGCCTCTTGGTGTCATTGCAAGGACAGCCAGGATGCTTCCAGGAGATGCCGGTGAGGTCAATCCCACACCAAGAAGCTGGAACACAAAGATTCCGCTGGCTCCGCCTGAAATAACCGCCAGAAGTAAAAGAGGGTTCATCAGGATGTATGGGAAATAAATCTCATGGATTCCGCCTAAAAAGTGAATGATGATTGCGCCGGGTGCTGAGCTTTTGGCAGATCCTTTCCCAGCAATACAATAAGCAAGCAAAATACCGAGTCCCGGTCCTGGGTTTGCCTCCAGAAGAAAGAATATGGATTTTCCCATTTCTTCTACCTGCTGGATACCCATAGGAGAAAGAATACCATGGTTGACGGCATTGTTTAAGAACAGGATCTTAGCAGGCTCAATAAAGACGCTTGCCAGAGGCAGCAGCTTATGATCCACAAAGAAACCTACCCCTGATTCCATCACACGGTTCATAACCTCTACAAAAGGCGCAACTCCCTTCAAGGCGATCACTGTTAAGATGGCACCGATGATGCCCAGGGAGAAGTTGTTAACCAGCATTTCAAAGCCGGCAGGGACCTTCCCCTCTATTTTACGGTCAAACTGCTTAATCACCCAGGCACTGACAGGACCCACGATCATTGCCCCCATAAACATGGGAACACTGGAGCCGACGATTACGCCCATCGCTGTGATTGCGCCGATCACGCCACCCCGCTGGCCATAAACAACCGTACCGCCTGTATATGCGATTAATAGCGGCAGAAGCATGCTGGCCATAGGAGAAACCAGAGCCCCGATGGCTTCATTGGGATACCAGCCCGTTGGAATAAACAATGCCGTAATCAGTCCCCATGCAATAAATGCACCGATGTTAGGCATTACCATACCGCTTAAAAAGCGGCCAAATACTTGTACCTTCTCTTTCATTTTACATACCCTCACTTCATGTTATAGTATTTACTGTGTGATCCGTGGAAGGTATGATTGGCCAATCAATTCCTTTTCATAGCCTTATTATAATCAATGTGAGCTTTAAATTTCAACACGAAGTAACGGGGATTTGGCGCTAAGTTTAGTGCCAAATGTTAAAAACCATAAAATCTTTGCTCTATTCACAAAAAGAAAGATGCCGCTCCCAGCTATAATCAGCTGTTTTTGCGGCATCCTTCTCATATAAGGATTATAAATATTCTTTTAAAAGGGAAACCTTGTCAAGCTTTTCCCATGGCAAATCTAAATCGTTTCTTCCAAAATGTCCGTAAGCAGCAGTCTGTTTATAGATCGGGCGGCGTAAATCCAGCATTTTAATAATACCAGCCGGACGTAAGTCGAAGTTTTCACGGATAATCTCAACCAGCTTTTCATTGCTTACTTTTCCGGTACCAAAGGTATCTGCCATGATGGAAGTGGGGTGAGCCACTCCGATGGCGTAGGATAACTGTATTTCACACTTATCTGCAAGACCGGCTGCTACGATATTCTTTGCAACATAGCGGGCTGCATAAGCGGCTGAACGGTCAACCTTGGTGCAGTCCTTTCCTGAGAATGCTCCGCCGCCGTGACGGGCATATCCTCCGTAGGTGTCCACAATGATTTTACGGCCGGTAAGACCACTGTCTCCCTGAGGTCCGCCGATTACAAAGCGGCCGGTGGGATTAATAAAAAATTTGGTATGATCATCTATAAGCTCAGCCGGAAGTATCTCGTCAAACACATATTTTTTGATATCTTTATGAATCTGTTCCTGGCTGACATCCTCATCATGTTGGGTGGATAATACCACCGCATCAAGGCGGAGAGGTTTGCCGTTCTCATCGTATTCTACCGTAACCTGAGTTTTTCCATCAGGACGGAGATAAGTTAAGGTTCCATTCTTACGCACTTTTGTCAGTTGAAGTGCAAGCTTATGAGCCAGTGCGATGGGATATGGCATATATTCTTCTGTCTCGTTGCTGGCGTAACCGAACATCATACCCTGATCTCCGGCTCCGATGGCATCGAGTTCTTTCTCTGACATCTTGTTTTCTTTCGCTTCCAGCGCACGGTCAACGCCCATTGCAATATCCTTGGACTGTTCATCCAGAGCTACAATCACTCCGCATGTGGCACAGTCAAAACCGTATTTTGCACGGTCATAACCGATCTCTCTTACCGTTTCACGCACTACCTTCTGAATGTCCACATATGCCTGGGTTGTGATCTCACCCATAACCATAACAAGACCGGTGGTGGTACAGGTCTCACAAGCCACCCGGCTCATCGGGTCCTGTTTTAACATCTCATCAAGTATGGCATCAGAGATCTGATCACACATTTTATCCGGATGTCCTTCTGTAACGGATTCGGATGTAAATAATAATTTTTCCATGTTGTCATTTCCTCCTTTACTTTACATGGGGGAATAACAAAAAGAAAAGTCCGCAGCAACGCGGACTTGATTCAACTTTGTATCAAATCCTCTTATTGCTCGATTTCTCGCTCAGGTTGGCACCTTCCAGACGCTTCTTGTGGTTAAAACCACAAAATCGGCCGGGGTTGCCGTGACTTCACAGATCCTTTGTATCTCCATCACTCTGAATAAGGGATATTACGACTTTTCATTTGTTATTCAATTAGCAGTTATGATATCTGCTTTTTCATTCTACTCTAATAACGGACATATGTCAATAGTCTTGCGGATTTTCTGTTAGTCCCAGAGCTTTTCCGGATAAAGGCCTGCCGCCTTAAAACCTGCAATGGCATCAACTACCGTCTTTTTATCTTCCTGATAGGTAACTCCATACCAGCGGTCTGTACTTTTCAGCACAGTTACCTCTGCTTTATTCTCTTTTAAAAGCTCATCAACCACAAACGGCAGGAAGAACTCACATTTGAGGGGATTGTCTTTTAACTCTTTGTTTAAGAAAATAGGGAACCGTTCTTTCAGCTCTTTTAAAACGCTTTCGGTAAATCCCCATAAATTCATGGATACAAGTGTATCTTCCGAAAGCCCGGTCCAGGTTGCTCCGTCATCTTCCGTATATTCCGCTCTCTCCCCATGCTTTTCTATTCTGGTTCTCTCGCAGATGTCGGTCAGCAGTCCGTCTTTTGAAACCGTGCATACCCCTCTCGCCACATGACCATTCTCTGTCAGTGTGTTGTAGAGCTTATAACCAACCATGGAAAACTGATATCTGTCCACTTCCTGGACTTCAGATAAGAAGTTGAAAACAGAAACAAAAGCACTTTTCCCATAGTAATCGTCGGCATTAATCACAGCAAAGGGACCATCAATCACTTCTTCACAGCACAGGATGGCATGACCCGTTCCCCATGGCTTTACTCGCCCCTCCGGCACTTTATATCCCTCAGGGAGTTTAGAAAGTTCCTGATAAACATATTCCACTTTTACGTGCGCCGCCATACGGTCTCCGATGTGTTCCTTAAACTCCTTTTCAATTGCCTTCTTAATGATGAATACTACCTTTTCAAAGCCGGCTTCCACCGCGTCATAAATGGAAAAATCAATGATCTTGTTTCCCTGGGCATCCACCGGATCAATCTGTTTTAATCCGCCGTACCGGCTGCCCATACCCGCCGCCATAATAACCAGCACCGGTTTCTTCTTCATTTCCATAGCCCCTTCCTCCTGTCAAGCAAAACGGCGGGGGAATCCCCCGCCTAACCTACTTTTAATTTAAATTTCTGAGCTTCTTTTTCTGAATCCACCTTTTCAATCATGGCACCCAGTCCCTGAAGCTTATCTTCAAAGCATTCATAACCCCTTTGAATATAACCGATTTCATCCACTACGGTATATCCATCTGCTGCAAGACCTGCAATCACCAGCGCTGCTCCTGCACGTAAGTCGGGAGCATTCACGAAGGCTCCGGTCAGACCGG
Source organism: Lacrimispora sp. 38-1 (assembly GCF_049890855.1). Classification (NCBI taxonomy): domain Bacteria; kingdom Bacillati; phylum Bacillota; class Clostridia; order Lachnospirales; family Lachnospiraceae; genus Lacrimispora; species Lacrimispora sp. 38-1. The sequence continues at coordinate 105,038 of NZ_JBANEW010000006.1, read as the reverse complement.
TCACACCGTCAATTACAGCGACGTTGCCTTCCACCTTTACATTGGCACCCATGCGGGAAAGCTCATCCACATAGCGGAAGCGGTTCTCAAAAATACTCTCAGTCACTACACTGGTACCTCCTGCCAGAGCCAGTGTTACTGCCATCTGAGGCTGCATATCAGTCGGGAATCCCGGATAAGGAAGTGTCTTAATATCTGTGTGTTTCTGATTGGTTTTTCCCACTACACGGACTGCATCATCAAATTCCACCACTTCACAGCCCATCTCAAGAAGTTTGGCCGAAATGGCTTCCAGGTGCTTGGGAATCACATTCTTTACCATAACATCGCCCCGTGTAATTGCTGCTGCACACATAAATGTGCCTGCCTCAATCTGGTCGGGAATAATGGAATATTCCGTTCCGTGAAGTCTGGAAACGCCTTTGATTCGAATGGTATCGGTGCCTGCTCCCTTAATATTGGCACCCATACTGTTTAAAAAGTTAGCGACGTCAACGACGTGAGGTTCCTTTGCCACGTTCTCCAGAATGGTTTGTCCTTCTGCAAGAGTTGCAGCCATCATAATGTTGATGGTAGCTCCTACGCTGACCACATCAAGATAGATATGGCTTGCTACAAGATCAATCGCGTGGGCGATCACTGCTCCCCGTTCAATCTTAACATCGGCTCCCAGTGCACGAAAGCCCTTTAAATGCTGGTCAATGGGTCTGCTTCCAATGTTGCAGCCTCCCGGAAGGGGAACCTGGGCACTTTTATATTTTCCAAGCATAGCTCCGATAAAATAGTAGGAAGCTCTGATTCTGCGTATATATTCATCATCAACCGATACTTCACGGATTGTCTGTCCGTTAATACGGACCGTATGTCTGTCAATCCGCTCCACTTTCGCTCCGATTTCTTCGATTGCTTCCAGTAACACGTTAATATCTCTCACATCAGGCAGATTATCAATCAGCACATCCTCATCTGTCATGATAGCTGCTGCCAGAATTCCCAAAGCGGCATTCTTGGCTCCCCCTATGGTCACTTCTCCAACCAGGGGATTACCGCCTTTCATAATATACTGCTCCATTTCACACCTCTGACTATCCTTTTATCTATTACAATTCTCTTAATTTTTAACATTCGCCTTTCATGATTATAACATATCTTACGAATTTGTAAAGAGAACGCATTTTCTTATTCCAAAAATACTCCGCAGACAAAATCGTTTCCAAGGCCTGAAAAGTAAGCAGAGGCATCATTTAAGCCCATTTTCTGGCTGTCTTTGGTTTCCGGATTGTAGAGGGTCACATTATACTGGTCATAGCCCGAAATGAGCAGAAACCCTCCCTGTCCTGTGTAAGCGGCTACCGGACAGCCCTGTCCGATGAAATAAAGGATCTGATTTAAGGCAGCGCCCCTGGCGTCAATCATAAAGACACCATCCGTTAATCCGTTTTCCGTAAATCCTGACAGATTCCGGAAGAAGGCCGCCCCGGTTTTCAATGGATCCTTCATATTTTTAACAGGAGGCCGGTTAACCCGGTTCCAGAGCATCTCCTGATTCTGGTCTGTCACAACCCCCATCTTATCATAGGCAAGCTCCAAAGCCTTAATGAAGCTTTTACTGCTTCCCAGATAATGACCTCCTGCATAGGCCAGAAATCTGTTTTCCTGAGTTTTGGGGCGGCTCTTTAATTCAACCACCTCAGTCGTTTCATAAGCTACTTTTTTCGGAACTGCAATGGTTACATTCCGGCTTGCTGCTTCCTGGTCTAACTGGACGAAGTAAATCTTTTTACGGTCCTCTGAAGCATACCAGCCGATTCCTTTCAATTCTTCAGAGGTAAGCTCCTGGTTGCAGACAATGGTATCCTGTCTGGAAACCGAATAGGACTGATCCCCGGTTTTTAACACCTGGGTTAAATGAATCCGGCTTCCGTCCACTGTAACATCCGCAATATAAGACTGATCCTGTTCATACTTCTTTACGATGGCTCCGCTCTGGTCCATGATCTCAATCCGATACATGGGAGCATCCAGAACTCTTCCGTTTTGTGTCCAGATATCACCGCCTTTTGCGATTCCGTATATGAAATCATCGCCTACAAAGCCCAGGGGACGGAACTTATTATCCTCTCCTCCGTTGATCTCCCTTTTAATACCTGTATCTAAATCCATCAAATGTATGACACTGGCACCGTAAACGTCACTGCCTTCCTGCCATGCAAAATGGCGTTCTGTACTGCTGACTGCATAACCTCCCTCAGAAAGAGAATCTGCCAGTACCATATATTCGTTGCTGTTTAAATCAATTCCATAAACCGATCTGCCCGCCATAAGGTAGAGCATTCCGTTGGTGCCCAGATGAGAAAGCTGATCCACCTCTTCCTTCAGCATCTCAAAGGATGAAGTGACCGGTGTAAAGAAACGCTCTCCTATGGCATTCTCTCCGCTGTCATAGCGGTAAAGAGCGATTCCCATACTTCCTTCGTGAATTCCCCTGTTCATATAGCCGTAAACAAGAAAATCCACATCGCCGTTGTCACTCACTGACAGAATCTTAATGTCATGCTGGTTATATCCGCTGCGAAGGCCGTCGTCTTTTCCGCTTCGGAAAGAAAATACCTTTACTGCATGCCCCTGTTTCTGATCATATGTCCATAAATCCCGGTTAATTCCATAGGCAATACAATTTCCTCCGGGACTTTTTTTCGTCTGTACTTCATCCGCATTGGTAATTCCCAGTGTAATCCGTTTTCCCGAAAACAGTTCTTTCTGTCCGGAGAAGATCTGATTGGTACTCCGTTCAAAGTCCATCAGATAAATGCGCTTGCTATCCCATTTCATCGTGAAGGAATCTTCCACTTCATATAGCTCTCTGTCATCCCCTTCGCCTGTCCGCGCCGCCTGATACTCCAGACTGACACTGCACATCACGCCGTCTAAATCCTTCAGGGTGGCACGGATCTCCCCTACCGGCTCCATCGTCAGCCCGCCCCATGTGAGTTGGGAAAAGCTGGACCGGATAGACACATGTCCAAGAGAACTGTTATCCTCGGAATTACTGGTCTCAAGATACGTGGTTAAATCTCTTGCCTGATCATAGTGAAATGTCCTGGTGGTGAAATCTACGGCAAAATCGATCATGTCCTTCCCATTGGTACTGTCTGTCCACATGATCCGGGTATAATAATAAAGTGTTCCGTTTTCCGATGTGTCCAGAGTCAGTATCAGTATATATTCCTTGTCTTTTGTCAGCAGATTCTGTATGGGAAGCGCAGCCTTTACTGTTCCATCTTCCTCATCCCACTTACTCAGGCTGGTCCGTTCCACCAGACGGCTTAAATCAAGACTGCGCACTTCATACTGAATGCCGGTTATACTTCCGTTATAATCTGCAATCCCAAGGCTTAAATTCCTGTCCTGGGGAAGAACGGTAAGGGCTTCCCTTGATACAGTCTGTGCCATATCCTGAACATAGCCGTGCAGCAGATTCATCTTTCTTCCGAACATATCCGCGTATACAACAGGAAGTGATGCCTCATCCATGGAGGTATACACCATTACATCGCTTTTTTCCGTATTTCTCTGATTCCACATAAAATAAACTGCGATAGCCAACAGGAATACCACAGATAAAATTCCGATTTTTTTAGCCAAACGATTCATATAAAACATCCTTTATTTTTCCAATTTAATCTACTTTATTGTATACAATAATGGACAAAACTACAACGAAAACTTTCTTAAACATTCGTTAATTGGCAAAAAAACCCGGTTAGCGTAAATTCCATATCCTGTCTTAACTGCTGATATTCCTAAACTGCTCCGCCAGCTGATAGGAAGTACCTTCTCTGGTAATTACGAAGATCGTATTATTCCCAGCAATGGTTCCTACAATTTCATTCCAGCCCAGTTCATCGATAACCGTACATACAGACGCCGCCATGCCTGGCTCACAGTCAATAACAACCACATTTCCTGACAGCTCCACTGCCCTGACTGCCATGGAAAACAGTATAAAAAGCCTGTGGGAAATCTGGTGTCTGGATATAATACTGCTTTGAATATATCCTTCCCCGCTTACTCCCTTTATCAGGTTCATCTCCCTGATATCCCTGGATAAGGTGGCCTGGGTGACATCAATCCCCTCCCTGCTTAAATATTCCTTAAGCATTGTCTGTGTCGTGATGGGCTGCTTCCTGATCAATTTAAGAATTGTCTTCTGACGCCTGGTTTTTACATTATCCTTTTCTAATTCATTCACCTTATTCCCCTTTTACCTGTTCACCTAAAGAATCTCAACTCCAGCTTCCATGTCACGGTCAGGAATCATAAAGGACACATTCCCTTCCCGATCCTCCGCCACCATAAGCATCCCTTCCGATTTCATACCTGCTATTCTGGTGGTTTTCACATTTTCCAGAACCATCACTTTTTTTCCGATAACTTCTCCGGTTTCATAATATCCTTTCAGACCGCACAGGATCTGACATGTCTTGTCCCCAATCTCCACCTGAAAGCATAAAAGCCTGTTGGACTGATTTACTTCCGAACATTTTACAATCTTTCCAACTTTAAATTTCATTTTGAACAGATGATCACATGACACATACTCTTCTTTCTGGTATTCCATCTTTTTCCCTCTTTTTTCATCAGTTGACAAGCACAGCCTGGGCTGCCCGAAACTCATTGGGCAGAACATGCCTGAGCTGGATAAAGTTTCTGCGGAATGTCTTTACCGTTCCATAGCCTACTTCTATAGCAATATCAGTAATCGATTTATCCGTATCAAGAAGCAGTTCACAGGATTTGTCAATCCTTAACCGGTTCACAAAATCAGAAAAATTACATTCTACCTGCATCATTAAATGCCGGTTCATCTCCTCTATGGATATGCCGAATCTTTCTGACGTTTCAAACGCCTGTATCTCCTCCTGATAATTTCTGGAAATATACTCCACCAGCTGGTAAGCCATCTTTTTCTCTTCTATATTTGTTATGTTCAAAACTCTTTGATACGTTCTTCGGTAATTGCTGATCTTATTTTCCATACGGTAGGAAAATACCTTGGATATATGTGCTGCATCCACATATCCAAGAACAGGCGCTATTTCCTCCAATGTCATATCCGTATATAATAAATAATTGATTGTTTTTACAATCCGCATTTCACTGACCAGTTCATGAAATGCAAGTCCTGTCTTTTCGAAGATATACATCCGGACCGATGATCTGCTCAAATAAAACTGTTTCGCTATTCTCTCCAGAGTAATCTTCTCTCCCAGATGCATGTAGATGTAACGCAGGATCAGCAGCCGGTTATCCTCTGATCCGTTTTTTATACATATCTTTTTATCCCTGTTATCAATCACACGGCAAAATGCAATGATCAAAGAAGAAACAAGCATAATTATATTTATCTCCTGATAGGATCTTCTTTCCCTGAAATCCATTACAGATTCCACCCCTGCCTCTTCCCTGATTTTAAGAAACAGATATCCCACCTCTTCTCTCATTTCCTCCGTAAGATACGCATATGGAGTTTCTTCCAGTTTCTTTAAAACAGAAACAGGATCCGACATGGAGGTAGAGGATTTTATCGTTTCCGCCACCACATCATAATTATATTTAACAATTTCAAAGCTTAAGACCTCTTCCACCTCTACGATTTGTGTGCACTCCCATGGCAGTACAGAAAGCAATACTCCTGATTTTAGTTCGTACCGTTCCCTGTCTATCTCGATACTGCCTTTTCCTTCTCTCACTAAAATGAATCTCGGACTTTTGTGATACAACGGCAAAGTTCTTTCCGCGATTGTTTCGTAATCAAAGGTGCATATTTTTTTAATATCTATTTTTGAGCAGAAATGTGACTGCAGCTCAATATACTCCTTCATCTTATCAAATCCTTCCAGATTTTGCGTAATACGTTAATAAGTTATCGTATATTCATTTGTTTCATGATAATATAAGTATTTCTATTCATACCTGGAGGAAAAGTATCCCATTTTACCTGATATAAATAAAATGGGATCGTATTTTCTCCATTAACTTATTTGCTTATAATTCTTGTTCCGGCTTTTCCGCTTAAAGCTTCCGCCGCCTTTTCCAGAGAGCAGATAATGGATACGCCCTCTTTTTTCTGCTCTATAAATTTCATGGCAGCCTTTACCTTGGGAAGCATACTTCCTGCAGCAAAATGCCCCTCCTTAATGTACTGTTCTGCCTGGGCCAGTGTAATCTGGGAAAGATCCTGCTGATTTGGTTTACCAAAGTGAATGGAAACCTTATCTACAGCTGTCAGTATGACAAATGCATCTGCGTCCACCAGTTCTGCCAGCTTTTCAGCCGCCAGATCCTTATCAACTACTGCATCGACTCCATGATAAGAGCCATCCGGCTCCTTAACTACGGGAATTCCGCCTCCCCCTCCTGCAATGACCACATGGTGGGAATTGATCAGCGTATTTAAGGAAATTCTTTCATAGATACTTACCGGCTGGGGGGAAGCAACTACCCGGCGGTATCCCCGTCCGGAATCCTCCGCATACTTCTTACCTGTTTCCTCCATCAGGCGTCCGGCTTCTGCTTCATCATAATATCTTCCAATCGGTTTCGTGGGATTTTGAAAAGCCGGATCCTTTTCATCCACGATTACCTGTGTCAGCATGGTAATTACAACCGTATCCTGAATTTGCTTCTTAACGAGCTCCTGATCAATTGCCTGCTGGAGATGATAACCGATATACCCCTGACTCATTGCCGTACATTCAGGAAGATGCATTTCGGGGACAATTAATGCCTCATGACCTTTCTCAAAAGCAAGGTTGATCATTCCTACCTGGGGACCATTTCCATGGCATACAACCACCTCATATCCTTCCTTCACGATATCCACAACAGCTTCTGCCGTAATTCTTACCCGTTCCAGCTGTTCTTCTGATGTATTGCCCAGAGCATTTCCGCCCAGCGCGATTACAATTCTTTTCACCCTGACCAACCTTTCTAGCAAAGCGTTGCATACATCACAGCTTTAATGGTATGCATACGATTTTCTGCCTCATCAAATACCCTGGAATATTTTGCTTCAAACACTTTATCTGTCACTTCCATCTCAGCCAGACCGAATTTCTGATAGATATCCTCACCAATGGTTGTTTTTCTGTCATGGAAGGATGGGAGGCAATGCATAAAGATGGCCTGACTTCCGGCATTTTCCATGACCTTTTCATTAACCTGATAAGGGCTCAGAAGCTTGATCCGTGTGTCCCATACACTATCCGGTTCTCCCATGGAGACCCATATATCCGTATATACCACATCAGCCCCCATTGTTCCTTCCTGTACATCATCCGTTAATGTTATGGAGCAATGATTTTCTGCAGCAATCTTTCTGCATACCTCAGTCAGCTCTTCAGCCGGCCATAAATCCTTTGGAGCACAGGCTGTAAAATTAAGCCCCATTTTGGCACACGCCACCATTAACGAATTTCCCATATTATTTCTGGCATCTCCCATAAAAGTAAAGTTTATTCCTTTTAAAAATCCAAAATGCTCTTCAATGGTCAGGAGGTCTGCAAGCATCTGTGTGGGGTGAAACTCATCCGTTAACCCGTTCCAGACGGGAACGCCTGCATACTGAGCAAGCTTGGTAACCAGTTCCTGGCTGTAACCCCGGTATTCAATTCCATCATACATTCTTCCAAGGACTCTGGCTGTATCTTCAATGCTTTCTTTTTTTCCCATCTGTGAACTGCCCGGGTCAAGATATGTAACTCCCATTCCCAGATCATTGCCTGCCACCTCAAAGGAACAACGGGTTCTTGTAGAAGTTTTTTCAAATAAAAGAACAATATTTTTTCCCATAAGATATTTATGAGGAGTATTGCTTCTCTTTAAGTCCTTAAAATTCTTAGCCAGATCAATCAGGTAACGGATTTCCTCCGGTGTAAAATCCAGTAATTTTAAATAGCTTCTTCCTCGTAAATTAACTGCCATTTCTTTTTCTCCTTTTTCTTTAGTAATTGACCGGCTCACGGTCAAGCGGCATGCTCATGCAGCGGGGACCGCCTCTTCCCCTGGACAATTCTGCACTTGGAATCTCCAGTACATTCAGCCCCCGCTTTTTCAATAATTCATTGGTTTTTGTGTTGCGCTGATAGGTGACAATGGTTCCCGGTGAGATGCAAAGAGTATTGGAGCCGTCATTCCACTGCTCTCTTTCTGCTGCAATCATATCCTCTCCTCCGCATTTGATCAGCTCAACCTTATCAATTCCGAGGCTTTTCTCAAGAACGGTCTCAAGATCAGAATTCAGAACCTCTACCTTAATATCGCCTTTGCAGTTTCCTTTTTCAATCTTGTAAATCCGCAGAGGTCCCAGAATTCCCGGGTGAATGGTAAATTTGTCGTAATCAATCTGGGTAAACACCGTATCCAGATGCATAAATGCCCGGCTGTTTGGAATATTGAATCCAAGGATTGTCTCAATAGTACTATTCTCATTTCCGAAAATATTCTTTGCCAGCAGCTCCAGGGCATCGGGTTCCGTTCTTTGGGAAATACCAACAGCAAGAACCTTATCATTGATGTTTAAAATATCTCCGCCTTCAATATGAAACGCATTGTAACGGTCATAATACTTATCAACCTTTCCCTTAAAATCCGGATGGTATTTGAAAATATACTCGCCATAAATCGTCTCCCGGTTTCTGGTAACAGAATACATACGGTTCAGACTGACTCCATTCCCGATGCATGCGAATGGATCACGGGTAAAGTAAAGATTCGGCATGGGATCAATCACCAGCTTAGAGGGGTCGCTCATAAGATCAACCAATGAATCGCTTTTCGTATAATTAAGCTCCTTTAGTACAATGCCTTCCATGGATTTCAGCACGAGTGCTTTGCTGTCATCCTTAAACTGCATCATATAATCGTAAATTTTCTTCTTATACAGTCCGGTGGAAATTCCAGCTTCATTGATCCATTGCTTTATGAACTCATCTCTGACTTCATCGCTTAAATCCAGTACCTCAGCCATAACATCTTCCAGATACAATACCTCTACACCATTGTTTCTTAATGTTTCGGCAAATGCATCATGCTCCTGCTGTGCTGCCTCTAAAAAAGGAATATCATCAAAGAGAAGCCTCTCCAGTGTATCTGGTGTCAGATTTAATAATTCCTTTCCCGGTCTGTGCAGCAATACTCTTTTTAAGCGGCCAATTTCACTTTTTACATTAATACTCTGCATAATTAATAACCTCCTTTTATGTTTTATCATTGGCATTTTGTAACGCTTCCGCTTCTTCGCGTTCACGTCTCCCAAAGAATAGCATCAAAAAATCGGGTTTGGAATAAACCTTTTCATTTATTTTTATGAATAATTATACATTTTAGACAAAACCAAGCCTAAACCTTATACATTTTGCACAATTTTTCTTGATCTCTGCTCTCCAGTTTGCTATACTGAAAGAAAAAAGCTCAAAGGTAATTATGAATCTGTTACTTTACTTATACGACAATATACTTTTAATTTTATACTTTGGAGTGTGCCTTCTTGCCTTCTGCCGCTACTTAAGTGAGCGGTGCTGCAGCGCTGCCAGTTTATCCGCACTCTATCTCTGTTTATCTGTCAATCAGCTTGTTGCAGCTATGGCAGAATTTCTCCCTGAATTCGGCCGGTTCTACCAGGCTGTCTATTTCACTATGCCCGTATGGAATACGGTTATATCCATATCCGCTGTTATCTGCCTCTTAAACCTGGGTTATCAGCTAAACCACACATCAAAGCTTCCATTTCATGAATACATGATTCTGTGTATATTCATATTTCTTCTGTTGCTGATTCCCACCTTAAAAAGCAGCAGTACTACCTTGTTTCTTTACAGCTCTCTGTTTCCTCTTTCCTTAATTTACAGAGGCTTTTCCTTTTACGCGCTTATGAATCAGGCAGCCTGCAGTCAAAGCAGGAAGCTTTTCTCTTATTTTCGGCCTGCGCTATTCCTGTCCGTTCTCCTCTTTTCTCTTTCCGGCATTATAGAAAACTATATCAGGATTTTTGTTTTCCCTGCCCGCAGCGGTCGGTTCTTCTGCCGTATCTTTTCCATTGATCTTTTATTTGGTTTATCAGCCCTGGTTTATATCTGTTTTTTTCTGAAGAAAACAGCAGCTCTGCACACATGCAAAGCTGCTGTAAATTCCCGGGAACAGGTACCGGAATCTTTCGCTTCTCCAGATACCGAAACTGCTTCTTATTATTCTTTTTGTAAATCCTATTCCCTTACTCTTCGGGAACAGACCATCCTTACGGAGCTGTTAAACCACACCACCGATCAGCAGATCAGCGCCAAGCTTCTTATCTCATCCTTTACCGTACGTTCCCATGTCCATAACCTTTTAAAAAAAACAGGTTCAAATTCCCGGCAGGAATTATACGCCCTTTACGAGAGCTCAAAAAAACAGAAGTCAGGTTAACGGAGTCTGCTCCCGGCTTTCATAAAACTTCTCATATCTGCCAATCAGTTCCGACCGGTTCCTGGAATCCGTTTTTTCATAGATCCCATGAGCATGAAATTTTACGGTTCCCACAGACAGCCCCAGTTCTTCCCCCATTTCCTGATAGGTCTTGTCCTTCAACAGCAGATACAGTACATCACACTGGCGATTGCTTAATCCGTAAGCCCTGACAAAAGGGTCTTCCGGATAAGGAGTTTTTACCTCGCAGACTGCCGCAGCAGAAAGAGGAATCCCAGGCTCCGGAATCTCAGCCGGTTCTCTTCTTTGTATCAGCTGCGAGAATCCGCTTTTTACTCCGATCATTGCCAGGATCACGAAAAATGTGTCTTCACTTAAATTATGTTCCATAAACACCTTCAGATTCAACGTATTGATCACATATTGAAAGTGGAAGATAACCATGCTGTCTTCAGCAAAAATCAGTACAGAGAAGATGCCTCCTATGACAAAAATAAACCGGTAATGCCTGATCCTTATTTTATACTCCCTGTCTTTCGCAGACGCATAATGGATAAAATAATAAAGGACAAAACATGCCAGATATATCTGCCGGATGGTATAAAATATCCAGTGCTGACTGACTGATCCATTTAAATCTCCCACATAGACCGTCACACAGATCAAAGGCATCATAATGATTACATGAAGAATTCCCGTCTTTTTTTCAAGCAAAGAAGCGGTAAGCAGCATATACAGAGTACTTATGGCAATTCCACAGATAACCTTAACGCTGAAATAAGTCAGTACATTATAGGCACCTTCAAAAAGAGGCAGTTTAAGCAAAAATTCTGACATGAAAATAATCATGGAATTCAGGCAATAAAAGAACATAAGCATGCCGGTCTCAAACTCCCTGACATGCTTTGTTTTACAGTATGCAGTTACATTAATCGTACAGGAACAGGCAAATATTATAATTAATACGATGTCGAAGATAAAAATTGTTGTACTCATTTGGACCTCACATTATCCGTTCTGCTTCTCCTCTGAAACACCTTGCTTCACTGCCGTTTCCAATCATTCTCCTTATGTCGAATCATATCATTAAAAGTAAATTTTTGTCAATTTTGCCGCCTGAATTTTATGTAAGCAAGTCCACACAGGGCCATATAATAGATCCGAATTTCATGATCAGACAGCAATCCCACCAGTTACCAGCATGTAAACAGATATCGCCGCACCAATAAGAATGAACATAATTACTATTCGTTCTTTTGTGGAAAAGACCTTTTCTACTCCGTTTTCTTTTCCTGCTTTAACATAGAGGAAAATGCCAATAATATAAACCAGCATACATAGTAGAAAATACCCTATTCCGGATGCCCATATTGCCCATGCATAAAAAACAGTTCCAAGAAGTCCTATTGCCAGCTGTCCTGCTTCTCCCTTTTTACCTCTGTTTTCATAAGAAAGCTTCACCTGATATACACATACCAGAATCCAGGTTACAAAAATTGCAGCAGTACAGAGTGAATATGCAAAATTATAGGCTTTATCCGTAAACAGCAGAGTGAAGATGAAAATCTGTGAAAGAGCCGTCATAAAAACCAGAGAGAAGGTTGGAACATTCTTGTCATTTACTTCTCCGAATTTTTTGGGAAGAAGATTCTGCTGAGCCATCAGCAGTGTAGTTTCAACCGGAAGCATGGTCCACGACAACCAGCATCCTGCAACAGATATAATCATTGCGATATTAATAAAAGCTGCTCCCCACGGACCAACAATATAAGAAAGAAGATATGCCATAGTGGGCTGCTTCAATTCACATATCTCGGCACGGCTCATCAGCCCATACGGTAACAGAGACAAAAGGAGATAAACACATAAAAGCCCAGCCAGCCCCAACACAGTCGCCTTTCCCGCAGTTGCCTTTGTTACGGCTCGATCTGACATCATAGCCGCTCCCTCGATTCCTACAAATACCCACATAAGCACCATCATGCTGGAATTTACCTGAGATACCATATCCTTTAAAGAAAAGTTTCCTGACAAAGTTCCCCAAAAGTCTGCGGCAAATATATCTGCCTTAAATGAAATAATTGCCGCAACGGCAAAAAGCAAAAGAGGGACCAGCTTACAAACGGTAATTATGGTATTTAAAAATGCAGCGCTTTCAATCCCTCTGTTTACGACCAGACACATGATCCAGAGAATCACACTGGCAATAATAATGGAAAGAAGATTACTTCCATCACCAAGCGCAGGAATAAAATAGCTGAGTGCGCTCATCATGATGGTGGCGAAAGCAATATTTCCCAACCATGCGGATAACCAGTAACCCCAGCCGCTGATAAATCCCCCAAAAGGACCAAAGGTTTCTGTTGCATAGCTGAAAATCCCGCTTAATTCAGGCCTCTTATTAATGATATTGGTAAGTGACAGGCACAGCATGAGAACTCCTGCTCCTGTAATGATCCACGCTGCAATGGCTGCCCCCGGGCTTGTCCCCTGTGCCATATCTGATGAAATCCCAAAAATTCCGCTTCCAATGGAAGAGCTGATTACCAATGCAGTCAGGGCCATCAACCCCAGTTTTCTATTCTCTTTTTCCATAAAAACCTCCTATGTATTGATTCTTTTATAGTAAGGAATTTCAGAAAAAGATGTCTGCCACATTCAGGCTGTTTACTTGTAATTTTGTACTTTATTTTTGCAGATGAATCCGCTTAAAATTCATATTATTTTTTTAAAAAAGCTTCCATGATGATTTTCATACATGATTACCTGATTAAAATTACTTTAGTCGTCCATACCAAATAACAACAAATACTGGTTTTTTCTTCCCTTCAGAATATTCTGCCAGAGGCTTCAGGCTATAAAAAAACAGCTTTCCTTTTTAAAGAAAGCTGCTTTTTTATAGCCTATCTGCACCGTCCGGAATTACATCTTCTGCGGTGCATTTCATTAAGAAGCAATACAGACACAATATCACCCAGCCAGTTATTCCCCTGAGGTGGTCCGGGATTCACCCCCCAATAAGGCGGCTTTGGTCCGGGACCAGGTCCCCAGTACGGCGGCTTTGGTCCAGGGCCGGGTCCCCAGTACGGCGGTTTTTGTCCGGGCGGCCCCCAGTATGGAGGTCTTGGTCCGGGGCCGGGTCCCCAGTGCGGCGGCTTTGGGCCGGGCGGGCCCCAGCCGGGAGGTTTTGGTCCGGGCGGTCCCCAGCCCGGAGGTCCCCATGTGGAGTAGCGGTCATTCAGTTCTGCCTTTTCTACCTCTTCATTCTCCCAGTCCATCGGCTCTGGCTGCGTCTGCGCGGCCGCTTTTGTACTGTCATTGTTCCCCATCAGCAATTCGTCAGTTATGGTCCCCTCCTCGCGAATCTTTGCGCAAATAGAATCACAAACCTGATGAATAAGCAGACGATCGGGAAATTCATCGTACATTGGACTGTCTTTATAATCCAGATGATCACATGCGGAAACGACGTATTCCTGCAGACGTTTCATATGTCCCGGGTACATTCCCTGTAAATATTCCAGATCCTTTGCAATGATATCCTTCGGCTCCAGAGAAATTTCCCTGATACTCCTGTCGCCATAAAGCACATATGGAGGCAGGTTCTCACTATCCTTTCCATAAGTATAGTCCGGGTTGCCTGGCACGGTTGTTATCACTCCCTGCTTTTAGCTTATACAACACCATTCTATGCTAAGGAACGTGAAAAAGTTCAGATATTATCGTTTAAAAAGACGATCCGGATAAATTCCTTTTGAAACCAGTTCTCTGATGGCCGCAGAAACAGCCGGTTTATCTTCCTTATAAGTTACACCAAACCACTTATCCCTTGTTTCCAGCACATGGACTCTGGCTTTATCCTGGCTGATCAGCCGGTCAATGATCTTGGGAAGCAGATATTCAGACTTTATATCCCCTTCCTTCAGGTTTTCCAAAAAGGCCGGAAATCCACGTTCCAGCTCCGCCAGAAATGCAGGTGACAGCCCCCACATATTCATGGATACATTCTGTTCTAACGGTACTTTCACCGGATTACCCGCCTCATCCTTACCGCAGGCTTCACCGTTTTCCATAACGAGCTCATAGGTTTCCGTAACTTTCTGTAAGACACCATCAGTTCCTACCTGACATACCCCTCTGGTCACACCCCCGTTCTCACTTAAGGTGTTGCCCAGAATAAATCCGCTCATACAAAGATCAAAGGGGTTTGCATCCGTATCCATCTGGTTAACCAGATAATCATGTATCTTTACAAACCCTTCTTTGCCATAATAATCATCTGCATTAATCACTGCAAACGGCTCCCGTATCACATCTTTGGCACAGAGAATTGCCTGTCCTGTTCCCCAGGGTTTGGTTCTTCCTTCCGGCTTATGAAAGCCCTCAGGCAGATCATCAAGCTCCTGAAAAGCATATTCCACCGGTGCAATTTTTTCAATCCGGTTGCCGATGATCTCTTTAAAATCCAGTTCCAGATCCTTACGAATGATAAACACAATTTTGTTAAAACCGGCATTTAGAGCATCATAAATGGAATAGTCCATTATGATCTCTCCGCTGGGCCCAACCGGCTCCAGCTGTTTAATCCCGCCGCCAAACCGGCTCCCGATGCCGGCTGCCATAATGACTAATGATGTTTGTTTCATAATACATTCTCCCTGTTTGATTTTATCTGTTCCTTAGTATAACATAGTTTGAGCAGATAATCCACAATCCGGGCTGTTTCCAGTATGTCTATCCACAAAAAAGGGACTTAAACCGCATAAAACGGTTCAAATCCCTATTTGTTATTTTGTAAGCGAAATTCTTACAAGCGCCTTTTTTAACGCTGTTTCCGCTCTTACTATATCTATTTCTCCGCTCTGCTCTTTCAAGCGGCGTTCTGCACGAACTTTTGCCTCTTCTGCACGGCTTAAATCAATCTCCTCAGGCCACTCTGCCACTTCAGCCATTATAACGATCTTCTCCGGTAAAATCTCAAGAAATCCTGACATAAGAGCAGCTTCTTTTATGCCGCCTGCTTCGTGAATTTTTAAGACTCCCGGTGCTACAATAGCCGTCATGGGAATGTGTCCGCGGTATACACCGATCTCGCCTTCTGTGGTGGTAAGCTCTACCATTGAGGCATCTCCCTCATAAAACTTTCTTTCGGGAGTTATGATCTGCAGTTTAAATAAATCAGCCATCTTCCCACCCCCTATTTTTTCACGCGGGCAAGAACGTCATCAATGCTACCTGCATTTAAGAAATAGCTTTCCGGCACATCATCGTGCTTTCCTTCCAGAATCTCCTTAAAGCCCTGAATGGTATCAGCAAGAGGAACATAACGTCCCTCCAGACCGGTAAACTGGCCTGCAACGAAGAAAGGCTGGGATAAGAATCTCTGAATCTTTCTTGCACGGGCTACAGTCAGCTTATCTTCTTCAGAAAGTTCATCCATACCGAGCATGGCGATGATATCCTGAAGCTCTTTATACTTCTGAAGAACTTCCTGCACTCCGCGGGCAACATGGTAATGCTCTTCGCCCACAATACGCGGATCAAGAATTCTGGAAGTTGAGCCTAACGGATCAACTGCCGGATAGATACCAAGCTCTACGATGGAACGGTCAAGAACCGTGGTCGCATCCAGATGAGCGAAGGTATTGGCCGGAGCCGGGTCAGTTAAGTCATCAGCCGGCACATAAACTGCCTGAACGGAAGTGATAGAACCATTCTTTGTTGATGTAATACGCTCCTGAAGTGCACCCATCTCAGTCTGAAGTGTGGGCTGGTAACCAACGGCAGAAGGCATACGTCCAAGGAGGGCGGATACCTCAGAACCGGCCTGGGTAAAACGGAAGATGTTGTCGATGAATAAAAGCACATCCTTACCGCCCTGGTCACGGAAATATTCCGCCATGGTAAGTCCTGTCAGACCTACTCTCATACGTGCACCCGGCGGTTCGTTCATCTGACCGAATACCATGGTTGTTTTATTGATTACGCCTGATTCCTGCATTTCGTGATATAAGTCATTTCCTTCACGGGTTCTCTCACCAACTCCCGTAAATACAGAATATCCGCCGTGCTCTGTGGCAATGTTACGGATCAATTCCTGAATTAATACGGTTTTTCCAACTCCGGCACCGCCGAACAGACCGATCTTACCGCCCTTCTGATAAGGGCACAGAAGGTCTACGACTTTGATTCCGGTCTCCAGAATTTCCGTTTCCGTAGACTGTTCTTCAAAGGTGGGAGCGGATCTGTGAATCGGGAAATGCTCTTTTACTTCCGGTGCTGGTTTCTTATCGATTGGATCGCCCAGAACGTTAAAGATACGTCCCAGAGTTTCTTCTCCAACCGGCACAGTAATAGGAGCGCCTGTTGCTACGGCTTCCATACCACGTACCAGTCCATCGGTTGTGCCCATGGCGATACATCTTACGGTATCATCGCCAAGATGCTGGGATACTTCTACAACCAGTCTGCCGCCGTCTTTTGTGTTGATATCAATGGCTTCATTGATGTCCGGCAGCTTACCCTGGCTGAACTTGATATCCAGTACGGCACCGATGATCTGGGTGATCTTACCAATATTTTGTTCTGCCATCTTGTTTCTCCTTTATTTATATTTCATTATTTATTAAGGAAGTTCGGCTCGTTTCGCTCTCCGAACAGTTATGATATTGCATTGGCACCGGCTATAATTTCGGTAAGCTCCTGGGTAATGGAACCCTGTCTTGCCCTGTTATAAATCAGCCCAAGCTCTTCTATCATATCTTCCGCATTATTGGTTGCAGAGTCCATGGCAGTCATTCTGGCCCCGTTTTCACTGGCTACAGCCTCTAATAAAGCGCCATAAATCAGACTGCTCATATATTTGGGAATAATGGAATCCAGAACCTCATCTTCATCCGGCTCATAGTTCATAAGTGTCAGATCCGCTTTTTCGCTTCCCTCTGCCATCTCAACAGGGAGAAGTTTCTTTAAGGTCGGAATCTGGGTCACCGTATTTTTAAATGAAGTATAAACCAGATAGATCTCTCCGATCCGGTTTTGCCCGAATGCGTCCAAAAGCTCCATGGTTATGTCAGCAGCATCGCGGTAAATGGGCTCATTGATTACCTCAGAATAATCCTGGGCAATATTGTAACCCTTTTTCCCCAGCGCTTCCTTTCCCTTACGGCCAATGGCATAGATATCGGTAAGCTCCGGTTTTAAACGCTCATCCTGAAGGACAAGCTTTGCAATATTGCTGTTGTATCCGCCGGCAAGACCTCTGTTGGAAGTAATGACTATCACTGCCTTCCGCTTTGAATCTCCTGCCTTTAGATACTTATGCTCTATTGTTCCGGACTTCCTAAGCATGGAGTTTATGGTATCGTACATCATATCATAATATGGCTTGGAAGCTTCTGCTTTTGCTCTGGATTTCTGCAGTTTTACGGTAGATATGAGTTTCATGGCTTTGGTAATCTGTTCGGTACTTTGAATACTATCTCTTCTTCGTTTGATATCCCTTATGGATGCCATGATTTTCACCTGCCTTTAAAAAACACCTGCTTTGCACTCATTGATTGCTTTCACCAACAGTTCTTCTGTCTCAGGTGTAATCTGTTTTGTTTCACGTATACTTGCAGGAATCTCAGAATATTTGCTGTCAATAAAGCTCCTTAAAGCCTTCTCAAAGTCGAGGATTTTCGCTGTTGGAATATCCAAAAGCAGTTTTCTCGTCGCTGCAAAGATAATGATGATCTGATATTCAACCGGAATTGGCTGATACTGACCCTGCTTTAATACTTCCCTGATTCTCTCACCCTGTGCCAGCTGCTCGGTTGTTTCCTTGTCAAGCTCGGAACCAAACTGGGCGAAGCTTGCAAGCTCTCTGTACTGAGCCAGCTCCACACGGATCGGAGCAGCGATCTTCTTCATCGCCTTAATCTGGGCAGATCCACCAACTCGGGATACGGAAAGACCTGCGTTGATTGCAGGACGGAATCCTGAGTTAAACATCTCTGTTTCCAGATAAATCTGACCGTCTGTGATGGAAATAACGTTGGTCGGAATATAAGCCGATACGTCGCCTGCCTGTGTCTCAATAATCGGAAGTGCAGTTAAGGAACCTCCGCCTAACTCATCGGAAAGTCTGGAAGCACGTTCAAGAAGTCTGGAATGAAGATAAAATACATCTCCAGGATAAGCTTCACGGCCCGGTGGTCTCTTAAGAAGAAGTGACAGGGTACGGTAAGCTGCCGCATGTTTACTTAAATCATCATAGATAACAAGCACATCTCCACCATTCTCCATCCACTCTTCTCCGATTGCACAGCCGGAGTAAGGAGCGATATACTGAAGAGGAGCTAAGTCGGAAGCAGTGGATACCACGATAGTGGTGTAATCCATAGCGCCGTACTCTTCCAATGTTTTTACGATTGTAGCAACGGTAGATGATTTCTGACCGATGGCTACATAGATACAGTGCACGCCCTGGCCCTTCTGGTTAATAATGGTATCGAGAGCAATGGCTGTCTTTCCTGTCTGGCGGTCTCCGATAATCAGCTCTCTTTGTCCTCTTCCGATGGGGATCATGGCATCAATCGCCTTAATACCGGTCTGAAGCGGAGTATCTACTGACTTTCTGTCAATAACGCCATGAGCAACACGCTCAATTTTACGGAACTTGTCTGTCTGAATCGGTCCTTTTCCATCGATCGGCTGTCCAAGGGCATTGACTACACGCCCGGTCAGAGCATCTCCTACCGGAACCTCTACCACTCGTCCGGTAGTTTTTACTGTATCGCCTTCACTGATCGCGCCGGTACCAAGTAAAACTGCACCAACGTTGTCTTCTTCCAGGTTGAGAACCATGCCGTAGATTTCTCCCGGAAATTCCAGAAGCTCTCCCTGCATTGCATTCTCAAGACCGTGAATACGGGCGATACCGTCCGCTACCTGAATGACTGTACCGACATCAGAGACTTCCAGCTTCGTTGAATATCTTTGAATCTGTTCCTTGATGACGGAACTGATCTCTTCTGGTCTTAAATTCATTAAGGTCTGCACCTTCTTTCTGCAAAGTTTCTGTTACGATATCTGCAGCTTTGACAAGCTGCGGCGCAGCTCATAAATCTGCGTCTTAATACTGGAATCCACTACCCGGTCACCGATCCGGATTACCAGTCCTCCGATAATGGAAGGGTCAACCTGATAAACCATCTCAAACTCCTGATAGCTGGTTGTTCCCAGCAGTTTCCCCAGAAGCTGGGCTTTCTGTTCTTCTTTTAATTCCACAGCGCTGGTCACATGTGCCACGCCGATTTTTTTATATTCCTTGACAGCGTTAATAAAGTACTCACAGATTGCATTGATTTCCTTTTGTCTGCCCTTTTCGACAATGACTGTCAGGAACCCCATGAGAGTTTCCGATACCCGTCCGCCGAATACTTCCTGAATAATTCCGTTTTTTTCTTCCTTGCCTATCTTCGGATTATCAAGAAGTCCTGCAAGATCCTGATTCTCAGCAAAGACTGTCTGCAGGCTCTTTACTTCCTCGAACAAAGCGTCCACTTCCTGTTTTTCCAGGGCTTCCTCAAACAATGCATCACCGTATACTTTTGATACTAGCTTTGCCATGTACTCTCACCCATCTCTTTCAAGGTTTCATCAATGAGAGAATCCTGTATGGAAGTATCAATGGATGCAGCCACGACTTTGCCAGCCATGACAGATGCGATGGATATGATCTGTTCTTTCATATCATCAAGCGCTTTCTTTCTCTCCAGTTCCACTTCACGATTTCCTCTCATAACAATGCGGTTCGCTTCTTCCCTGGCTTCTGATAAAATCTCTGCCTCACGCTGCTTCGCTCTTTTTCTTGCATCTTCCAGAATCTCTTCCGCCTCTTTTTTAACTTCTAAAAGTCTGGCCTCGTATTCTTCCTTCATAACATGAGCTGCTTCTTTATCTTCGGCAGCGCTTTTCAACTCTCCTGCAATCTTTAACTTCCTTTTTTCCAGAGCATCACGCACCGGATTAAAAAGCTTATAGGATAAAGCAAAAAACAGAAGAAATACGTTAATGCCAGTGATAAACGCATCGAAAAGCAGCTGTGGGTCAAATCCCAATAATCGTTCCAAGGTTTCGCCTCCTCTCGCTCTTTCTTTTTATTCCTGCCAGACCTCTGTTTAGCTGAATGGCTTTAAGAACATAAGAATAGCGGCAACTGCGAAACCATAAAGACCGGTTGTCTCGGCAACAGCCTGTCCTAAAAGCATGGTAGATGTAATATCAGATTTTGCACCTGGATTACGTCCTACTGCTGCAGCTGCATGTCCAGCTGCAATACCCTGTCCAACACCAGGTCCGATACCTGCGATCATGGCAATACCTGCGCCGATTGCTGAGCAACCGTAGATAAAATCCTGTCCTGAAATTCCGTTCATAGAAAAATCCTCCTGAATTAAAATAATTAATAGAATGTTTGATTAATCCAACTTATCATTTACATATACCATGGTCAGCATACAGAACACATAAGTCTGTATACAGCCTGAAAACAGATCACAGTATACATGTAAGAATGATGGGATACCAATCTTGACAAAGATAGGCATCATCCCATACCACAATCCCATGATTACAACTCCTGACATCATGTTTCCAAACAAACGGAGTGCCTGGGATAATGGGTTTGTAATCTCTCCGATTAAGTTAATCGGAAACAAAACGGGAAACGGCTGTGCAAGACTTGTAAGATGCCCGATTCCGTGGTTTTTGATTCCCTGGTACTGAACGATGCAGAATGTGAATACACCGAGCATAAATGTGACACCAAAGTCTCCGGTCGGGGTTCTAAGCCCGAACAAACCGCTTATATTGCAAAATAAAATGAAGAGGAAGATTGTTCCGATATAATTGACAAACTTCCTTGCATTATGCCCCATAGTTTCCTTCACCAGTTTATCCAGTGATTCAACCAGCAGTTCCATAATGTTCTGGAATGTACCCGGAACTTCCGTAGCCCGCTTCATCTTCCGGTCTGTGACAAATGCGAGAATTAAGATCACGATTGTCACAATGCTTAGACCGATTTCTGTTGTTGTTACCCATAGATCCTGCCCGAACGCGTGAAACTTTGTGACACCTTTAATCATAAAGTCCACATTACTGGCATTCGCAATGACCATACGCTATAGCCTCCTTTCTTATAATAATGCACAAAACCGCAGCAAATTAAACTTTATTTGTTTC
This sequence comes from Lacrimispora sp. 38-1, assembly GCF_049890855.1. Taxonomy (NCBI): domain Bacteria; kingdom Bacillati; phylum Bacillota; class Clostridia; order Lachnospirales; family Lachnospiraceae; genus Lacrimispora; species Lacrimispora sp. 38-1. The sequence goes on along the minus strand of NZ_JBANEW010000006.1, from coordinate 83,339 downwards.
CCTTACGGGATGCGATCCTGTGGATAACAGGCTGCAAAAATGCTCCTGCCTTGAGTCCTAAGACTCCGATTACAACTGCTACCGGATTAAACCAGTCTGAAAACCAATTGATGACTATTACCAATACGGCAACAAGCAGCAGATAACGGATAGCTGCACTTATCATTCCCCGTTTCTGAACGATTCTGGGATCCTGAGATTTCATGGATCGGTCAAGCACCAGTGCCATGGAAAAAAACATGGCAAGAGCGAGCACCATTCCAAGAAGCAGACCTGCGTAAACGGAGGTCCTGGGATAAACGAAAAACGCCCCCAGCAAAATAACCGCAGTAAAAAACACAATTCCTGCCGAAACCTCAGCAATCAGATTCTTTGTTGCTTTTTCCATTACAAGTCCTCCTGCTTATTTAAGCTTCTCGTCACTGCCCTTTTTTATACGGCTTGGCTGCTTGGGTTTACTCACCACAGGCATTCCTTCTCTTTGCCTTTCCATGCGTGCTTTCCGCTCCGCTTCCTTCTCTTCCCTCTCGTTCATTGCAAGTGTGGCTTTTGCAATCTTATATGCGTTTAAACCGCCTGCCAGAAAACCCACAACAAGGAATAACAGCAGCAGATTTGTTCCTGCATACCGGTCAAAGTAGTAACCGGCAAGAATACAGACAAATACAGGCACCATGACACTTAACCCCAGCTGGGTTACCATCAAAAGACTCCTCATTACACTTTTGTTATGACGCATGAATTCACCTGCCTTCTGCCTCCTGCACATATAATAGATATTATACCTAATAAATTTTGCTTTGTCTATTATATACGGAAATTTAACTTGTTTTTTATTAAACATGTATAAAAAACGAGCAATTGTACATAAATGAAGCATAGATATCCATTAATATTTGTAACCAACAAAAAACATTATTATTCTACATTTTTCTCCTGAAAATAGCAAAGAAAATACCTGGTTCTCAACTGGATTAACCAGAAAGAACCAGGTATTTTCATAAGACTGATTTAAACTTCTTTTGCTGCAGGAAGAATTGTTTCAACTTCTGCATGTGGACGAGGAATTACATGTACGGAAACCAGTTCTCCTACACGCTGTGCTGCTGCTGCGCCTGCATCAGTTGCTGCCTTTACAGCTCCTACATCGCCTCTTACCATAACAGTAACAAGACCGCCGCCTACGAATTCTTTACCAATTAAAGTAACGTTAGCTGCCTTAACCATAGCATCTGCTGCCTCGATGGATCCAATTAAACCTTTAGTCTCGATCATTCCTAATGCATCATATTTCATTTTTAAATCCTCCTGGGTTTTTATAATTAATTTTTAATAGTTCCCTATTTTACAATAGTCACCTTAGATGAACCGGAAAGGCCCATAGCATTGGCTTCTTCCGTATCTAAGTGGCATTCTAATGCTGAAGTCTCTGTTACGCGGATTGCCACGTTGTTAAAGATACCTCCACGGATGCCTTCTGTCTCAATTTTAACCGTCTCACCGTCATGTACGCCGAATTTTAAAGCGTCAGCCGGTGACATGTGAATATGTCTCTGGGCAATGATTAAGCCCTCTTTTGTCTCTACGGTACCTTTGGGTCCTACCAGTGTAATTCCTGGTGTTCCTGCCAGTTCTCCGGACATTTTAGGTGTTGTGTTTCTGCCAAGTTTAAAGCAGTCGGCAGCCAGAATTTCCACCTGGGTCTGCTTTCTTACAGGTCCTAAAATGCGGACTTTTTCAATGGCTCCCTTGGGACCGCATACCGTTACCATTTCCTTGCATGCATACTGCCCAGGCTGAGACAGCTCTTTCATATTGGTCAGCTCGTAGCCTTTTCCAAAAAGAGTATCCAGATCTTCCTGAGACAAATGCACATGGCGGTTGGAAACGCCTACCGGAATCGTCAGCTCATCACTGCCGGATTCTGATTTTACAGCATCCATTAAGAGCTTGATTACCGCTTCATACTTATCCATTGCTGTTCTCCTTTTTCAGTTCAGATTACTGGCCTTTCATAGCCAGAACGATTTCCTTTACAAGAGCCGCAAGCTTGTCATTATCTTCGCAGTTACTCTGGCAGGAAGCTGCCGGAGCACTTTCCTTTTTCTCAAAGGAAGCAACAAGCTCAGCAGGGCTTAAGGAAGAGGAAGCCTGTGATTTTTCTTTCCACATGAAAGTTGGGTCGTCATCTACAATGGTTGCGCAGTCTTTTAAGCCGAATGCTACTGTCTTAACGTTCAGTAAATGTTTCGGGCTTACATTTTCAGAAACAGAGCTTCCGCCGCAGGTTCCGCAGCCTAATGTGAAGGCAATTGGAAGACCTGTGCTGATTCCGGTTCCGCCCTGGCTTCCTCCTGTGTTTACAAGAATTCTGGAAGCTGGTTTTGCTGCAAATTTTAATACCATATCTCTGTCCTGAGTATGAATGCTCATGGTATGTCCGATACCGTTCTGTAACAGACGGTAGCTTAATCCACATGCTTCTTCCCAGTCCTTAACAGTATAGAAACCAAGAACAGTTGTCAGCTTTTCGTAGGATAATGGGTATCCTTCGCCAACGCCTTCCTGCTTACCGATTAACACTTTTGTACCTTCCGGAATGGTGATTCCTGCAGCTGCAGCAATCACTTCAGGAGAACGTCCTACAAACTTTGCGTTCATGTTATGACCGTTTTTGAATAACAGGTTGCAAACCTTGTCAGTTTCTTCCTTCGTCATGAAGTAACCGCCCTGGCTCTTTAACTCTGCTACAACTTCTGCATGATTGCTCTCTTCGCAGATGATGGACTGCTCGGAAGCACAGATGGTGCCGTAGTCAAATGTCTTGCTGGCCATAATGGTTCTTACTGCATGTTTTACATCCGCTGTCTTTTCGATGTATGCCGGAGAGTTTCCTGCGCCTACGCCGATTGCTGGTTTTCCTGCACTGTAAGCAGCTTTTACCATACCAGGACCGCCTGTTGCGATGATTAAAGAAACTTCCTTACATTTCATCAGCTCATTGGTTGATCCCATGGAAGGCATGGTCACACAACCGATAATTCCTTCTGGTGCACCAGCTGCCATTGCAGCTTCACGCATAACCTCTGCTGCCTTCTGAGTACATTTTGCTGCAGATGGATGTGGGGAAAATACGATTGCATTTCCTGATTTAATTGCAATCATGGATTTAAAGAATACAGTGGAGGTTGGGTTTGTGGAAGGTACGATACCCATTACAAGACCTACCGGCTCTGCTACGTCAAAGGTCTGCTTTACAGTATCTTCGCAAAGAATTCCCCTTGTCTTCATATCCTTGATCTCTTCATATAAAAGTGTGGAAGCTGCATGGTTTTTATAAGCCTTATCCATCACTTTACCGAATCCTGTTTCTTCAACTGCCATTTGTGCAAGACACAGGGAATGTTCTTCGCCCGCCTTTGCCATACTTCTTAAAATGGCATCAATCTGTTCTGCCGTATATCCGGCGATTTTCTTAGCAGCCGCTTCTCCGCATCTGGCTAAATCCCTTGCTTCCTGGATGGAACGCAAATCATAATCAAAATTTTCCATGTTCCGTATCTCCTCTTCTAAAAATCTTAATCATTTTGTCCGTAATACTTCCTGAATTCTTCCAGCAGCAGGGTTTTATTTGCCTTTGAAATCTCTCTTCCAGCTATGCTGAATTCGGGATATTCCCGGGCAAGCGTCCTAAGCTCTGTTACCTTCATATCTTCAAGTATCTTCATGGTCTCAGCAAGACCGTCCTGGTGCATCCACAGATCAGTGGTCTCTCTCTTTATGGTGTCCACCAGCTCTGTCTCTGAGATTGGTTCTTCGTCTGTTATCTGGGCAGATGATTCAACTGTCTCTTTGACTGGTTCGGCTGCCTCTTCTTCCGGTTCCTTTGCAATCTCCGGTATTGGTGCCTTCTCCGGTTCATCTGGAGTATTGCCGCCGATGACAGCTGCAAGTTCCTCATGAGGCCTTGGAATCACATGGCGTGTGATTAATGCGGCACTGTTAATCCGTTCCACTGCCGCCGCTCCGGCCTCAACTGCTGCCTTCACTGCCGCCACATCACCGGTCACCGTAACAGTAATGAGACCTCCGCCAACTTTGGTTTTCTCTACCAGAGACACATCCGCCGCCTTTAACATGGCATCGGCAGCTTCAATTGCCACCAGCACACCCTTTGTTTCTATAAAGCCAAGTGCCTGCATCATTTACCTCCTTAAACCAAGTCAGCCCAGTTAGCCGGATAGGTTGAGTAGAATACTCTTGCCTTGTCCGGAGAACCCCAGATTACCTTTGATCCTGACGGTACAAAGAGCACATCTCCGGCTTTTGCCGTGAAAGTCTTTCCGTCAATGGTTACTGTTAAGGTTCCTTCGATTACATAGTCGATTTCTTCATAGGTTAATTCCCACTCAAATTCAGAATGGTCAATCACCAGGAAACCAGCGCTCATTTTTGACTCTTCTTTGCTTACAAGCTCCTGATAATAAGCTTTTACATTAGGATCGCCTGTATCAAATACATCCATCTTTACAGAACTTCCGCGGACAACCTTTAGACCGTTGCCATGGCTTTCGGACTCATATGGTTTTAAAATGTCATTTAACATTCCCTTCTCCATGAGAGTCTTAAGTACCATATAAATTTTCTCGCTGTCAATATCCATTCCTGCAAATGCTCCTTTCGCTTCTGCCTTCTCTTCTGCTTTGTCGCAGAAGGTGATTCCGTAAGCATCTGCTGCATCCTTTGCTGACGGTGTGATAATGCTTCCGCTCTCTACGTATAATACATTTTTGCCTTCCGCATGCAATGTTTCTACGTCTTTCGCGCATATCAACTGCTTCATATGATCACTTCCCTTCTATATAAACTGGCAGTCTTCATCAATAATTCCAATTACTACGGCATCAACGGGGATCTCATCGTTTCCCAGCATGCGTCTGGCTGAAGAGCCGGTGGAAATGATCACGCGGTCACCGATACCGGCGCTGATGATGTCTGCTACAATCAGCCGTTCACCTTCCCGTGTACCGCCAATGATCTCGGCAAGCATAAACTTATAACCGTTTAAAGACTCTGCCTTTCTGGTCGCCCAGATATTGTCAATCAGTCTTGCTGCTACCATTCTATCCCGCCTCTCTTCTCTCTCAGTCTGATTTCTTCCATCGCTGCCTCTACCGATGCCGTATCTCCAAAAATCGCTAGCATGATCATATTCTGTGGGCAGCTCCCCTTGATATCTTCTACTGTAACACCCACGGCCTTTTCCGCCACATCGGCGGCACATACCATTTCAATAATCCGGCCCTGAATGAGACCAATGGCATCCACCTTTCCGATGGGAGTGGAAGCCCCTGAGCCTTTTCTGCGGTTTAAAATATCAACGGTTCCAGGTGACGGCGATTTAATAATCCGATATTCCATACGTCCACTTCCTTTTAATCCATTTCCTCCTGAGTACAGGAGAATGCGATTCCCAGAGGAGTCACAAACATGGGATTATCCGGTTTTCTTGTGCGGATCCCAGTCTGCTTCTCAATAATTGTTTCGATCCCTGCAAGACAGCAGGTACCGCCTACTAAGTAAATTTCATCTACGTCATATCCTTTGATATGGCGGTTAATGATGGAAGCTACCTTTTCAATTACCGGCTTTAATACCGGAAGCAGCTCTTTGTGGTTTTCTTCTTTCCGTTTGTAAAGCTCTGCCTCCGAAAAAGACAGATTATAAGCTCCGGATACAACCAGGGAAAAATGAGTTCCTCCCGTGGGCTCATCAGCTACATAAACCACTTTTCCATCTTTTAAAATGGAAATTCCTGTGGTTCCGCCGCCAATATCCACCACTGCGCCGTTTTGTATCTTTAATACTGCATTTGCTGCCGTTGGTTCATCAAGAAGGGCAGTGATTTCAAATCCGGCTCCCTGTACCACATTCTTGATCGCTCCGCCGTCCAGTGAATCGGTCCCCGGAGGAATTGCTGCTGCTGCATAAAGCAGTTCCGTATCCAGCTGTTCCTCCAGTTCTGCCTTTAACTCACGAACAATGCGGATGGCGCCGATATAATCAACCACCATTCCGTCACGGACCACATCCGCATACCGGTAAGCGCCGGCCACTGGTCTGAAATTCTCATCAAGTACAGCCAGTACCACGCACGCTGTTCCTAAATCCACCCCCGTATAATAAACGGAGGAACGTTCTCTGACTGGATTTTTTACCACTGCTTCAAACTGGCTTACCAGTTGGTTACAGCTATCAAATGTTATTTCTTTCTTTGACATGCATTTCCTCCATACAACAGGCAGATCATCTGGGATAAGCGGTTAATGACCGGGTTGAAATTCTTTTCTCCTGCTTCTGCCGCAAGTTCTCTTACGAGACAGCGCAGACGGTGTAACAGGACTATTTCTCTTCCTTTTTCGGACTGGGCATGAAAGCCGGTGATCTCAAAGCAGTCAGAGTATGGTTCGTTTTGGTTTTCCTTATTAAATCCGGTGCAGGGCTCAAATGGATTTATCTCGCTTAAAGCACCTTTCCCCACGAAAGATAACTTCCGCTCTAAATCAAACACCTGCTCAGCTAACAGCACGTCCCTGTCTAATAAGGAAATTCCGGCTTCCAGAAACTGTGCCTTTAAGGTTTCCAGTTTTAATAAGAAACGGTCCGGCGCAGGTTCTGTGACTGGTGCCTCTGTGATTACTTCTGCCGGTTTTGAAGTCTTGCGTTTTGCCGTCAGGGGATCATCACAAAATGATATCTTTTTGTCCAACAGGAACTGACGCGCTCCTGGTGTCAGCTTTGCCTGTGCAGGAAGATCATAAGAGGCAAAGGGTTCTCTTCTGAATAAAATTCTCAAATCTTCTTCGGTGATGAATTTCATTAATAGCCCCCCTTACAAAGCTTGCGGTAAATCGCTTCAATTTCTTCTGCCGCAGGCACTCTTGGGTTGGTCAATGTGCAGTTATCATGAAGTGCTTTCTCTGCCATTTCCCGTACAGCCTGTTCAAACTCGTCTTTATCCACGTTTAAATCGGTGATCTGCTGCGGTATTTTAATCTTATTCATAAGATTTTTAATGTGACGCACCAGGCCGTGTACCGTGGCTTTCTCTGTTCCTGCTGCGATGCCAAGCATATTGGCAATTGCAACATATCTGCTGCATGCTGCAAAATCTCCCGCATCTTCTAAACCAGCGTTATAGCTGATCACATGAGGAAGCAAAATTGCATTGCTTCTTCCATGAGGAATGTGGAAACGGGCTCCCAGTGCATGTGCCATACTATGACAGAGTCCTAAGGACGCGCCGTTAAAAGCAACTCCTGCCAGACAGGAAGCATTGTGCATATGAGTTCTTGCCTCCATGTCGCTTCCTTCTTCCACGGTACGTGCCAGGTAGCTCCATACCAGTCTTACTGCCTTTTCCGCACAGGCATCGGTAAAATCACCTGCATTGGTTGAAACATAGGCTTCTAACGCATGGGTTAAAACATCCATACCGGTATCTGCCGTAATATGAGGCGGTACTGACACTGTAAATCGGGGATCAAGGAATGCCGCATCCGGTACCATGCTGTCGGAGCGCAGAGGATATTTCGCCTGAGCTTCCGGATCTGAAATAACGGAAAAATTAGTTACTTCGCTTCCGGTTCCGCTGGTGGTTGGAACTGCAATTAAATTCAGCTTCTCATTTCCCATCTGTGTATAAATGTGGCTGGCTGCCTTTGCGGTATCGATGGCAGAACCTCCGCCTAAAGCGATTACCGTATCCGGTCCAAAGCCTTTCATTCCGCCGATTGCCTTTGATACAACCGTGATCGTAGGATCAGGCACTACTTCTGAGAAAACTTCAAAGCTGCTTCCTTTTTCTATAAGCAGGTCTGTAATTAAATTCACCTTACCGGACTGGGCCATAAAGGGATCACAGATGATATAAGCTTTTTCTACAGAAAGTTCCTTGATTTTCTCCAGACAGGAAGATCCCATATATACCTTTGTGTTCATTACAAATTGCTCCACGTTACATTTCCCTCCTTTCCTAATATTTGCCCATGTTCTTTGGGCATTGAGGTATACCCGAAGGGTGTTTCTTTAGATTTGCCCACGCTTTTTGGGCATAAAGGGATACCCGAAGGGGTATTTCCTAATATTTGTTCCATCAACTCATCAATTCCCGTCCGGTCCGATAAGTTGATGTGAATACAGGGAGTTGTAATCCCTGCTTTTTTTAACTGACGGATACACCAGCCGTCATTCTCCGGCTTATTTCCGCTTCCTGTAATAACTCCGATTACCGGCACCCGGAATGCTTTTGCAAATCCCGGGGGATAACTCTCCCGGCATGAGGACTGGTCTACCAGCATCAGTACATGGGAGGCGTCCTGAGCTGCCGCGATGATATGCTTGTGCATCCAGGGACTTTCTAAATAAACTCCCGGTACATCTAAGGTTTTCTCCCCATATACCATGTTCTGTGTCCGTTTGACAGGACCGTCTAAACCATTGATTGCGGCTGCAAGGGCAGTTTTTCCGCTGCCTCCCGGTCCGATGATCATGATTCTCTTTTTTCTCATGTTTTGGTTATATCCGGCACGGAAAATCCAAGTCCGCGCCTTAAGGTATCACACACTGCCCGAAGGGCTGTCTCCACACTGTCCACGTCTCCTGCGATGATAACGGAGCCGGTGAAGCGGTCCAAAAATCCCACCTGCACGCTGGCTGCCTTCGCCGCAATATCAGCAGCAATGATGGAGGTTTCAAAAGGAGACAGGGTTAAAATCCCGATGGCTCCAAGCTCATCGATGCCCAGACACTCATATACCTCCGGTATTGGCGACGCGATTACATGAGCGATGGTAACCTGCTTGCCCGGAACGGATTCTTCTATGACTCGCTGTATCTCTGACACGGCGCTCTCCCCTTTCTAGTGCTTCACCACAGTAACCGGGAACTGATACTCATTCATCCAGCCTTCGATACGGTCCAGATCCTCCGCACTTAAGCTTGGATCTCCATCAATTGGATATTCCATATCCAGCTGGTTGTATTTGTTTACCCCCAGCTTGTGATAAGGAAGTAAGTCAATTCCCTTAAAATTTTTGTAATCACGGAACGGCATTAAGAATTTAATCACTGCATCGATTTCTTCCCGGCTGTCATTGATTCCTTTTAACATTGGCATACGGACCTTTACGTTGTACCGGCGGTGAAGCAGTTCTTTTAAATTGATTAAGATCTGTTCATTGTTCACGCCGGCCAGTTCATTGTGGCGAACCGGATCCATATGCTTTATGTCAAACAGGAATAAGTCCACATATTCAGCAATCTGTAATATCGTTTCGGTCTTTGTGTAACCGCAGGTTTCAATGGCTGTGTTAATGCCTTCCTGCTTGCATGCCATCAAAAGATTTAATGCAGCCTCAGGCTGTGCAGTAACTTCTCCGCCGCCTAACGTCACACCGCCGCCTGATATATCATAAAATGCGGCGTCTTCCTCTACAATCTTTAACAGCTCGGAAATTGTCTTTACCTCTCCGGCAATGGAAAGCGCTGAATTGGGGCAGACATTTTTGCATTTCATGCAGCCGATACAATCCTTTTCCCGTCTGATTTCATGTTTTCCGGTCTCTTTGGACATCACATGGATTCCTACGGGGCAAACGCTTTCGCATGCCCCGCAGTCTGCACAGGAATTCTGCTTAAACATCACCTGGAATTTCCGCACCAGTCCTTCCGGATTGGCACACCATTTACACCGGAGCGGGCAGCCTTTAAAGAATACCAGGGTTCTGATTCCCGGTCCGTCATACATGTTGTACTTCTGTACGTTAAAGATGAGCGCCTTACGTTCGATATCTCCTGTATTTCCATGGTCCATTGTGATTGTTCTCCGTTTTCTTTTAGAAATGTGTCAACATGGTTCTGCTGATGATCTCATCCTGTACATCCTTGCACAGCTCTACGAAGAATGCGCTGTATCCAGCTACGCGGACGATTAAGTCACGGTAAAGCTCCGGATGCTTCTGAGCCTCGATCAGAGTATTGTTATCTAAGTAGTTAAACTGCATCTCGCCGTTTCCGAACATGCAGGCGGTACGAAGAAGGGTGATTAAGCTTTCTTCTCCTTCCGGTGTATCAAGAAGTCCGGCCATGATCTTAAAGTTGTGTACCATACCGATGTTCATGCTGTCGTTGGCCATCTTGGACACAGATTTGATGATCGCTGTCGGGCCCTTAAAGTCAGCGCCCTGGGTTGGGCTGATACCATCGGATAATGGCAGCCATGCATGACGTCCGTTTGCAGATGCTCCGGTTAACTGACCAAATGGTGTGTTGTTGGAAATGGATAAGGTACCGTGGCTTAATACGGAATATAAGGTCTTATATTGTCTGTGCTCATGCTCGGTAAAGTCAACTAAATCAGCAGCGATTAAATCTGCGTAATCATCGTCATTTCCGTATTTTGGTGCATTGAGGCAATCGGTGCGGATCTGGTCATAGCCCACAAAATCAGCCTTTAATGCTTCATTTAACTGTGCAAGTGTATATTTTTTCTCATCAAATACCAGCTTTTTAATTGCTGCCATGGAATCTGCATAGGTTGCAAGTCCAGACCATACGACTCCAGGTCCGAAGTTATACATTGCTCCGCCTGCAGATACGTCTTTTGCTTTTTCCATACAGCCTTCATACATGATGGACATGAGTGGCTTTGGAGCAAGCTCTCTGTGAACGCGCTGGGAGATAACCGTTGCAACAGAAGACCATTTCGTAATGTACTTAATTTCTTCTTTCACAGCTGCCTCAAACTCTTCATAAGTCTTAAAGCTGTTGATATCACCCATATCAGGACAAACCTGCTTGCCATACCATAACGGTACACCTTTGTTTAATACAAGCTCGATACAGATTGGCCACTGGGTATATGCGGTAGAGGTCCACTGATACAGACGTCCTGACTTCTGAGGCTCTACGCAGCCCATCAGACAGTAGTCACGTGCATCTTCAATGGAAACGCCCTTTGCAAGCATCATCTTGATGTGTGCATCGTCAAAGTGGCAGGCTGGGAATCCCATACCGGAACGAACAACATCTACGATCTTCTTTAAGTACTGCTTCGGGGACTTGTTGTGAATACGGCATGCAAGGGATGGCTGATAAATCTTCACATGACGGACAGCATCCATCAGAAGGTAGGTTAATTCGTTGGTTGCATCATGTCCGCTTCTTGTCACACCGCCTACGCACATGTTAACGAATGGCTGGTAACCTGCGAAGAATTTGGAACCGCCTTCGCTGGTGATCCACATCATTTCAGACATCTTGATCAGCATACAGCCTGCGAGCTCAAATGCCTGGAAGTCATTCATACGGCCGGATTCGATATCAGCCTTGTAGTAAGGATACATATACTGGTCTACACGTCCGATGGACATACCAGTCTGATTCTCTTCTACTACAAGCAGAGACTCGATGGTCCAAACAGACTGAATTGCTTCCCAGAACGTTCTTGGCTTGTGAGCCGGAACGTATGCATTTACTTCAGCGATCTTTAAAAGCTCATCTTTACGCTTTGGATTGGTTTCCTTTGCAGCAAGCTCTTTTGCATACTCGGAAATTCTCTTTGCGTAGATCATAACACCTTCTGTGGTATCAATGATGGACTTGTAGAAGTAGATCTTCTCGATGTCATCCGGATTTTCGTAATTTAACTCTTTTAAATGATCCTTTGCTTCCTGCTGGATATCAAGCATACCCTTATTCATTAAGATTACGTCGTAACCAGGGTTAGAATCACCGCCGCCGTTTACTGCATGATAGGAACAGTCAGAAACGAAGGATTCACCGGATAATTCCCACACACCAGCTTCACGGTACTGGTCTTCACAGTACTCATCAACGGATTTGCCCTCCCAGTATGGGAAAAGTTCTTCTCTCATGATCTTCTTATCTTCATCAGAGATATAGAATGGATCCTGAGGACGGCTTCCGATGGTATCAATTTCGTCCTTCATCCATCTCCATGCGATATCAGGAGAGAAAGCACCTGCACGTGGAGCGCCGTTTGGAGCACCTACGATCAGCTCGTTGTCCTGAATTACAAGAGGAGCTGTCTCGCAGCAGTAGCGGAAGCATTTTGCACGAAGCATGATCTTTGGCATACCTGGATTTTCTGCAGCAATCTTTGTGATCGCGCGGGCACGGTATGTTGTGATGGATGGCTTATGTGTTAAGTAATTCTCTTTTAAGCGCTGAAGTCTTGCTGTAATACCGTCAGGAATGTTTGTAGTCTCCTCGGTATATACTGCAGCTCCTGCCTTTGCAGGCTCATTTTTATTGATTTCGTCAGAAACAGTTTCAAACATCTTCATCAGGGAAGCTCTTTCTTCCGGTGTCATGTTCTTCGTTGCTTCTACAAATTTATTTGAAAATTCACGAATATCCAATCTGTTTTCCCTCTCTTTCAATTATTTCTCTTACAGTTCCTTTGATAATGCTTCTAAAATCTGCTTTAAAAGTTCTTTTGCATCCCCCTGCTGACCGGCAGATGCCGGAGTCTGCGTACAGGAACACAACTCTTTCTTTGCATTTTCCAGATATTCACCGGCTGTTCTCACTCCATATCCGACTTTCCGGATATAGATGAAATTCATAGGGGAAACATTATCCGATGTAATACCGGCTCCGGCTGTGATACTCCCCAGTGTCATGGCGGGGAATAAACTGGTGGTCATTCCCATGCTGCCTAATGTGGCGGGAGTATTGACAAGTACTCTTCCAACCGGTTTTTTCAAAGCGAACTGGCGGATTACTTCTTCGTCTCTGGAATGGATTACCAGAGTATGGCCATGGCTTTCGTTTACCAGGAGATTCATACACTTCTCACAGGCATGCATCCAGTCGTTTTCGATGTAGTAAGCAAGTACGGGACAGAGAAGCTCTTTTGCAAATGGGTTTCTGTCAGAAATATATTTCTGCCGGGAAACCAGAACGCTTGTGTTCTCCGGTACGCTAAAACCTGCACGTCTGGCAAGTTCTAACGCCGGTCTTCCCATAATTTCCGTATCTGCATTTCCATGTTCCAGGTTAAGAAGATCAATTAACTGCTTCTCTTCTTCCCCGTCCATGAAATAAGCACCGTTTTTCAACATTTCCGCTTTTACTTCTGCAGCGATTAAGCTGTCCACTACCACATACTGTTCTGCCGCAGATACGATTCCATAATCAAAGGTACGGCTTACTATAATGTCTTCAACCGCCTGTTTCAAATCAGCTGTCCGCTCTATAAATACAGGACCATTTCCGGTACCGCCGTAAATATAGGGCTTTCCGCTTTCTGCTGCCTCACGGTTTAATTCCGGCACTCCGGTATTCACCACCATGGCTGCTGCCGGATGATGAATCAGTTCCAAAGCTCCTGCTTTCGTTACCGTCTTTAAATATCCGATGGCTCCTTCCGGAAGTCCATGGCGAAGACCGACTTCCTTCATACAATCAAGAAGCCTGCCTGTGACCTTCACCGCCCGCTCATGAGGAGCGATGACGATGGGGTTGCCGGACTTCACTGCAATCAGTACGTTGTAAATAGCAGTGGAGACCGGGCTTACAGAAGGGGTAAGAGCAGCAATGACTCCCACCGGAACACCTACGTCCATGGTTTTGAGTACAGGATCTTCATTCAGAACCCCAACGCATTTCATGTCCTGTAAGTGCTTCGGGAGAAATTCGCAGACAAAGGTGTTCTTGACCAGCTTGTCCTTTGCACGTCCATAACCTGTTTCTTCTGCGGACATAACGGCCAGCTCTTTAGCCAGCTCCTTTGCTGCTTTCGCAAGTCCTTCGACGATCCTGTCAAGCTTTTCCTGGGGGAAGGTGAGCATGGTCTTACCGGCGTCTCTTGCGCTTTCCATTAAAATCCTTGCCTCCTGTATGGAGAGAAGGTCTTTATCTACAAAATTCATTTCTTTGTTCTCCCTTCAACCGGGATACGTTTTATTCCTGCTCCGGCGCAGCGATTGCATATCTCCTGATGATCTTTTCAAGATCGGGATGAGGTCTTGGGATTACAACACAGCTGTAAATCTCAGCGCCCATATCGCTTACTGCTTTCACTCCTGCATCAACTGCAGTTTTGCAGGCTCCTACATCTCCGCGTACCAGAACGGAAATATATCCGGAAGCTACGTTCTCATAACCAACAAGTTCAACATCTGCAGCCTTGCACATAGCATCAGCTGCTTCTAATGCGAATACCAAACCAAATGTTTCAATTGAGCCGATGGCTTCATATCTTACCATATACTGTTTTCCTCTCTTTACGCGTCAATATCATGTACTGATACAATGTCGCCGACTTCTTTGATCGGTCTTGGCATTACATTATGTGCAGTCAGTTTGCCGATAGCTGCTGCTGCTTCTGCGCCTGCATCTACAGCGGAACGTACGGCTGCCACATCACCCTTTACCATAATGGTTACCAGGGTAGAGCCTACGTTTTCATAGGAAATTAATTCTACATCTGCTGCTTTGAGCATCTTATCTGCTGCTTCCAGAGCCGGAGTTAATCCAAGAGTTTCTACCAGCCCTAACGCTTCATCTCCGTAATATCTCACCTTCGTAAACCTCCTGAAATTTATTTGTGATTGCGGTATTTTTTATCTACGTACTTGTCAACGGTTGCCTTGCCGTCATCGTTAATGGAATAACGCATGCGCAGTTCACCCTTTTCATCCAGGTCGTAGCTTTGTAAGTCAACCAGTCCGTTTGCCTCTAAAGACATTACGTGGTCCATATAACGATCTTTTGTAAACTGACGCTCTCCGCCGTACTGGGACTTTAAAGCCCCCATAATCTGAGCGATATCAGCACTTTCTACTCCGTATAAATAATTTAAAACCGCTGTTCTTGCAGGTAATAACATGTTTTTATTCCCCTTTCCTGAATAAATCCAGTGGATTCATGGTAACCACAATCGCACCAAATACGATTACGATAGAGCCGATTACAATCGTAGGGGTAACTGCCTGTCCCAGAAACAGGATACAGAAGAAAACGCCCCAGAACGCATATGTTACATTTAAGGACATACCAATCGCACAGCCAACCGTGGAGTTGCTCTTATACCAGCAAAGGAAGGATACTGCTGCGCTTAAGCCTGCTGCTGCCAGCCAGATAACCGGAATTCCTGCAGTTAAAGTTCCGCCTAAGAGTCCTAAACCTCCAACGATAGGAAGAATTACGAATAAGTCCACAATACCGGAGATGAGCTGACGTAAGTTTACTGCCACATCAGTATCGATCATGGCTCCGCCGTAGGTAGAGAATACACCTTCCAGTGCCCAGCAGATTGCTGCAACGAAGGAGAAGATAATTCCCAGAGTAAAGTTGTCGCTGCCTTCCGGCTTGGTCCAGTTGATGATGATGGCACCAGCCACACATACAAGCATTCCGACCATAACTCTTTTTGTAATTTTCTGTTTTAAGAAGATCCATGCAAAAATCGCACCAAACAGGCTGCATAATGCGGAGATCGGAATCGCATAAGCTCCCGCCATAGCAAGACCAACCAGGTAAGCGCCGTTTGCAACAGGTCCTCCAAGAAGTGATCCGATTACAATCATTTTTCCAGGGAATGTATTAAGACTTCTGCCCATCTCACGGATACGGCCGCTTTTTGCATTGTATGCAGTCAGCCAGATTCCTGCGAAAAGGTCATTTAAGCCGGATAATACATATGGTCCTGCTAAAAGTCCTGCTGCGCTGGCAAGAGGTTCATAATAGCCGGCTACCAGTACAAGAACCGTATAAATTCCGTAGGTAAGTCCGGATAACGCACCGGTTGTCATTCCAGTTGTCCTGAATTTTTTGTTGATAGCTGCCATTTTCGCATCCGCAGATGCTGATGTCATTCCTTGGTTACCCATTACTTAATCTCCTTTTTATCCTTTGGAAGAATTGTCTCAACTTCTGCGTGAGGACGTGGAATCACGTGTACGGATACCAGTTCGCCAACTCTCTGTGCTGCTGCTGCGCCTGCATCAGTAGCTGCTTTTACTGCACCTACATCACCTCTTACCATAACAGTAACAAGTCCGCCGCCTACAAACTCTTTTCCAACAAGTGTTACATTTGCTGCCTTAACCATAGCGTCTGCAGCTTCGATTGAGCCGATTAAGCCCTTTGTTTCGATCATTCCTAATGCATCATATTTCATTGTTTAGTCCTCCTTTTTATTCAGCAGTTCAAATGGGTCAACAGATACTAAAATAGCTCCGATGATAATGATAATAGAACCAATAATAATGGTCGGGGTTACTGGCTGTTTGATAAACAGGATACAAAACAGCACGCCCCAGAACGCGTAGGTGATGTTTAATGACATTCCCATGGCACATCCCACAGTGCTGTTTGACTTATACCAGCAGAGATAGGAGATTGCCGCACAGAGGCCGGCAACGATCAGCCATGCAACGGGAGGCAGGGAAAAGAGTGTGCCTTTTAAAAGTCCCATACCGCCTACGATAGGCAGAATTACAAATAAATCAACGATTCCGGATAAAAGCTGGCGAATATTAATTACCACATCTGTGTCAAGCATCGCACTTCCGTAAGCTGCAAAAACGCCTTCCAGCGCCCAGCCAATAGCTGCTACAAATGCACAGATGATTCCCAGCGTAAAGTTGGTGCTGCCTTCTGGTTTTACCCAGTTAATAACAATCGCTCCAACAACACAGATCAGCATACCGAGACCGACTCTGGGCACGATTTTCTGTTTTAAAAAGATTCGTGCAAATAATGCTCCGAAAAGAATGTACATGGCAGAAATCGGAATTGCATAAGCTCCTGCCATTGCCAGACCCATTAAATATGCACCGCTGGCAATTGGTCCGCCTACCAGGGAACCAAGAAGAATGATTTTTCCTGGAAATAGTTTTAAGCTTCTTCCGATCTCACGTATTCTTCCGGTCTTAATGTTATACACAGTAAGCCAGATACCGGCAAATAAGTCATTGAGACCAGATGTTACGTAGGGAGCAGCAAAAAGCCCCACTGCCCCGGCAAGTGGTTTGTAGTACCCGGCAATCAGTACAAAGGTGGTATATAACCCGTACATGAGACCGGATATCAAACCGGTTGTAACGCCAATTCTTTTAAATTTCTTTCGCGCTTCCGTCATTTAAGTTTCCTTCCCCATCTGAATAGTGCACAAAATTTAAGTTGCCCTGTTACTTTTTCTTTCTTTCACGTTCAGCTGAAAACGTTTAGAAAATGCACAACGCCTGTTAATGTTACTAATTTTCTACTGGCTGCCTGCATTTTTCTATGCATTTAGTATAGGACTTCCCCCTATGGGGAATGTCAACCGATTTTTTTTTATTTTTCCTGCAATTCAAATGGCAATTTTTTCCGTGGTGCTCCACACACAAAAAAGGCTCTCCTGAAACAGGAATTTTTATTTATTCCTGTTTCAAAAGAACCTGTCAGATTTATTTTTAATCCGGTAAGGCAGCGTTTCATGCTCCCTTACTGCCGGTAAACCGGGACAATAACTTCTGTTACAAACTCTTCCGGATTCCTGGTTGTCCAGTAGTCCACCACATACCGTTCAAAGCTTTCTTTCCCGCACTGATATCCCCGCTTGGCTGCCCAGCTTACAATCCGTTCGTACTCTTCATCAATGGTCTCATGTCTTCCAATATGATAGACTGACGCAACCATGATACCTCCATAGGTCTGGCGGTTTAAGCATTCCTTGCATGGGTGAATGGCTTTCTGCATAATCGTTGCCGTTTTGCACTTGCCGCTCATCTTCTCTTCAAAGGAATCAAACTTAAGGATTACCGCACCTGTAATTTCATTCTCAGCCTTTTCAAGGTGATTGGTCCATTCTATGTTAATAATTGATTCCATATAATTGTATTCGAAGCTCTGTTTCAGGCTGCAGAAGGTGGACTCCTGAAGGAACTTCACGGATACCTCATGTACATTGTTCTGGAGCACCATCTTGGCTTCCTGAATCAGCTCGTACCAGTCCTTAACAGCCACATAGCTGTTATGAATCTGCTGCTCCTGAAGACAGAGCTGATCGATCTTGTTGCGGAAATTCTGTTCCAGATAATAGTAGGTATTGCCCTCGACTAAGCCCTGCATCTCTTCCAGCTTAAATCCCATCTGCTTGTAGTACTTTACAACAGGAACCGTCATGAGTGTTTCCTTGTTGTAATAGCGGTAGCTGTTCTCCTTACATATCATATCCGGTGATATGATCCCGATCTTGTCGTAAAAACGCAGAGCCTTTGTTGAAATGTTGCAGATCTTACTCACTTCCCCTATTGAGTACAGTTTCTTTTCTTCCATGTAAACCCCCATAAGCACTGGCATTGTCTATGTGTTCCCTGTTCGATTTACCTATTTATCATGCGTACTATCTACATATACAACCAGTATAATCCTTCCCGTATAGGGGAATGTCAATACCCACTTCTTTGTTATTTATACTCGCAAAAAAAACCACAGGTTCCTGCTGTCACCGGATTGACCTGTGGTTTAATAAATCTTATTATTTTACCTGCTCTACCATCTGCAGAATATCTTTCTTGGACTTCACTCCTACAGAAGTTGCCGCCAGTTTTCCGCCTTTGAAAATTCCTACAGTAGGAATGCTCATAACCTTAAACTGTCCTGCAAGATCCGGCTCATTATCCACATCAACCTTTCCAATCTTTAAACCGGAATGGTTCTCAGATGCAATCTCATCAAGAACCGGTGCAAACATCTTACACGGACCGCACCAGGTTGCCCAGAAATCCACCAGCACTACATCGTCTGTTTTTAAGACCTCTTCATCAAAATTCTGCTTTGTTAATGTTACGATTGACATATATTACTCCTCCTTCATTCTATTTCTTATTCCAGGGAAATTGCTTTATTCATTAGTCTGATCAATATTTCCAGGATTATGCCCTGTTATGGAAAGGACCTTACTTTGTTTTCTTACTGTTATTATAAAAGTTACAGTTGCATTTGTCAATAGAATTCTATATTTTTATTTCACGTCTAACCCAAGAAATTTTATCATTTCCAGGAATTTTTCCTTTAATTCTGATAGGCTTACAGTCTCTTCCCCTTCTGCAGAAAGTTTATCATGATCCAGTACACCAGCCGAAATTCTTCCGCCCTCATATCCGCCGCTAAGCTTCAGTTTCAAATTTAAGTCTTTTTTATTATATACAATATTTAATTCTTTTATCTGTAAAGTCCGTTTTTCTTCCTCACCGTTTCCAAAATACACCGTTGAATCAAAATTTATCTCACCATCTGCCCCGGTTATACGGCCGGATAAAAGTGCTCCCTGATTCTCCACCTTTTGAAAGCCTGCATATGCAAGCCCTGGTATGATGATTTGTGAAATGGAGAGATCTTTTCGTATGGAGAAGAGTATTTCCTGGGTCTCACCCTCTGTTTTTCGTTCCTTAAGAAGGTTCGCCCAGCTTTCAGGCTCTTTTCCGGGTATTTCCTCCAAAAGTGCTCCAGTCTCTTTGATGACGGAGTCAAACTGATCAGCCGGAACCAGCGCCCGTATGGTAACACCGTTTTTGTCTCTTCCGGTAAACTCAACTCTGCTCTTGCCCATCATATCAACGATGTGGTCCTGCAGCTGCTTTAAGCTGTTTTCCAGTTTTTCCTTTTTCTTTGGAATGGGGGACACTCCAATCTGATCTTTCACGTCAGTCTGGGTTGTCTTTACAACAGCTGCTGAGATCTGGGGCACATGGATCACCACCTGATCTGCATCAGCCCAGTATTCTGCTCCCTCCCGTACTGCTCCAAGAAAATATACATCAACCTTTCCCTGTGCAAACGTATTCTCAAGATCCCGCTGTTCCGTGAAAGAAACTCCAAGACCGCCGGGCAGAACCAGTACGGACTTTCCATTTACGAAGGCTTCATCAATAACCAGCTTGACGGAATCCTCATAAGCATCTCCTTCTCCCTTCTCATTTCCCCAAAGCTCCTTTAATATACCCTGGGTCTGCAGTGCAGAGCGGGCCAGATAAAATCTGGCATAATAAATAGGGAAATAATGCCATCCTGCAGCTGCAAGAGCAATGACAGCCGCTATTCCTGCTGCCCAGATAAACATTTTTTTCTTATTATTACATAATGCCGGTCTGGCTGAGTTTTTCTTCAAAAAATTCATTAAGTTCAAGCACCTTCTTCCTCAATACAATTCCCACCAGCAGGGAGAGCGGAATGTATACCAGAACATTCCTGATATCAATCCAGTAAGCATTTTCATAAATTCCTCCCACACATTCCCTCATGGCATTGATTAAGTGGGTAAATGGAAGGAGGGGATTTACCATCTGAAAAAATCTGGGCGTTACCTGAATGGGGAACGTACCGCCGGACCCAGCCACCTGTATAACCATAAATACCACAACAATTGCTTTTCCTACGTCTCCGAAGGAAACTGTCATGGAAAATGTAATATTTGTAAATATAATGCTTGCAATGACTGCAGCCAGCACAAATTTTCCCGGCTCTAAGCACTGGATCTTCAGCATATAGAGATCTCCAAGGGATACCACCAGTGCCTGCATAATTCCGAAGAGCATAAATGTAAGGTATCTGCCGAAATACATTTCATATAGCTTCAGACCATGGGATCGGGATGGTTCCACTTTTGTTTTCAGCAATGCTACCAGAATCAGGCCGCCTACCCAAATGGCAAGTATCGTATAGAAAGGAGCCATGGCAGAACCATAGTTTTCTACCGGGTATACTTTATTTGTCTGCATATCCGTAGGTTTCATCATAAAATCGCTGAACTGCTCCGGGTCATTCTTCATAATGTCCATTATTTTATTCAGCTGTTTATTATCTGCAACCTTATTCACGTCTGTAATCATGTCATCGACGCGTTCCTGGCTCTTATGAATCAGATTGAGAGCGCTGTCCAAAGCCTCAATCAGACTTTGAGACGATGCATTGACACTGGTTAGTGTGGTATCAATCTGTCCCACCAGGTTTCCGATGCTGCCAAGTGCTCCTGCGGTGGTGCCAAGAGCATCGTAGGTTTTATCAAGACTGTCCTTTAAGGGCACCTCAATCTTTCCTGTATAGTAATTATGAATATCAGAGATAGAATTATAGGCCAGCGACAGACTGGCCCCGATGTCATCTTTTATATCATCAGGTAATTTTCTCGTCTCTTTCACTGTTTTTTCCGCTGACTGCAGTTTTGTTAAAAGCTCCTGCTGCTGTTTTACTGCAGCGCCAATCTCCTGCTGGATCTGGGCCACATCTGTTAACTTAACAGGAAGTTTGCTGTTGATATCGCCTAAAAGCGTACTGAAGCTGTTTAACTGGCTGATCATACCCGAAGTTAAGCTTTCCATGGCTTTTAAGGTGTTAATCGCTGCATCAGCAGATGTATCTGATACGTCTCCCAGCACATGAAACGTCTCATATACTGTCTCCTCGATCTGGGTAATCTGATCCAGTGTATCATCCACTCCGCCCGTAACAATATCAGACATCCCCCTTGTTGAATCAACCAGGGTTCTGGCACTTTGAGCCGTGTCCTCTCCTGATGTTATCATTTTGTTTACATCGGGCAGGGTTCCCTTAACTCCGTCATTTAAACTATTCACTGTATGAAGAGTTGCTTTTAGCATACCGATGGTATCAGTAAGCTGGTTTAAACTGTCCTTAATCTCGTTCAGCGAGCTGACCGCATCACCTCTGTCCGTATCTTTGCGGCTGCTCCAGTCATCGGAATATCCATTTACCAGTTTTCCCATCACTTTGGAGGCGGAACTGATAAATGTTTCATTGATCTGCTGCTGCACGCTTTCCACACCTTTTCCGGTAATCTTCGTTGCAACGGCATTCTTTTTCTCATTTACATAATACTGCAATACCGGCCGTTCAATGTGAGAGGTCAGAACGCTTGATATCTTCTGGCTGAAGTCTTCAGGGACAATGACAGCGGCATAAAATTTCCCGGACTCCACGCCATCCATAGCTTCTTCTTTATCCACAAACTGCCAGCCGATTTTATCATTTTTCCTCAGCTCGTCGAGAATCATCTCTCCTATATTAATAGCCGAATCATCAATATCAGAATCAAAAATGCTGTCAATGGAGGCGCCTTCATCCAGATTGACAACCGCAACCTTTAACCCCTTGGTATTTGCATAGGGATCCCAGCTTGCAGCTATATTGAACCATGCGTATAAGGCAGGAAGTAATGTGAGTCCAAGAGCAATCAGTATTGCTACCGGATTTAAAAAAATATGTTTTAAATCGCCCGCGAATATTTTTAATATGTTTTTTACATGTTGAATCATGCTTGCCTCCTTTGTAGTGGATTCTTAAATATGAAGTAGAATAGCTATGTATTATAATATTTTATTGCAGCAAATGCAATGTCTTATTCTGTTAAAGAATTTTCTTATTTATTATTAACTGGAATGTCAATATTATCAACACAGGTCCGCCCGGATCAGGCATAAAAAAAACGGACTTCCAAAAGGGAAATCCGAATCTTTACCTATTATACGGAACTGGTATTAAAATCAGGCTTCTTCGTTATGTATAATGCAATTGTATCAATTATTTTTATCTTGTTTCCAGCATTCATAACAGCCTCCCTGATCCCCTCATAAAACCTGGTTTTATAGGGTTCCTTTAAGGTTATGTGCTCCACCTGGGTGCCAGCTAAGTAATCCACATATTCGTCTGCATTCAAAACTCTTTCATTTTTCCATTCCCGGTAATTTAAGCCGGCAAATCCGTAATTGAGAACATGTTCGTAGTCCAATCTGCATGTATACTTTGTTTCCACACAAAAATGCTTTCGATATACTTCCTGCATTTGTTCATACAGATCTTCATTCCCGCTTTTGTAATCTGAATAAGTCATAAACATGGCAAAGGTGCCCCCAGGCTTTAAAAGATCATATACTTTGGGAAATCCAATGCTCTCCGGTATCCATTGTATGGTTGCGGCAGAGTACACAAGATCAAACTTCTGTGTTTGAAAATTGTGAGTCTCAAAGTCATCATTCACAATATGGAAATTATGGTAAGTACCAAACTTGTTCTCCATGAACGCTGCAAAATGCTCGCCCAGCTCGATTGCCAGATAGTCACAGCCCGTTTTCAGGAAAGGTTCCGTGGCCTGGCCTGTCCCTGGTCCGATTTCTAAGGCGGATTTGTGAGGTCCGAGATTTGCGGAGGTGATTATTTCGGTATAGAGATCCTCGCAATATCTTGGTCTCCATTTGTCAAATTGTTCCGGGATTGTGTCAAATGTTTTTCTGAAATCCATGTCTTCTCCTTTATGGTTTAAAACTACCGTACAGCTCCATTCTTATAATTATCATACCACTGGTTCATTTCCTCGTCACTGTGAATTTTAAGAGTTTTAAATATCTCATGTAAATTCAACGGCTACGGTTTCATTTAACGTAATGTTCATCTTTGCATCCATTTGCGCTATGAAAATAATCGAGAGAATCTCCGGTATGCTTAACGTGATAAAGGAAACCATTTTACATGGAAATAACTGCACTGCATATAATAGAATAATTAAACAATCGTTAAAACAGATAAAAATTGACGTATAGAGTATGTATTTAAGATATTTAGAAAATGGTATTGCTGAATTACTAAAGTAACGGGTTATACAATGTTATATCTCAAATAATCTTTATTAACGTGAAAAGGACCTGGGGTCGTCCCAGGTCCACACACCCCCTCGTTGAAAAGCAAAAGGAAAAGACAATTAAACAAGCTCTAAAGTTTCTTAAAAGCAAAGGAATAATTCCAACTTCGCAAGAAGCCTTTTAATTACTCCATCTAAATTCAAACTTCTTTAAAAGCTATTTTCTAGATACTTTTTGGCTGTCCTCTACTTTCTTTCACCCTTATGAGTTTGTCATATATGTGCAGTTAAATACTATGGCATTACCCGCGTAAAGAGATTGCCCAGCCATCAATTCAATGCGTATTTGTCCAGTAGATGCAACCAAATAAAGGTTACCGATTGCTACGTTACAGTTTACAGCTGTATCATGTGTTGGACGTGGAAATCCAGATATATAGTATGCCGTACCAATTGATAGATTTGTTGTAAGATTAACGCCTATCTGAATAGTCACCATAGCCACACCATTTAAGTTACCATGCCTTATATATCCACCATATATTGTTCCCCATGTGCACGATAAACCGGAAGAAATTAATCCAGAAATCTGTGTTCCATTATCGTATACGAACATACCCCCAGTACCTTGTAGCATATTAGCCGTACCAGTAGGTTGGGGGCCAGATATTGTAACTCTAGCACCATTAAAGCTTGATATTCCTACAGTATTATTAGTAGACTCCGACCAATTTGAACTCATGCCCACACTATTACTAAAACTTGCACCATGATTTCGATTAGTTACCTTACAACCATGAATACTGCAAGATGACTCATTAATCTGCATTGCTGTATACGTACTTGGTGCAGTAGATTGACAATAATAAAAATATACGCCGTAACTCCCCGTAACAACAACGGTTTCTCTGCTTGTTGCAATAAAATTAAATCCGTTAACACGTAAATATCCTGCACCAAACTTTGATATTGTTATAGCATTTACACGGCATGTATCTGCTAACGTATCTTTCGTGTCACTGTATAGGTTTAATGACCCACTATGAAACCCTAAAACAAACAAATTTTCTGGATATGTACCAGCAGAAACATCTATTGTGGCAGAATACCCATTCAAATCCTTTGGTATAATATCAATCGCATGCTGAATAGATTTAAATGGCTTTTCACTTGTTCCATCACCTGTTGCGTCAGATCCGGTGGTCGCTACGTATAGTATTATGTCACTTGATAGTGTTCCTATCTGCGCACCATAGTTACTTATACTTAAACTACCCAAGCCAAACACCGAAGTTGATGTGCCTAATGGCTGAAAACCTACACATGAGATGATTGAACCAGTAAAGTTTCCTACTGCTTGATGATTATTTATGCCCCCATTATTTTCGGAGTATACTTGACTATTTTGTTGAAGCATAATAGCATAATTATGATTTGAAATTTTGCTATTATATATACGTATTTTTGATGCCCATACAGATACACCAATTTTTTCGGCATTGGATTTAACTAATGATATATATATAAATGAACATTGACTCACAAATGCTAGTTCTATCGCATTTTGTGTTGTATCTTCCTGAATAGAAATGCCTCTAATTTCGATATTTCCGTTACAGCTATGTATAAGCATAGCTTTTATAACACAATCTTCATTAATAGCATCGGGGGTATTTGAACGTACGATCAGAGCCCCCGAATGAAATCCCGCCACTACGACATCTTCTGTATATATTCCATCTGCTATTTGAACTGTCGCAGTCTTGGTGTTCAAATCTTTTGGTATTACGCTTAATGCCTTTGTAACACTGGCATAAGGATTTAATTCACTACCATTACCCGTATCATCAGATCCAGTATTTGCAGATACATAAAGAGTGATATCACCCGTAAGAGGTCTTATATTTCTGAGAAATGTCAGCACTTTCCCAAAAAACCGCTTTACATTCTCACCGGCCGCCGGTAATGGATACTTATCCTCTATAGTATCCAGAGTTTCAATAACTGTTTCTGAGATATCACCACCAGTCGAATCTACCCTCTCCGTTACATCCTGAATCGTAGCAGTACCCGATGGATTAACTGTAATATTTAGCTCACCCCCCTCCTTCACCACATTCTGAATATTATAAATATAAGATGTCGATGCCACCCCATTATACTGCGGCATCTCATCCGGAATTTCTGCTGTCACAATACAAAAAAGGACCTCTTCGGTCCCGTCCAGGGCATATAAACCAATGTTATGAATGTAATAGGTAGACGCAATTTCTTCATTACTAAACAGCACCCTGGTTTGAATCATCGTTTCATTAAGCACCGTTGTTTCAGGATCACGAACTGTTTGCTTAATTCCCTGCATATCCTTTAAACTTTTTAAATCTGTACTGTCCGGATACGCATAATCTGATGTTTTTGCCTGAGTAATACCCAGCTTTATTTCTCCCGCCAAAGCCCGTGCAATTAATTTTTCTCCAGCAGCTGTCAAAACTGCTTTATTATATTGTCCCATAAAACCTCCTTATATTGTAATTACTTTCGTTCCACTCACCGTAGCTCCCAGACTTAAAGCACCAATTAGATGTTTTGTATTTACCTGACTGACTGTTATCTGCATATGTGCAGGTAAAATATCCCACAGAAGATTATAAAGAAGATTGACTGCCCCATATCGGTCTGAGGTGATTTTAATACTAATTAAACTTGTTTTACCATCAACCACAACCTGATAACCATCCGCTCCGTAAAGCTCTGCCAGACGGTCTTTTAAAAACCCAACAGTAAAGGGAACTACAGTATTATACCTTTGCATGATGCGGCTTCTTCTAAAATCCAGACTTTCGCCCTGACAAACAATTCCAAACCTTTTTTCTAACAACGAAATAGTAGCTTCATCAGCAGTCTGGATATAACAATTGTTACTCACAGAATGAATACTGCTTTCTGCTTCTTCCAGCTCTGCAGCCTCCGTCTCCAGTAATTCATTAAACTCCACAACGTTTTGAAACCATTTTGGAAGAAGCATTTTTAAGTCAACTGCCATTTACCGTCACCTTCCCTAAGATGGGCACCTGCTGCAGCGAAGAATCTTCCTTGCATACAATATCAGATGCTAATCCATTTATTATTACTTCAGTTACATTTACTACCTCTGGAATATCCAGAATCGCATAAATTATTCTGGATATATACACAGTTACAACGTATTCTATTTTCTGGCTTTTTACCATGGTCCCCCATGACTGCCGGACTGACTTAAGATATTCCTCTATCTTCTTTTCTATCTGGCTTTTATAGCCTGAACCACCATCTGGTACATTATTAAGAAACTGGACGGAGAGAGAAATGTCCAGATTCAACTCAGTTCCCGTCCCAACCGTAACTGATGCCCCAATGGGAGCTATTCCATAACCACTTGCCGAAGGCTCTGCTCCCCCTTCTTCCAAAGGGCAAATTGTTTCTTGAACCGCGTGAATCAATTCTTTGCCAGCGGGGCGCATATTACCGTCAAGAATGCTGCACAGAACTGTTCCTCCTCCCTTCCATGCGGGATAGACCTGTACTTCTCCTACTCCGTCAATGGCAAGAATCGCATTCCGGTAAGAGGCTATATTACCTCCAAATGTAGCTACATCAAAAGTCGCCAGATACCGTTCTCTCAAAGAACCATCCTTTTCTTCTTCCGTTCCTGCTAATAAAAGTTCAGTAAGCTCTGCAGAAGTCAGTCCGGTGACATAATCAATCGCTATCAACTGACCCGTATAATTATTTCCGATTTCTCCGGCAGCTTCACATTTCATTTTATAGGTATAACCTGACTCCGTCTGCCCAACAAATTCTGTAACCTGATAAGTCAGGTATCCATCACCTGTAAGGGCGGAAAAACGGGAACCAATAGGAACCGTTCTGTTAAACACACCTTTTTTAACTGCATAAGTAGATTTTTTTCTCTCAATTCCCCGCTCCGCCACCAGTAAATCCAGGAAATCACCTCCTGCAGTTTCGGCGTAAGCATTCTTCTGTACGGAGTCCAGATCAAGATACAAGCCCTCCAGATACCAGCTTTCCGGACCGAGAGCGGTTTGAATCATAGACCCCTCTCTTTTATCAATTGTATCTGGTACACGTTTTAGCTGCCTGCTTAATATTGTTTCATAAGTTTTATTACTAAAATCAATCAAATTTCCACCTCCTCAGAAAGGGTGCCGTATGCGGTTTTTATTTGAAAACCGCATTTTATTGTACCTGCATCAGTTGTTTCAAAAACAAAGTTATCAACTGACAAGAACCGGGAATCCATGGAAAATGCCTCTCTGATCCGCCGTTTCAACATACTTGTCACATATTCCGGCGGCTTGCCCACCAGTTTTTTTAACTCTCTGCCAAAATTTGAGGAATAGATCTGGTATTCATACCGTTCCACATTCAATATAATATCAGCCGCCTGTTTCATGGCCTCCAGACCATGTCCCATTTTTCTGATTGTCCCAGTTCCTTTGTCAACCAGATATGTATCCGTAGGGTACTCCCTCTTCTCGCTTTCATAAAACAATGCACTTGATGAATCCGGCAATGTTGCCATATTTCTTCTTCACCTACGCTTTCGAAATTACTATGTAGTTCTGACCGGAATTGGCTTTTAAGACTAAAACCTTATCTCCTGGTTCCAAACCTTTATTAATTACTACAGTTTCTCCCTGAACGGTGACAGCCCTGTATCGTACATTATCTGTCATTACTGCCACCGGTTCAGTAATGGTTAATCTTGTTGCCTCAATACAAAGTGTAAGAGGCGAGGCCGAAATTACAGTCGCATAGCCCGTATCAAGTAAATCCAGTGCTCTTGTTGTATCAATAATAATGGACTGCAGTCTTTCAATTAATTCCACGCAAATATACCTCCTTATCTTTGTCAACAATCCTGGCTTCCAGATTCATTGTGTGTTCCCCAGCGGAAAAGGTGTGCTTTACTTTATCCAGAATTAACAAGTACCTGTTTTTCAGCTCTGGTACATCCTTAAGTTTGAAGTAAGCCATTGAGCCTGCTTTTAAATCCGGTGCTCCGCCTACACCGTTTATGGTTATTGTTTTTAATACCCGGTTATAATAGGCCATCATGATATTTCCCTGTTCACTGATTTGGGCCTCATTTAGGTTTTCATCTACCTTCACAAAATTTTGAAGTACTCCCCACTTTTTTATTGTCGTCTGATCTTTAAAAATATAGGTATCTATCTGACCGGTATCCTTATTTGATTTTACCAGCTTCACCTGATTGTACGTATCTGTATCAATATCTGATTTATAGGTATAATCAGTTAAAATGCTTCCATCTCCAATCAGGATATCTGATTTCATATTCTGGGTTTCCTTAAGGTTTAGCTTTCCGAAATCATCATATAATACAAACGTTTTTCCAGTTTTATATTGAGTTAACATAAGTCCGTATTCAATAATATCCAGACATGAAGTGTTCTCTTTTGTCAGCTTATCAAACGAGTGCCCGGTATCTTCCAGTACACCCGTTTGAAGCTCCATATCAGTTGCAATCTGCTGAATGATTTCTCCAAGAGTTTTATTTATAAAACTGTAGCTGGCATTGCATTTTAAGTAGCGCAGCTGGTCATATGCCGTAACCGATATTTCTTCCCAGCGGTTTTGCTCAATAACAAAAATAAACCCCTGGAAGATTCCTTTCCCATCAACATAGAACTGGACTCTGGCGCCTTCCGTAAGGTTAAGGGATTGGTTTTTAAGTAAAGTAAATGTCAGTGTACCTGCACTTCCGTTTCTGTTGGTTGTATAAGTGACGCTTTCGGTGACAGGGGCATAATCATATAAGGTGTTTGTTTCAGTGTTCAAAACCAGAAGTTTATAACTCATCCCGTCACCTGCAATTGATCTGCCTTAATCCAGCCACGGCTTCCCCCTATCAGAATTGGATAAGGTCTGGAAGTATCTGGAATAATCCTTGAGACTACGGTAGATAAGTTATTAGCCGTACCAGTCGGCTTATCCCCATAACTGCTGCTGTAGTAGATACCATTTGCGATTACGGCAGCACCTACCCTTAATTCCAAAGCAGGGGACACGGCTCTTTGTGACTCTTCGTCAGTGGCAGAATTGTTTGTATTCTTATTATCAGACATGGGTATTTTTATAGGCGCGTAATTCCGATATTCCTTAAACTTAATCTTATAGTATACGTCTCCCGCTTCCCCACCCTTTTCAGTTGTTTCAAATTCTGCAATCACTGCACTGATATTGGTATCATACATCCTGCTTCCACCTGCATCATACCGGCTTATAACAAGATCACATATTTCCTGATTATCCATGGCATCCTTTATGGCTTCCACATAGTCTCCCGGTTCCATCCAGTCATGTCCGTATATCAGCGGATCATCATCATTTCCTGGAAAATAGGAGTCCCAGGACACATCCATTAAAGAAGGCAGCCTGGGAACTATGATTTCACCTATATCCAATATGTCGTAGGTTTTATGATCGGCTGGATATGAAATGGTATACTCTTTTGGATTGACAGGAAATTCTATGGTGTCACCACCTATATCTGCAAAAAATTTATATCTGTTCCGCATAATTCCTCCTAAGTTACTAATACATTGCTGCTGACTGACTGCTGTACTCCAAGAATATTATTTAGCGCACCCACTATGGAATCTACATCAGATCCTCCACCGCCATGTACAGTCTGGTTGATGGTCGCATTGGTCTGTGGCACCGTCAGATTGACGAGGGCTACATACTGCCGCTCTGATAAATCTCTGAGAAGCTTAATATTTTCATCAGCAATGTTTACATCCTGATTGATTTTTTCTACGCTGCCAACCTTATCGACATTTTCTATATTTCCTGTATTTCCCATGCTTTCAATATTTTTTACATTGTCAGACATGGATTCGTATCCGTCTTTGTTTCCTCCCATTAAATCTGTAAGTTTTGATAACGGATTATCCTGACTGATATCCATATTATCCATTTTATTTCCAGCATTGCCCCAGAACGTACTGGAACGGTCAGTCGTATTTCCTGTATCAAGTTTGGTCATACGTTTTATTGTTACCGCCTGTTCCCCGTATACATCGTCAGCAAGTCCACTTAGCATGCTCCTGAAACCAGATACAGCACCTGACATATTCGTATTACAGATAGCATCAATTGCATTTGCAACCGTCTCTACTACTCCAAGAATGGTATCAAACAGCCCAAACATAAGGCGATCAATCGCTGCAACCGGGTCATTAAACACATTTGCAAAAAACTCTGCAAATACAGCTATTAAATTCCACAGATCCGCTATTAAATTATATCCTACAGCATAAATAAATCCAAACGCAGCACCTGCCACCTGACCAATCTGTTCAAAGGTTACGCCCGCATTAGTTAGCGCCAGAATAAGAATGGCAACAAGTGCACCAATTAAGATGAAAGGCCATACAACACTTAGCCATGCCACTGCAGCCCCCAACCCGGAAATCATACCAACAATTCCGGCAGCTGCAAAAGCCACCCCAATGCCAATGAGTAAAGGATACACGTAATTCCAGTTATCTATAATAAACCCTGCCCCCGCCGTCAGCAATCCAATTGCGCCTTCCGCTACATCAGCCATGATATCAATTGCTCCAATGATTCCCCCAAGAGCTTTTTGTGCAGTATCACTGTTTAAAAATTCATTAACCTTCTCTGTAACCCCGCTCAGGGAATAGGTCGCTGCATTTTGTATCATTCCCCATGCATCTGACCATGTCATTGGCACATTTTTAAACTCTTCATTAATATTATCCGTTGCGCCGAGCATGGCATTTTTTACTATATCCGCAGTAACCTTTCCTTCGGCAGCCAGACTCCTGACTTCTTCCACAGGCTTTCCCATATAATCGGCAATTGTCTGAATTATATTGGGAGCAGTATTGGCAACTGCATTGAATTGTTCACTGGTAAGTACACCGGAGCCTAATGCATTAGTCAGCTGCTCAGACGCAGAGGCCGCGTCCTGCTGACTGATCCCAGCTGATTTTAGCTGTTTATTCATATTCTCAGCAAACGCCACAACTTCATCGCTGCTGGAAAATGCATCACCTGCCCCCTTTGCCAATGCAGTAACTGCATCAGCAGTTCCAAGATAGCTCATTCTGGTCCGCTGGGCTGATTGATAGATCAATTCCTGTACCCGATTGGTTTCTTCCAGATCATTGCTGACAGCTCCATCTCCCACTACAGAAGAATTTTCAGCGGGCTGAAAACTTTTGTTCATAGCGTTTACCCGCGTATTTGATTGAGACATTTCATCTGAAAGTCCAAGTAATCCCTTCCCTGCAGCAGCCCCAAACGATCCGATTTTCTTAATTGTAGACATTAGCTTACTGCCGAATTCTTCTGCCTGCTTTATCTTTTTATTGTATTTATCCTGCTTACTCTCGGCTTTTGTTGTATTCTCAACAACCTTTTTTATGTTCTCATTAATCTCATTCATACCCTGAATGGCCACATATTGGGAATCTTCCCCCATTTTCTCAATAGAGGCATTGATGCGTTCTAACTGCATCAATGCCTCACCGCCTGACTGCCTCATACTTCCAATCACTACAACTGCCGCACCACCAAAGGAACGGCGTATGGTCATTTCAGTTTGTACAGCAGCCTGGCTGATTAGTCCCAATTGTTCCACCGAAGAATTCCCAAGGTCAATGAACCTGGAAAAAGATTCACTGAACTGATCACTGACTACTAATTCTCCTGTTATCTCTCCCATAGTTCCTCCTTTACTTCTTTGGACGGCTTTTAATCTCTTTCACCGCCATCTGGAACATTAATATCCTGTCGTTTTCCGGAAGATTAGCAACTTCCCCGGGGAAGCGGCCGTGGTTAACAAACATGTAGTAAGCCAACTGCACGTCCATATCTCCCCCGTTTAAGAGTTTTTTGCTTCTTCAATCTTCTCTCCCATACTCTTCATGTCATTTAATTCCAGGATCGCATTGGATAAACGGTTATATTCTCCCACGCTCAGCATTTGAGAGGGAACTTCCAGCGGATCTTCGGTTCCGTAATATTTACACATCTCCTGATCACTGAAATCCGGCTCTTTAACACATGCAAGAATCAGTCTTCTGGTATAAAGAATGCTGTCTGTTTTTTCTACCGGAACACCATCGACCTTTGCTGTTTTCCGGCTCATACGGGCAAGCTTCTCATTTTCCTTCTGGGAAATGGCTTTGATTACAAATGGTACAGGCTTTCCATCTTCCCCCTTAAAACGTTCGGAAATAATCACCTCTTTTGTTAAACCCTCTACTGATGGCTGTAAAAATGCTTTTAATGCACTCATAAAATTCTCCTATTCTCCCAGCTGTACCGGGGTTGAAAATGCGTTTAATACTTCTACATTAGTAAAGCTGAAAGCAATATCCATTGTTAAAAACTCTGTATCAGCGTCCAGCATGGCAATGGGAAGCTTCTGCAGCTTTACGTTATAAAGAGCTACTGTCTGGCTGCCGATTGAACTTCCTTCATCTTCATTGGTAATCTGAATTGTAAAGTACGGAAGTGCTCCCGTCTTTAAATAAGTTTTCAGCATGTTTAAAAATTCCGGCGTACCATAATATACCGTTGCGGAACCGGTAAGCGAAACACCTGATGTCTTTTTCTGCACCAGATTGGTTCCCACCACCTTAAAATCAGATTCCTGAAACTCTGCATCTGCCTGAATTTTCTTTAATCCGAACATTTCCACATTGCGTCCGTCAATTACTGCAAAGGCTCTTCCTGCCTTTCCGTTTAAAGCATCGCGTTCTAATAAAAAGCTCATAATCTACCTCCTCTTAATCTGTCAGGGTTGCTGTGATATAAATTTTTTCAACTGCAGCTACCGGCTGAATTGCAAGTGTTATTACAACTGAATTCAGTGCATTTCCTGCTTCTACTGTCACATCATCGGATTCAAAGTTCTGAATTCCTCCATTGGCCTGGATCTCATTTAAATACCCGACTATCCAGGACTTGAGTAAATCTCTGCCTGCTGCATTATTCTGGGTTTTCCCAACATAGTTCTGTGAGAAATTCTTATAAATATCACCTGTTAATGTATCTGCAGTCCGAATCACCTGATTTAAACTGAATGCTTCTCCTTTGTTTGCCGTATAAGAAGTCAGTGTGTTAATATCTGACATGATCTTAACAGAACCGAACTCTTCAAAAAATACAATCTGGCCCTTTTCCAGCGCTTCATCAATTTCTGCTGATGTCAGGCGGGGAGATGCATCTGCTGCATTGGGATATTGCGCATAAACCAGTGATTCCGTATATTTCGCTCCTGCCTGCGCGCCGCCAACCCACCAGGTTGTTTTCTGAGGTGTAAGTATGGTTCCATCTGAGAGCACCACTCCGTTTTTAACGGAGATGACAGCCTCAGTGTCACTTTCAGCGCCTGACATAACTGCCTGACACTTTCTTCCTGAATTTTCCCGCATCCGTTTAATAAAGGCTGTATATGCTTCCTTAATTGTACTGTCAGCGCCATCATAGATCAGAATCTGAAAATTCCGGGATTCCAGTACGGTTAGAAATGCGGAATACTCTGCATTTTTTACTGTGCCATTGCTGCCTCCTGTTAAAGAGGTCCCAGCCGCAGCTGTCAGATTACCAGTTCCTGAAAATACGACCCAGTCATTTCCTTTTAAATCAGAAACAGTCTTTCCTGTCTGAGTATTTTTTACAGATCCCTCCACAATGGTTCGTACCATATAGCTGCCTGCCTGATCCGGGTCTTCCGTAAGTGAAACGGAAATGTCATTTCCCCGCACACCATTATATCTTGCAGTAACAGTAAGCTCACCGATGACTGCCACAGCCTTTGCCGCACTCTCCGCAGCCGGGCGGTAAAGCAGAACCTTTGCCGGCCCGTTTGTGCGCTCACTTCCTTTAAAAATTTCTCTTAAAAATAATGCGTTAACACTGGTTGAAGGGTATCCAATGTATGGGGTAAAATCATCCCCGGCATTGATTGCCATAAGCTCTCCTTCCGGTCCCCATGACAATGGTTCGCAGATTGCAACGATTCCCCTGTCCCCTACTTTAACAGACTGCTCCATGCTTGATTTTACATTTATGTAAACACCAGGCTGCTTTTTACTTTGTGATGTCCATGTTCCTCCAGCCATTTACTTTTCCTCCTTATATTCAAAAAATTTATTAAGAATTTCCTGTGCTTCTTCCAGTGTATACTCCGTTTCTGTAAGGAGTACCTCCGCAAAGTCCGGTTGATATCTGGAAAGCTCTTTGCTTGCAAGAAGTGCCTCCCGCTTAAACTTCACCGGCTCTTTCACCATTTTTTTCGTGTCTTTTGCTTTAGACATTTTTAATACCTCCTTCATGCGATACTATAGATTCCAGTGACTTAATACAATCATACCGATCCTTTCCCCCTTCCATTTATCGTTTCTTATCAGGCAGTGAATTTCTAACAAAAAAGAGTCTCCTGTCAGGAAACCCTTTTTCATACTACTAATATAGCATGGTGATTTGTCCCTTGATTACCAATTTTATTTTTTTCTTTTGTCAAGCAGCCAGTAGAACTTACGGCGTCTGTCATAATATGTATTGTGACTGCAGGGAATCTCCATCATCATTCTCAAATATTCATAAGTGATATCTTCTTCCGTCACCGCTTTCAGTATATATTTATAAATTTCCGGATCAGTTTCTATGGCTGTTTGTTCTATCAGACGGCAGTTCTGTTCCAACATGACCCTTTTGATTGCCAGCTGCTGTGTTACATCTGCTGGATTATGACCGGATGGAATGGCTGTTAAGCTCATAGATTTTAGTGTATCTGTTTTATACTTAAGTTCCTCTCTCCATTCCCCATACTGGAGACACCAATAATACAATTCCATGAAACGGTTTTTACTGATTCCATATTTGCTATGGTTTAATGGTCTTACATTTCCCATTTTTTATCCTCCCTTATTTTCCTGCACAACTCTGTTGATCAAAAAAACATAATCCGAATCACATTTTCTGCTATCATTCAGATAGTTCAATACTTTGAACTATCTGAATAAAAAAAATAATATGGGCATTTAAAGCAATTGGCCAAGTTGTCAATCATGTATCCATATATCATCCTTTTTGATCAAGTTCAATATTTTTAACTATTTGTATCATAACATCGTATAATTCTTCTGTCAACAAAAAGTTCAATATCTTTAACTTTCATGATTGTTGTATTGAACTATTACTTA
The DNA here is from genome assembly GCF_049890855.1 of Lacrimispora sp. 38-1. Classification (NCBI taxonomy): domain Bacteria; kingdom Bacillati; phylum Bacillota; class Clostridia; order Lachnospirales; family Lachnospiraceae; genus Lacrimispora; species Lacrimispora sp. 38-1. The sequence continues at coordinate 47,399 of NZ_JBANEW010000006.1, read as the reverse complement.
ACATATGATATATTATGTAAAGAAAGGCGGTTTCAAAAATGGAAAATGAAAACACAGCTATCCGCTTAAAAAAGATTATGACAGATAGAAATTTACGCCAGACCGATATATTAAATCTGGCAATTCCTTTTTGTAATATGTATAACGTTAAGATGAATAAATCAGATATCAGTCAATATTGTTCAGGTAAAACAGAACCCAACCAGAAAAAATTGTTCGTTCTGGGTAAGGCTCTCAATGTAAGTGAAGCCTGGCTTATGGGTTTTGATGTACCCATGGAAAGAGTCCAGACTTCTGGACCGAATAAACATGATATACTCATTCATTCATTTGATGATGAATTATTTAATAATTATATTAAACTTAACAATGTGAATAAGAGGAAAGTAATTGATTACAGCAAAAGTCTTTATCAGGTACAGCTTATGGAAGAAGAAAACAGCCGGCACCTTCTCACTAATGCAGCCCACCAGCGTACTGATATAGAAGTGACTGAGGAAATGAAAGAATATGACAACGCTTTTTTTGATGAATAATTCAATTGTAACGCCTTGCATGCAAAAATCCCCCCTGCATCAGGAGGGATTTTTTTCTGATACCACAGTAACTGATAAATTGTACAGTAATTATTATTACCAGTCATAAGACTTTACAATTGACGTGAAGGAACCAAAATAACCTTTACCTCCTGCTCTCCCAGAACCCTGTAACTAAAGTTTCCGTTTCCTCCCTCCACATAAAGCCTGATCACATCCGCTTCCCGTATCGCTTTCACATTCATCACTGCTCTGCCTTTTAAGTCGGTAACGGAAGTTTCGCCAATTCCCCCATCCTCAAATACAGACAACCAGAACGTAACCCCGTCACAGAAATCATAATCAGTTCTGCTGTCGCAGCTGCCAACAGCTAAAATGCTATTCTGCCTTACCAAAACCGGAAGGCTGTAATAATCAAAGATCTCTTTCCGCCAGTGTCCACCTTCAATCACCTGTTCACTCAGCAGATTCACCCATTTTCCATCCGGCACATAGTATTCCGCTTCACCCGATTCTTTAAAAACCGGTGCCACTAAAAGGCTGTCACCCAGCATATACTGTCTGTCAAGAGTCTCACAGGCCCGGTCCTCCGGAAATTCCATAAGCATAGGACGCATGACTGGAATCCCCTCCTCATGTGCCGCAGCTGCCTGACTGTATAAATAAGGCATCAGGCTGCATTTCAGCTTAACAAATTTCCGCAGCACATCACAGGCTTCCTCGTCAAACAGCCAGGGAACCCGGTAAGAAGAGGATCCATGAAGGCGGCTGTGAGAACTTAAGAGTCCAAACTGGCACCAGCGTTTGTATACATCGGCTGTTGCCGTACTCTCAAATCCACCGATATCATGACTCCAGAATCCAAAGCCGGAACAGGCCAGTGACAGGCCGCTGCGAAGAGTTTCTGCCATTGACGGATAAGAAGCGGAACAATCGCCTCCCCAGTGAACCGGAAACTTCTGACCGCCTGCTGCCGCAGAACGGGCAAATAAAACTGCTTCCCCTTTTCCCCGCTCCCTCTCAAGCAGATCAAAAACAGCCTTGTTATATAAATAAGTATAATAATTATGCATCCTTACGGGATCAGAACCATCATGATATACGATATCCTTCACCGGTATCCGCTCCCCAAAATCCGTCTTAAAACAGTCCACTCCCATATCCAGAAGAATTTTTAATTTTTCCTGATACCAGGCAGCTGCGTCAGGATTGGTAAAATCAACCACTCCCATTCCAGCCTGCCACATATCGGTCTGCCATACTGCCCCGTTTTTCTTTCTGATTAAATATCCTTTCTCCATTCCTTCCTGAAACAGAGACGATTTCTGGGCTATATACGGATTGATCCACACACAGATTTTAAGTCCTTTTTCATGGTAACGTTTCAGCATTCCAACAGGGTCGGGAAATGTTTTCGCATCCCAGGTAAAATTACACCACTCATACGCCTCCATCCAGAAACAGTCAAAGTGAAAGACCTGCAGGGGAATATCCCGCTCCGCCATTCCATCTATAAAACCAGATGTGGTATCCTCATCATAATCCGTAGTAAATGAAGTGGTCAGCCAGAGACCAAAGGACCAGGCCGGAGGGAGGGAGGGCCTTCCTGTTAATTCCGTATATTTTTTAATGGTACCTTTGGGTGTATGACCATTTATGATATAATAATCCAGCCGCTCCCCCTCTAAAGAAAACTGGATACGTTCCACCTTCTCGCTGGCAACCTCATAGGATACATCTCCCGGGTCACTGACGAGAACACCATAACCTTTATTCGTCATATAAAAAGGGATATTCTTATAGGCGATTTCGCTGGCAGTTCCTCCGTCCTCGTTCCACATTTCCACGATCTGCCCATTCTTTACAAAAGGTGTAAACCTCTCACCCATTCCATAAACATATTCTCCCACATCAAGAGCAAGCTGTTCAACCATATAACATTTTCCATTTTCCCGGTTTTTCATATAGGCCATATTTTTAAAACCGGTGCTGGTAAGCTCCCTGTCTCCGTCATAAAAGCGGATGCCCCAGGAATCAGGCCGTTTATCAATAACAGCTTTGGTACATCCTGTCTGAAAAACAATATCTTCCCCTGATTCAACAATGCTTACCCTGGGACTGTACTCTGAAACCGCTGTAAATGGTCCCTGGTCAGCCAGCCCTTCAAAATGGAAAACGGAAACTTTCAGCACGTCTTCCATGGGACTGGTGATACGGATTGTCAGCATCCCAAGGTTCAGAATATCTCCCCTGCTTTTTATACTTTTCCCCGGCGCATAAACCGTTAATTCCCCTCCATTTATCCGGCTGCCTGCATATTCAACAGCATAAAGGGGTGTAATTTCATCTCTTACCTTCCAAAAACCACTGGTGAATTTCATATCTGTTCTCCTTGCCTGAATTGATCAGTTTATTACATATCATATTTTTCTGTCTCTAATACGCATTCCCTGACCTCTACGCACTGTCTTAAGCGTATATCAGAAACAGAACTGCCAACACAAATCTCATATTCATCATCAGGTACAGTATAGCACTTCTGCTCTTCATTGTAATAAGAAAAAGCCTTTTCAGCCAAACGGAAAGTAAGTGTCTTTTTTTCTCCAGGCTCTAATGATATTTTATCGAATCCCCGCAGTTCCATGACAGGTCTTATCACATTCTTTCCTGCAGCTCTGACATAAATCTGAACAGTTTCAAAGCCCGCCCGTTTTCCGCAGTTTTCTACATCTGCTTTTACAGTAAAGCCATGACTGGTTTTTTCAACTCTAAGATTCTCATACACATACTCAGCATAAGATAATCCATGACCGAAACAGTATCGTACCTTAACATCTTCTGATTCAAAATAACGGTAACCCACAAATACTCCTTCTCCGTAAACAACTGTTTCACCACCCGGAAATTCTCCATGCTTATGGGAAGGGCAGTCTTCAAGACACTTTGGTAAAGTAAACGGCAGCTTTCCGGAAGGATTACCTTTTCCCAGAAGGACTCTGGCAAGCGCCCGTCCGCCCTCCATCCCATTGTAACTGGTATAGACTATGGCTTTTGCACGGTCTGCAAAGGCTTCCAAATCCACCGGTGCCCCCGCCAGTACTGCAATCACCGCATTATCATTGACATTTAACACTGCAGAGATTAACTCCTCCTGTCCGGCAGGGAGCTTCATATCCTTACGATCCTGTCCTTCCACATCATATTCATGATTCAGACCGCAAAAAACAATCACATCTTCACATTCTGCGGCCAGAGCTGAGGCTCTTTTCACTCCATCTTCCCCTGCTCCAGGTTCATATACCACCTCAATGTTTCCGCCGGCCTCCATCTTAAGCCCCATCAAAGGAGAAATCTCATACAATGCCTTGATTCCTGCACTTCCACCCCCAGACGCATGAAGTGCGTCCGCATTTTCACCGATCACCGCCAGACGCTTCTTTCCAGCAAGTGCCAGAGGAAGCCTTTTTTCTTCATTTTTCAGAAGAACGACAGCCTCTTCTGCGCAGGACAGGATTGCATCCCGGTGAGCAGGGGCATTATATACACCCGGACTTCTGGTTTTCCTTTTATCACCAAGCATGGACAGGCTGTTCATTAAATTCAGAATGTGTCTGATCTTTTCATCAATAATCTCCTCATCCACTTCCTTTGCCAGCACCTTTTTGTAAAGCGGATCTGCCATAAAATAATCATTAAAATCATTGGTAACGGACATTTCAATATCAAGCCCTCCCAATGCCGCTTCTGACGTATCATGGACACCACCCCAGTCAGAAATCACAACTCCGTCAAAATTCCATTCCTTACGAAGAATGTCCCGAAGAAGATACCGGTTGTGGCAGCAGAAATTTCCCCGTAATTTATTATAGGCCCCCATAACAGTTTTCGATTTTCCCTCTTTTACTGCTGCTTCAAAGCCTGGAAGATAGATTTCCCGCAGTGCCCGCTCACTGACCTCTACGCTGACTGACAGGCGGTTTGTTTCCTGGTTGTTAACTGCAAAATGTTTCACGCAGGCAGCTGTATCATTTTCCTGGATTCCTTTTATTAATGGAACTGCCAGCTGGGCAGTAAGATATGGATCTTCACTCATATATTCAAAGTTACGTCCGCAAAGCGGAGAGCGGATTATATTGATTCCGGGAGCCAGAATTACGTCCTTTCCCCTTCCCCTTGCCTCTGCTCCCAGAACGCGGCCCATCCTCTCTGCCTGTCTGCGGCTCCAGGTACATGTGAGTGCGGTATTCGAGGGCAGGTAGGAAACAAAATCATCTGTGGTGCCTCTGGGATTCCAGTTATCATCCTCAAGCTCTCTTCTCACTCCCATCGGTCCATCGGACATCCAGAGAGGCGGAATATCCAGACGTTTTACTCCTCCTGTGTGAAAAATCCCCTGTCCGTGTATCATCTTTATTTTTTCTTCCAGTGTCAGCTCTTTTACCAGTTCATCAATCTCATGCTCCATGAAAACCTCCTGTTGTCTATCCTTTCACCGAACCGGCGGATACTCCGCCGACAATATACTTCTGACCTAATATGAATACAATTAACACCGGTGCCAGTGTCAATATAATGTCGGCTGCCACCAGATTCCATGAATTTTCAAATGCTCCGAAAAAGCTGTATACTGCAAGGGTCATAGGCCACTTTCCAGAATTATTTAAATAATACAGCGGCATGGTAAAATCGTTCCAGACCGTCATAAACTCCAGTACGAATACCGTAGACATAATCGGCTTTATTAACGGTACAATAACCCGTATAAACAGCTGGCGGGGGCTGCATCCGTCAATAACTGCCGCTTCATCAATCTCTCTCGGAATTGTCGCAATAAATCCAAAGGAAAGAAAAAGACTTAAAGGAATATTTATAGCCGCATATAAAAGAATAATGCCAATTCGTGTATTTACAAGGTGAAGAACCTGGAGGACTTTCATCAGCGCAACGTTATTAATGGGGACTGCGATTCCTGAAATAATAAAATAGTACAAAAAGCGGTTGATCCCCTTTTGATTCCTGGAGATCACAAAAGCAGCAGCCGATACCAGAATAACAATAATCACCACACTGCAGGATGCATACAGGATTCCGTTTAAAAAGGAGGAAAACAGTTTCCCCTTTTCCACCACTGTAATGTAATTCTCAACTACCCATTTTTTCGGAAGGGAAAGAGTCATCCGGTTGGCTTCCGCTGAGGTCTTAAACGAATTGATAAATAACACCGCCAGCGGAAGCAGGACGATCAGACTGATCAGAAATGATATCAGGTTTCCCGCTATGGAAACAATGCTTTTCTTCATCATATATCCACCTCCTTGTTTTCCATGGACCAGATAATGAAATACAGAAGAGACAGAACCACAAAGAATAATATACTGGAAAGAGTGGTGCCCATAGCCAGATTGCCTTTGGAAAATTCTTTATATACTGCTGTATTGATCACCCCTGTTGCATTACCCGGTCCGCCGTTTGTCAGGGAATAGATCATGTCGAAGACACGCAGGCCATACGTAACATTTAATACAGTCACATTTACAAGAACCGGCTTTAAAAGCGGCAGGGTGATACAGGTAAATTTTTTAAAGAAGCTGGCTCCGTCAATGCTGGCAGCCTCGTAGTACTCCGGGGCTACAGAAAGCAGCCCCGCAATTACTATCACCATGATATATCCCATACCCTTCCAGGTATCAACTAAAATCACAGTTGGAAACACAAGTTTTAAATCAGTCAGCCAGTTTTTTGCCAGCCCTCCAAATCCGATTCCTCTCAGGAAATTATTTAAAAAGCCGGTTGTGGGATGAAGCATGCTGCGGAAAACCAGACCTACCACCAGATAGGACATGACCTGGGGCGAAAATATAATCATACGGTGAAGATTTTTACCCCTGATGAAAGTCTGAGTTAATAACAGAGCCAGAGCCAGCCCTACAACAGTCTTAAGAACCGTTGTAGCAATTGTAAACCACAGAGTATTGGCTATGTATTTCATATATTCCGAATTTCCATGAAAAACCGTCCTGTAATTTGCCAGTCCTACAAAATGTATCTCATCGCTGAAATTATTCCAGTCTGTAAAGGAATAGGCGATTCCAAGCACTCCCGGAAGGAAACACAGGAGAAAGAAGAGAATGGCTGCACCGGCAGCATAATACCACGGGTATATTTTTTTTCTGTTCATTTGCATCGTTCCTTTATTTTGTCCAGCCAGGATCTTTTTGCAGAGTTGCCTGCTCCGTTCGCCGTTTCATAATTGAATCAAGAACATCCCTGGGTGTCATCGCACCGGTATACATGGATTCCAGATCTTTTCCTACATCCATCCACTGGCTGTCTATATAATTAACTGAGGTCTGAACCACATTGGCCTTTTTTAAGGAATCCAAAAACTTCTGATCCTCTTCCGAATATTTGCTCTTGATTTCAGGCCAGCATAAATTGCTTAACTCCGGCTGTCCGTCAAGACGTTTCTGTAAGTTTTCAGGTCTTGAAAGAAATTCGAAAAACTGTTTTGCTTCCTCTACATGTTTGCTGTCCTTGTTAATAAAATAAGCATTGCTTGCAGGGTTCACTCCAATGGTCTGATTATCCCCCCACGGCATAACGAAAGCTCCTAATTTCTCAGTTGCTTTAAAATCAGGATAATCGGCGTCGATCTGGCCGCGGTACCCCAGTTCCGCAATTGTCATGGCACATCTTCCGGAGGCCATTGCCTCTTTCCCGTTTTCCCATGCATTGCTTAAATAATCGTCTCCAAAATATCCTGCTCTGGCACATTCATCTAACTGCCCTATAATGGTAGAAAGTGCCGGGATCTCATCCAGATCAATTTTGTTGTCATTTAATTTTTGATAAATATCCGGATCCTGAGCCAGCCACAAGCCGCCTGTCTCAAACAGCGGAAGCACCTGGTGCCAGCCATTGGTGGTAGCTTCATAAATCGGCGTGGTACCGGAATCTTTGATTTTCTGGCAGACATTTTTAAACTCTTCATAAGTGGTGGGAACAGTCAGTCCCAGTTTGTTGAAAATGTCTTTATTATAGAGATAGAAATACATCTTTGCGCCTGGAAAAGTAATTCCGTATACCTTACTGTCAACAGAAACGGCCGACTTTGCACTTGCATCCAATCGGTTTACCCAGTCCTGATCTGTCAGCTCAGCACAATACTTATCCATGTGAATACTGGAGACAAGGCTGATTGGTGTATCTGCACATATAATATCGGGGGCTTCTCCGGACTCAAGCTTTACCTTAATTAAATCCCTCCACTGAGCATCCGGGGAAATCTGAAAATCGATCTTGATTCCGGTTTCTCCTTCAAACTCCTTGGCAAGCTCCTGAACGATACCGGAAGTAGGAAGACCGCTTTGATGACTGCCAAATGTCAGCGTAACATTCTTTTTGGAACCACTGCTGTCATCACTTTTTGCGCTGCTGCCTCCCGAATTGCAGCCCGCTGTCATTCCTGCCGCGAGTATAGCCGCCAAAGTCAGACTGATTATTTTCTTTCCTCTCTTTTTCATGACCTTCTCCTTTATTCTTCTCACTTAGACTTGGTACTTTTTCCGGAAATACCTTTGGAAAAAGCAATGTTTTGTTATAAATTCATAATATCATATCGAGCGCTGTGGCAAAATAGACAATTCCGAACTGCCATTTGCATTTTTTTGAACTACATTGTATAATATTGTTCACGAAGGGAGGTGCTTTTCTATCAAAAAGTCAGGAAAACAATATTCCCAAAAATGGTATCTCTTTATTATATATGGTCTTTTTATCCTGATACTACTGATTATTTTCTTTGTTTTTACTTATAGCCATTACCGTAAAAATGCCTTAAAGGATGCTTCCAAGGATTTAGAAAATATGTGCGCTTCGGTAGAAAGCTCCGTCAGGACCCAGCTTGACAGCATCTCCTCGATTTCCATGAACATCGTATATTCCAACGCTATAAAAATGAATTTCAGGGAGTTTTCCACCACATACCAGCGAGACGGCACGGCGCCCGCAGACCAGGCTGCTTCCCGGGAAAAAGCGATGGCAATTCACGACATCGTAACGGCCATGATCGGAGCATATCAGAGCGCATCTGAAATTAACTTATATACGATGGACGGTTCCTGCGTGGAGGCCGGTTACTGGCTTAGAACCACTACTGTAGATTTGGAACGCCTGCCCTGGTATTCCCAGACTCTCGCATTAAACGGACATAAGTACATAACAGCACCCGTGGTAAACAGAGAACTGCCTGCCAAAGGTGAAAATCAGAAATCTCAGAAATTCATCTCCCTGGTACGCCTTTTTCTCAATACAGACGGTACGCCGGAGGGTATTGTTGAAGTTGTCCAGGATTGTGACAGAATCTTTTCCCTTTCCTCGCAGCTTGAAAGTCAGAATCCGGACAGCCGGGTTTTTATCTACAATTCCAGGGAAGAACTTGTTTATCCATACGCCTCCGATTCCCCTTATCCAGATTATTATGCCATGATAACTCAGGCTGCTGCCGCTGAAGGCCAGACAGGAGTCTTAAATACAGAAAGCAGTGGAAAATTTCTCTTTACATACCAGACTATTGAAGGTTACGACTGGACTGTCATCCTAATCAGACCCCAATCCGCTTTTTATAAATCTCTTTCTCTTTTCCGGACAACATTTTTCCTGATCGGGGCATTATCCATTCTGGTAACACTCTTCATCTGTTTTTTTATTTCCAAGCGTTTGACGGCCCCCTTGGAAAAACTGACAGCAGCCACAGGAAAAATTACCATCAGTCGTGTCCTTGATGAAAAAAAGGTTAATTTAACCTCCGCTGACAGCAGTATAAAAGAACTTTCCCTGCTCTGCGAGTCCATTCGCAGCATGTACGAGAAGCTGCGTTCCACTTCACAGGAGGTATTATTGTCCAAGTCCGAGGAAACCCGGGCCAAGTTTCAGGCCGCCCAGTCACTGATCAATCCCCATTTTCTTTATAACTGCCTGACCAATATTTCCGTTATGGCGGAGGAAAATATGAATGAGGACATCATACGAATGTGTCGTTATCTTTGTGATTATTTCCGCTATATTTCTTCTTCCAGGGAAATGATCGTTCCGCTTAAAGAAGAAATTTTCTATACGGAATGCTACTTAAACTGTATGCAGATGCGTTTTCATGAGGGTTTTACCTATACCATGAACATGGAAGAAGGTACAGAACAAATCTATATACCAAAGCTCATTATTCAGCCCATTGTGGAAAATGTCTTCAAGTACGGATTTCAGATTACTCCGCCATGGCAGCTGTCTATTTCTTCCTATTCCGAAAACGGGCAGTGGTACTTAAAGGTAGAGGATAATGGAGGTCTGTTAAGCGAAGAAAAGAAAGAAGAACTATTACAGCTCTACGAAAACCTGGATATGAATAAAGAATGGAATTCATTGCAGATCGGCAATATGGGACTTAAAAATGTCTGCCTTCGTTTAAGGCTTCTCTACGGGACCGAAGCGGTTTTTCAAATCGACTGTTCCAGTCCCGGCAGAACCAGCTTTATAGTGGGCGGCCCTATCTATCAGTCAAGGGAGGAATATTATGAACACCATCCAGAGCTATAGTTATCTTGCAGCGGAAGACGAAAGCCTCATTCGAAAAAACCTGATCAAGAAAATAACTTCCTTAAATTTACCTCTTAAGCTGGCCGGCGAAGCAGCTAATGGGCTGGAGGCCATAGAATTAACAGAAGCAAACTGTCCCGATCTCATCATTACCGATATCCGCATGCCCCAGTGCGACGGAATTGAACTGGCAAGCTATTTAAAGAAAAACCATCCCAGTGTTAAGATTATTATTATCAGCGGGTATAATGATTTTTCCTATGCCCAGTCCGCAATCCGTTATGGAGTCGTAGATTATTTATTAAAGCCGGTTACTGTTGAAAGCCTTTTCGAATCACTTCAGAAACTGCTGATTACCATGAAATCCGAAACTGATGTGTTGGAATCCTACTGCACCGTTAACGAAAGACTGAGCCAGGAATCTATTTGCAGACTTATGGAAAAATATCTTCAGGAGAATTATAAGCAGGAAGTTTTCTTTCAGGAAATGAGTGAGAAATTCGGATTTACACCTGAATATCTTGGAAAGATATTTAAAAAAAGTACTGGAGAAACGCCTTCCAAGTATCTGACCAGACTTCGGATCAATGAAGCAAAACGGCTGCTGCTCCATAATCCGGATATGGAAGTACAGAAGGTGGGGGAACTATCCGGATATCCGGACAGTGCTTATTTCAGCAGGGTTTTTAAATCCTATGTGGGTATCCAGCCCAGTGAATACCGGAATAAGACTTAAATATATAAATAATCTGCTATATATTATTCTCTTAAACAACCACTCTGCCGTTTTTAAGAGCAGAGTGGTTCGGTATCAGAGCACAAATCATTATTGCTATTTACTGCTATTACAGGTAGATATAAAATCAGAAAAGAGCAGATTCATCTTTACTGCAGTTTCGACTAAATTTTCCGGATGCCACTGAAGCCCGAGAATCAGCCCTTCCTCATCCTCCATAGCTTCAATCGTACCATCTGCAGCAAAGGCAGTAGCTTTTAACCCCTTTCCCAGCACCTTAATTGCCTGATGATGCATGGAATTTACTTCGCAGGTTCCTGCACCCAGAATCCCTGCAAGTCTGGTTCCTTCCTGTATATGAATCCGGTGGGTCAGACTGCTTCTTTCCCGCTTCTGAAGATGCTGTATGGAATGATCTTCTTTCATAGACATATCCTGATAGAGACTTCCGCCAAGCAGGATGTTTATGAGCTGATGTCCTTTGCAGATTCCCATCATAGGAAGCTTCTTCTCAAGACAATAAGTTCCGGCTTCAATAAGTGCCTGGTCAATCTCAGGACGAAGTTCCCCTGACAACGGGTGAGGTTCTTCGTTATAATACCAGGGATGGATGTCCTCCCCTCCCGGAAATAAAATTCCGTCACAAAAGTTTAAGGCCATTTCAGGGTCCTCAAGAACAGAAACTGCAGGAATCACTGCAGGAATTCCTCCATTTTTTAAAACAGCATTGACATAATCGCTATTTACATAAGTTCTTTCCATACTGTTAAACAGTCCCACCTGGGTCATAAATGTATTTCCCAAAATCCCTATTACCGGCTTTTTCATACTCAGCGTTCCTCCAGCACCTTATCCAGAATATCCTGACGGCAGATATGTCGGATTGCATCATTGTCAAGTTCCAGTATTACTTTAGATGCCAGTTCTACTGCAGCTTCCAGGTCTTCTCTGGCACAGTAATTATAATGAGTGTGAACATATCTGGAAGGTACTCCAAGCACCAGAACAGGAACTGCTTTTCCGGTTAAGCTGATCCTTCCGGCATTGGTGCTTCCCCCTCTGCGTACCGTTTCCTGAAACCGAATACCAAATTTCTTTGCAGTGTTTACCGCAAATTCAGTAAAAGCGGGATTAGAAATATAACTTTTATCCATGAGGCGAATCTGGACGCCTCCTTTCATCTTACCCTGGGCAATTCCAGGTGAAAAAAAGAAATCATCAGAAGGTGAACCTTCAAAAACTATGGCAAGATCCGGCTTCACTATCTGGCTTGTTACTTCTGCTCCTCTCATTCCCACTTCTTCTTGTGCCGCAAAAGCCCCTACCACCTGGACCGCAAGGCGGTTTTTTTCTTCTCGGAGCTTGTCCATCGTATCAATAATACAGGCACAGCCCGCCCGGTTATCGAACGCCTTTCCAAAGCAGACTCCCTGCTGCTCATGATATTCAAACGACACATCAGGAATCATGGGATCTCCAATGGAAATTCCTGCTTCTTCAACCTCTCTGCTGTTAATCGCTCCGATATCCACATAGATTTGGCCGATATCAAGGTTCTGAGAATTCCGCTCATCCTCTGTCATAAAATGAACCGGCTTTGATGTAATGATTCCTTTTATAAGGTTTCCGCTCCTGGTTCTAATTACAACGGAATGAGCAGGTATATTGGTAAGATGAAACCCTCCCAGCATGATAATTCCCAGGCAGCCATTGTCATGAATACACTGTACCATAAAGCCGCACTCATCTAAGTGGGCATCCAGCTGGATCACAGGTTTCTCTGAGTCTGTACCCGACATCCGTGCATATAGGTTATTCATGGCATCGTTCTCTATCTGATACGGAGTAAGATAACGCGCAGCTGCTCTTATCACATCTTCTTCAAAGCCGCTGGGCCCAAAAGCATTTGATAAATTTTTTAACATTTCCATATCCATAATGTGTCTCTCCTATTAGTACTCATCTCTTATTTTATAAATTTATTATTTCCTTCATAAAGGTGGCAGGATACAAAATGTCCCGGTTCCACTTCATACTGTTTTGGGACCTGAGAAGAACAGTGTTCCATGCATCTTGGGCATCGGCTGTGAAATTTACAGCCTGCAGGCGGATTCAGAGCAGACGGAATGTTACCTTCCAGTATGATCCGCTCCCGTTTTTTTAAAGGGTCCGGGACCGGCACCGCTGATAAAAGAGCCTGGGTGTAGGGGTGAAGCGGATTGCAGTAAAGCATTTCTTTAGGTCCTTCCTCAACGAAATTACCCAGATACATTACTCCAACCCGGTCACTGATGTGTTCCACCACGCTTAAGTCATGTGCAATAAACAGATAAGTAAGAGAAAATTCTTTTTTAAGCTGATTAAGCAGATTAAGCACCTGTGCCTGAATGGAAACATCAAGAGCAGATACTGGTTCATCAGCAATAATGAGCCGTGGTTCTACTGCAAGGGCTCTGGCAATGCCGATCCTCTGACGCTGACCCCCTGAAAATTCATGGGGATAGCGTCTGGCATGATACTCGTCAAGACCCACTTTCTTTAAAAGACCGTATACCCGTTCTTTCAATTCATCCTGATTCCGTGTCAGCCGATGTATTATAAGCGGCTCCGCGATAATATCATATACTGACATTCTGGGATTTAAGGAAGCATAAGGGTCTTGAAATATCATCTGAACTTTTTTACGCACAGGCTGCATCTGCCTGGAATTATATTTGGAAATATCCTCTCCTTCCAAAAGGACTTTTCCAAAATCCGGTTCTTCCAGCTTACAGATTCCTCTTCCCAACGTGGATTTCCCGCAGCCAGATTCTCCGACTATTCCAAATACCTCGCCTCTTTTAACCCGAAAAGAAACATCATCAACCGCTTTCACATATTCCTTCTTACCAATTTGTTTAGATGATACAGGATAATAAATTTTTAAATTATTTACCTGTAAAAGTTCCTCTTTCACGATTCCTCACCGCCTTCCTTTCTGCAAAGCCAGCAGCGGCTTACGTGACCACTTCCCATGTTATAAAAACCGGGTTCTTTCTGACTGCATAAATCAATAGCTTCCCTGCATCTGGGCGCGAATTTGCAGCCGGCCGGCATATCTCTTGGATCCGGTACATTTCCGGGAATGGTTTCCAGCTCTTCTACCTGCAGCCCCAGTTTAGGAATGGAGTCTAACAGGCCCTTAGTATAAGGGTGAGACGGCGATTCAAATATGGAAACAGCATCTCCCTTTTCTACCACCCGGCCGCTATACATAACAGCTACCTCGTCACAAATTTCTGCAACTACTCCCAGATCATGGGTAATAAACAGAATGGAGGTTCCGGTTGCTTTTTTTAAATGATCCATCAGGTCTAAAATCTGAGCCTGAATTGTTACATCAAGCGCAGTGGTTGGTTCATCTGCTATGAGCACCTCAGGCTTGCAGATTAACGCCATGGCAATCATCACTCTCTGGCGCTGGCCGCCGGATAATTGAAACGGGTATTCTTTCATCATCCGCTCCACACGCGGTACACCAGTTGATCGAAGCATATTCTCAGCTTTTTCATAAGCTTCTTTTCTGGATACATTTTCATGCTGCAGCACACATTCCATCAGCTGCTTTCCTATCTTAATCACCGGGTTTAAGCTGGTCATGGGTTCCTGAAATATCATGGAAACCTTTCCCCCCCTTATTCTTCGTTTTTCCGCTTCGCTGATTCTTACGATATCTGCCCCGTTAAGAAGGATTTCCCCTTCGGTTACTTTTCCTCTGGTCCCTGTCAGAAGGCTCATGACAGAGAGCGCCGTTACACTTTTCCCGCTCCCTGATTCTCCCACAATTCCCAGAGTTGCTCCCTTCTTTAGTTCAATATCCACTCCATCTACCGATTTTATAACACCTTCATCTGTATAAAAATATGTATGAAGATTTTTTATTTCCAGAATATGTTTCTTCTCACTCAACTATTTACCACCTCCTTATTAATCCGTCAACTTTGGATCCAGTGCATCTCTCAGTCCATCTCCCAGAATATTGAAACTTAATACTGTAAGGAAGATGACAGCACCTGGAAACAGTGTTGTGTGAATGCTCGTCATCATGTAAGTGCGTCCGTTGGCCAAAAGCAGCCCCCATTCTGGTGTGGGCGGCTGGGCTCCCATTCCAAGAAAGCTTAAACTGGAGGCCGTCAGAATGGAGGAACCGATTGACATGGTATACTGGACGATAATGTCAGGAACTGCTCCCGGCAGTATATGTTTTAATAAAATCCTGGTATTGGGCGCCCCTAAATTCCTTGCAGCCTGTACGAATATGGCATTTTTTAATGCCAGAGTTCTTCCTCTGACCAGTCTTGCAAATGTAGGAGTGGAAAAGACTGCTACCGCTATCACCACATTATAGAGACCGCTTCCTAAAATCGCCACGATGGCAATTGCCAGGATAATCCCCGGGAACGCAAACAGAGTATCGCAGATTCTCATAATTACAGAGTCAATTATTCCACCATAATAACCTCCTGCCAGTCCCAGAAAAGTTCCGCACACCGCACCTGCAGTGACCGCAAGCAGTCCAATGGAAAGGGATATCCGGGTACCGCACAGAATCCTGGAAAACAAATCCCGTCCAAATTCATCAGTGCCGAAAAAGTGAGTGATACTGGGTCCTTTTAAAATTGCATTATAATCAAATTCATTGATTCCATGAGGCGCCATCACCGGGCCAAATATGCCGATAACGATTAAAAGCAATACAAAGATAAGTGCTGCGACTGCATTTTTCTGCTTTTTAAATCGTTTAACGGCTTCTGATGCAGGCGTTTTTGAGTCTGATTTCGCCATTTTGCAATCCTCCTTTATCCAAGCTTAATTTCCGGGTTAAGGACTGCATATAAAATGTCCACAACCAGATTAATGAGAATAAACTGCAGAGAAAAAATAAGAATCAGTGATTGAATCGCGGGATAGTCCCGGTAGTTTACAGATTCAATGAGCAAAGACCCAATTCCGGGATATGCAAACACTGCTTCCGTTACTACAGACCCTCCTAAAAGGTATCCGAATTGAAGCCCCACTACCGTAACTACAGAAATCATGGAATTACGGAACGCATGGCTCCAGGTTACCCGTTTTTCTCCCAATCCCTTGGCTCTGGCAGTGCGGATATAATCCTCCTTTAATACCTCAATAATGGAAGATCTGGTGAATCTGGCAATTACGGCTGCTATACTGATTCCCAAAGTTATGGAAGGAAGCACCAGATTTTTAATACTTCCTGCACCTGTTGTAGGAAACCAGCGGAGTTTTACGGAAAAGAGCATTATAAGAAGAAACCCCACCCAGAAAGCAGGAAGAGAGATTCCTGAAACCGCTATGGTCATTCCCGTGTAGTCCTGCCACTTTCCTCTGTTTTTTCCGGACCATACACCAAAGAATACTCCTGCTATCGTACTCCATACAAGGCTCATAACCGTCAGAGAAAGAGTATTAAGATACCTGCTTTTTATTTCAACTGCGACTGGCCGCTTTGTTCGCAGAGAATTTCCCAGATCTCCTTTTAAAAGTCCGGTAACATAGCGGATATACTGAACGGTTACCGGCTCATCCAGACCTAACTGCACCCTGACAGCATCCACATCCTCCTGTGTTGCCTGTTCTCCCGCCACCAGTCTGGCAGGATCACCGGGAATCAGCCTTACAAAGAAAAAAACAAAGGTTACTACAATGATCAGCGTGGGGATGGTTCCCAGTACACGCCGGAAGGTATATTTCAGCATCCTTTTCATCTCCTATGGTTCTATGGGATAAAACGGCAAAAGTGTCCCAGACACAGGACACCGCCGCTTTCCTCATTCCGTACCAGTTTACTTAGACATCCTGGCATTTTTCATATTAATTGCTCCATCTGGGTAAATCTTAACACCAGTCACCTTGTTACTGGTCACCCATGTGTTATAATCGGAGGCAACACATACCATAGGAACATCCTTCCAGATGAGATCCTGAGCTTTTGCATAAGCCTCTTTTCGTACGGAGTCATCTGCGCTCTGAAGTCCTGTTTTAATATAGTTCTCCAATTCATCATTTTCATAATAGCAGATGTTATAGCTCATCGGAGGTTCAGACTCTTTTGCTAATATAGGCCGAATTCCCCAATCCGCATCACCGGTTGACGGTGACCAGCCGGACATATAGAATTCTACTTCTGCATCTGCACCAGAACCAGTTGCACCCTGTACTTTCTGGTTTAATATGGCGCTCTCCATCCCATTAAGCTCTAAATTTATTCCTACTGCTGCAAGCTGCTGTTTATAAAATTCCGCTCTCTTTTGATTTTCCGAGGTATTGGCATACATTAATTTAGCCGTAAAGCCATTGGGATAACCAGCCTCTGTTAAAAGTTCTTTTGCTTTTGCAGGATCATATGCAAGCGGATCGTTGGCTTTATAATACTGTACAGCAGGACCAATTACAGAGGTCGCCGGGGTACCAAGTCCATTCATGACAACCTGTACATAAGCTTCCTTGTTGATTGCATAGCTTACAGCCTGGCGTACCTTTACATCATTAAATGGAGCCTTCTGGTTATTCATCATAAAATACCATACTACAATGCTCTGTCCCTTATTAACGGTTATGTTGGTATCAGACTTTAATGCTTCCATACTTTCCGTAGGTGCCGGCCAGATAATCTGCGCATCTCCGGACTGAATCATTGCCACACGGGTTGCACCCTCTCCAACAGGTTTAAAAACAATACTCTTAAAACCTGCATCGCTCTCTGCCAAGGGGTTCCCGTCGCAGATATCAGCATTATATCCCCACCAGTCCTTATTCAGTTCCAGCTTTAAGTGATCTCCCGGTACCCATTCCACGAATTTATACTGCCCTGTACCTATCGGATTTTCCGCACATGCAGACGGACCTGCCTCAATCTGCTTAGGACTCATCATAACACAGGCCGGATGAGCCAGAGTATTGATAAAAGCACCAAAGGGCTGGACCAGAGTCACTTTAATGGTATAGTCATCAATCTTATCTGCATGGTCAAGAACATTGCATAAAAGCGTGGTGCGCTTTAATCCCAGATTCTTGTTTCCTAATTTTTCCAAATTTGCAATTGCCGCATCTGCATTCCAGGGAGTTCCATCCGTAAAGGAAATGCCTTTTCTAAGGGTAATCGTAAATTCTGTGGCATTGTCATTTGCTTCATATCCTGTGGCCAGCATCGGATAAATCTTCATATCATCATCAAATCCAAACATTCCATCCATCATCATACGCTGAATGCCCCCTGAAAGGGTATCACTGGTATCCACAGGATCCATGGTGGTAAAGTCCACCTTAACTGCTGCTGTAATGTCAGTTTCCTGTGAAGCAGACTCTGTAAATTCCGCATTGCCTTCAGCAGCGGTTTCGCCTCCCTGACTTTTTTCCGCAGTTGATGCTGAAACGGCTGTCTCTTGTCCGGTTTTTGCTGAAGAACCACATGCGGTCAGTACCGCCACTGCCGCCGCGATCACTGTGACTTTCCATAACCTTAAACCTTTTCTCATCGAATCTCCTCCTTCTACTTTCATAAACGAAAAGCAAGGTCAGTCCTGCAGTAAAGGCTTCCTCGCTTTTTTGTCATTGTAAATAGTTAAAGTATGATTTGTCAAATAAATACCTTTTAAAAAAAATATTTTTATATAGAAATTAAATTTCTAAACAAATTAGGTTGTTTAAAACAGTCTTTTGTTCTATTATTAACCAAATAAATAAAAGGAGGGCACTCTATGACCGAACCAACCCCGAGATTTCATGTACTGATCGTATGCATTAATCCGGTAATCCGCCTGGAATTCCAGACCTATCTCCATTCCATTCTAGGGAAATACATTTCTTTTGATACAATCAATTTATATCAGGTCCATGACAGTTCACAGATAACCGGATATCAGTGCATCCTGTTTTCTAATACGCATGTGCAGTCAGCATTTCCCCTTACTATTCCCGACGATGTTACACAGCTGATCTGTACCCGTACATTCAACCACGTTTTTTTGGATCAGATCATCCGTATCCCGCCTAACGAAACTGTCTATCTGGTAAATGATGTATATGATTCCATTCCCGTGATTATAGAACAGTTTCGGGCTGCCGGTATTACCCAGTATAAATTTGTTCCCTATTATCCAGAGTGCGGGGAACCGGATGAATCCATTCAGTATGCCATCACCATCGGAGAACCTCAGCTGGTCCCCGGTCATGTTAAAAATGTAATTAATATCGGAAACCGAATTCTTGATATTTCAACTATTAATGAATTATGTTCCTGTTTTCATCTTCCTCCGAGTCTTTCCAACCAAATCACCCAGGGCTATATCAACCGAATTCTGCAGATAACAAAACTGACAGGCACCTATTACAGCAATTATGTGCATTCCCAGCAGCTGTTTCAGACTGTAATCCAAAATCTGCCTGCAGGTATATGTCTCACAACGGCACAGGGAGAGATCATGATGATGAACAGAAACTTCTCCACTGATCTTGATATGCCGGTGGAAAACGCCTGCGGAAAACAGCTGTCGGAATTCCTTCCCCTGGAACAGATTTCAGAAAACTTTTTTCATAACGCCGACTATAAATGGGAAACAGAAGAAGGTGACTTATTAGAATTAAGCATATTGGAGATTTCCTTTCCCAATAATCCTTTCACGTATTTACTGACCAGCAATAAAAACCCCATTTCCAAGTCAGTACATGGAGCTAATTCCGCCAAAGGAAACCAAAGACAGCAGAATACGCTCATGGATACGGGGTTTTCCAATATCATAACGGCTTCTTCCCATGTCAAAAGTATGCTGGAATACGCCCGGCGGCTCGCACTATATGACTTTCCAGTATTGATTCAAGGAGAAACCGGAACTCAGAAAAAGATGGTTGCATCTGCAATTCATAAGGCCTCCAAACGCCGGCAGCAACCTCTGTCCATTCTTCATCCTTCCTTCGAAGATATGGCATACAATGGTTCTCTGGCGCATCATCTGGCAGATTTTTTGCAAGCAGCCGGACACGGCACGCTTCTCATTGAGCACATGGAGCATTTGTCTCTCCAAGTGCAGGACCTTCTTATTGAAGCATTACAAAATGGAGGAGGGCTTCGTTCCGGCCAGCCAGATACATCCGATCTGCGCATCATTGCAACAGCAGACCATGATCTTTATACAGATGTAGTAAATGGCACATTTCGGAAAGAGCTGTTTTTTATGCTCAGTTCCTCTCCTATAGATACCATTCCTTTGAGGGAACGCAAAGAAGACATCCCTTTGTTAATGGAATATTTTTTCCAGAATTTATTTCACGGCACCCAGCTGAGTGTGAAAGAGCTCCTTTCTCCCAGCCTGATGGAGTTTCTGCTTAACTATAATTATCCCGGAAACGTACAGGAACTTCTTAATCTGACCCGTTACTTTTTTATCAATTATGCAGCTCATCCCCTGATTCTTTCCCAGCTGCCCTCCTATATCACAACTCGGCTCCGCAAAGCACCTGACTCTCAAAGTGCAGTTAAGCTTTCGATACTATCCGTCATTGCCTCCGCTCCCAGAGCAGGAAGAAGTATCATACAAAAACTGCTTTCAGAACAAGACATAAATTTAAGCGAGGGAAAATTAAGGGGTCTGCTGAAAGAGCTTTCGGAAGAAGGAATGCTTCAGATTAACCGAACGAAAGGCGGGTGCGAGATTACGGAACTGGGTATGACCTTACTTTAAAGGAGTTTATTAACATTTTGCTCTAAATTACTTTACGCGCGGAATAAAGTAAGTCTCTTTATGGGGTGTCGTATGACCGTTTTCCATTTAGAGGGCTGCACTTTACGGGTATCCGAAAGATAAATTTCATGGTGAAAACGTGTATCTGTTATATCATTTATATACCCGTTTTCATGCAAATACTCATCCATAATGGCAACGGTAACAGGTTCATCATCAAATGGTCCTATGTGCATGATTTGCACACATACCCCCTCGTCTACCGTCAGGAACTCAGCCGAAGAGCAATCCAGTTTTTTCTTTTTACCCGCTTCTGTCACTGCCCAGTCAAAATCACCTTTTGTCACAAAGTCCGGCAGACGAATAACTGAAATCCAATTGAATGCGTCCTTGTTTGTGTAGTCCACACCCGCGACATGATCCTGCCACCAGAATCCTTCCAAAGGTGGGACTATATATTCAAAAAAACCTTCTATTTTATGTGGACCCTTATAACTCATTTTAATGGTATATGCAACCGCATATAGAATCCCCATCGCATTCTGATATGCTCCGCCTTCCTGATTTGGGTCCCCTTTTCCTCTCACTGCGATATAATTTGTGACCGGAACAGTTATCATTTCAGGTATGTTATTGGGCATATAATACTCTTTGTATTCTTTCTTAAAATCAAAAGCCATTTTTTTCCTCCAAGAATTATTTATTATCCTTAAGATATAGAATACTATGTTTCCAAAAGAATAAAGCCTTCTGTCATAATCTCCATTATCTTTGTAAACAATTCCGTCAGTTCGTCCGTCCTATCCTCCTCACCAGTTAAATAGGCCACAATCACATCTTTAATTTCCGAGATGATTTCGGCTCCCTGTTGGAATATAATGGACACTTTAAGCCATGTATCATTTCCAAATTCTTTTCCTATTTCATTGAGAACACGGCACATTTTATCAAATCCACCATTAAAGTTTACTTCGTCCGGTTCCCTAATTCCCCGCAGCGCGTTAGGCACTGTGGGCACTGCACCGAAAAACATTACCAGGTTAGAGAGTATAAGATCATAATCCTGTTTCGTAAGTTCACTTTTTAGTTTAGGTAATTCTTGTATAAACTTTTGAAATCCTTTTCTGCCGGCAAAGCCCACCTGCGGATATAAAAACATTTTTGATTTCTTTTCCAACGCTTCCTTTGCAATCTGGTATTTGGTTTTTGTGGCACCTAATCTGACCGTGCAGACTGTGTTTGGTCTGGACAAGCCAGAATAGCTGCAATTCCACGCTTTACGCAGTTCTGTATAAGGAAGTACCTGCATTTCTTCACGCCCACAGTCAAACAACTCTATACACTGTGCTTCATCATCATAACCTGTCATCAAAATATAGTGGAATGGAATATGTTCTCCAAGATAAAATTTTGAATAGTATGGCAGATAGTACATATCAAGTGCCCCCAAAACAGGGGGATAGCCGGCGTCAATTTCCGACTTAGCCTTGTTGATTGCCTGTTCAAACATCTTATACTCGTAATGTTTGTATTCAAAACCTACAATAGGAGCAAGAAATTCATACATCTTCTTCGTGCGGCCGTCTCCCAATGCAATCATTCGTTTCAAATTAGATTTTGGTGTTTTCATGTAGCAGAATGATCCGAATGAGGCGAGAATGAAAAAGAAACTCGGCGGAAGCGTCTCTCCAGTCTCCCGTATATACAAGTCTTCAATTCCATTCCACATACATTCATAGTCATCTGCGTGATGCTTTAGCGTAATTAGTTTCTTCTGCATTAATCCAAGCCTCCTGACGTTTATAATATCTTACAACAGGAGTATAAACCCTCACATTATGAAAGAGTCAAGAACAAATCAATTTTAAAATGTGTTCCATACCAACAATTTTCGCATAACGGTTGTTCCATATTTTATCTTCATAATATCCTGTTAATTCTTTACCGCTTGCAAAAGCATTATCAAATGTTGTCGTTGTTGAATGTGGTATGGTTACCTCATATTCATATTCAAAAGCTACCTTGCAGGTAGCATCTAAACAATACTCCGTCTGCATACCACATAAGATAATGTTTCTTACACCTTTCTCCCGGAGATATCCATGGAGTCCGGTCTTTCTAAATGCACTGTTATATTGTTTCTCAAATATTTTTTCGTCTGGCAAAGGAGCGATATCTTTATATATCGTCCAGCCGCTGCTGCCATGCTCCAGCTCATCGCCATTTCCACCATCGTGTTGAACGTAAATTACCGGGATTCCCCTTTTTCTGCAGGAATCCAATAATGCCTTTATATTTTCTACCACAGCCACCTTATTATAAGGTTCTGCTTCCACCAAAGCCGTCTGCATGTCTACAATAATTAATGCATCATAGTTCATTTTAAATTCTCCTTGTATTTTTCATGTAAGGTTTTAGGGTGTCAATTAAAAAAAGAGATTATACAAATTGCCCAGCTAAAGTATATTAAGTCTGTACCCTAATAGTTAAACACAGCCTCTTTTTCTGTGTCTTACTATCAGGGTACAGTTTACCCCATTTTTATGTTTACTCTGTTGTTTTCAAGCGGTATCTTAAATACTTACCGCCACCTTCTTTTTCAATTATGCCTTTATCAACCATTTCACGAAGAATCAGAACAGCAGTAGCCTGTGATACCCCAAGAGTTGTTTCTACATCCTTACGAGCAATAGTATCCATTTCTTCAAGCAAATCAATCACAGTATTTTCACGAGTATCTGTAGATACCTGAGCAGGCTTTTTCTTATCCTGTTCGTGATTTCCGTTGCCAGATTTTCCGTAGTTTACATTTGGTAATGTAATCTTAAATGCATTGTCTGTTACTTCAATCTTTGGTTTCACACCGAACTCTGCATAGCTTTCATTGATTTTCAGCATCCCGGTTCCGTATGCTTCAATCAGTTTCAAACGATAGAACACATTTGCAAGGTGTGGATTTCTAAGTACCGAAACACCAAGCATGATATCCTCAAAAGAAACACCACATACCAGACCACCAATGGTCACAATTTCGATTCTATCATCAAAAATACTAATCAAAGTAGAACTGTTGATAGAATAGTCTCGATGGACAATAGCATTAAGCAATGCTTCTCTGAGTGCTTCCGCAGGGTAATCTCTTGTATCAATTCTATCTAACCCCGCAAATTCCGCACGGGTTCGGTTATATAGGTCAATATAAGCGTATGCGTCTTCTAATTGCTGTAACAGAGAACCTGTAAGCTCTTTACGATCATGGAATACACTTTTCTGGCTGCCTTCAAACACCGCCATTTTGATGGTATTCACACACTGGTCAGATAACAGCATTGCCAGATTGGAGTAAGTACCGTCTTGGCTAATTATGTTCATAGTGCGTTTTTGTGCATCACCAAATTCTACTTTTTTCTTTTGGAAATACGCAGAAGTTTCCTCAAAGGTCAACTGTTGATTGATCGAACGAGCATCCTCATAACTATCTCCACTGGTTTCTTTAATCATATTTAAAATCATTGTTTGGGATGCCGGAACAGAAGACGCACCCTGACGCACATAAACACCTTCCGGTCTGACACCTTTTCCATGCAAGTAATATGGACGAGAAGTTCCTCTCTGAATTGTTACAACAATGACCTGTTTATCATCAATAGTTTCCACATCACAGTCCATAAACATAGTCACATCCGGGCGAACCACATCACGCACCATATTGGTTACACGCAGCATTGTATCATCCACATCTGAAACTCCTGAAACTGTTCCATTATCATTTATTCCAATATAGATTTTACCACCATCTGTATTTGCAAAAGCAATCACCGCATATTTGATGTCGTCCATATATTCACGCTTAAATTCGGTAATTTTATTCTCAATCATAAAGAATCGCCTCCTTACTAATAATCTCGCTAATAATCTCGCTGATAATAATCATAAGCAATAATTAGCAAGAAATCAATAGGAACTTTTCGGTTTTTTCAATCTATTTCTAAAAAATTTATGATAATGCCATTTCAACGTGTTCAACAGGGTCATCACCCATAATAAAAAGCCCTGTAATACAAGGCTTTTTAAATGTTATAAATGCAGTTCACATACTATAGGACATAATAACTATCATGACCCAGTCCATGCTCCATCGTTTCCTACCCGATACCCATCCGGTGTCGTTATATTGATATCCATGGCACCATCATCACCGCAATAATACCACTTATCTTTCCAATGGACCCAACCAGTCACCATGTATTCTGATTCATTGAAGTAATACCATTTATCATTAATATACTTCCAGTTACTGACCGTATAAGTATTATCCGTTCGATACTTCCAGCCTTTATCATCTTTTATCCATTTGCCACTGCGGCTGTCCCCAGGGCCTGACAGCGTATCAGCAGAACCACCGGAACTTATCTTTTCAGCATCTTTCAAATTTACATGCCAGGATTCGGATTTTTTCCAGCTACCCTTAAGTGACGTATCCGTTATAGCACGAACTTTAAAGGTATAAGAACCAGATTTGGTAATAAAACTGGAAAAATCATAGCTGGTTTCTTCAGTTTTAAACACAGAAGTTACGGATTGGCTGCCGCGGTAAAGCTGCACCTCATACTTGTCTGAGTCACCCGCTGCGTTCCATCTGGCTATCCCATTCATCTCATCCCATTCCAGATCACTTAAAGCTAAATCACGCACATTAATGTTATATTTATTAAAAACATCTAACGCGATATATGCTGTTATTTCCCAATCATTTGACTGGCCTTTCACTAACGTTCCATTGGCACCACTTATCGATATATGCTTTTCTATTCCATAAGTAAACGTATTGTTATCTTCAGCCTTCAGCTGAACTTTCAGAATATGCGCATCATCATTCGTCCAATTAATATCCGACCCACTAAGTACAGCCACATCATCTACACGGCACATATTGGAATCGGTGGTGACACTGACATCTAAATCGTTCCCATCTTGTTGTAAATCAATATTAATTTTTACCTCCTGGATTGTGTTGGAAGAAGCCATAGACGTAAACGGAACCGCTATCATAAACATGCCTGCCCCCAACATAGCCATAATTTTTTTGTGTAAAAACATACCATTTCCCCCTTTATATATTGTTATGGATTTATTACATGAATATATTCTGATATGATTGTAATTAACTCTGCTTATGGACATAACATCAGATTAGCGTAGAAATATAAGCTTTTAATACCCATATTTTACCTTCTTTAAGGAAATCTGTCAAGAAATATGCAGGAATATGGTACTCCGGGAAATTTCAGTTTTGTGTATAAAAAAACAAGACCATAACTTAATATCATAGTTAGTGGTCTTGTAAGTTTTAGCAGAGCTTCATACATTTCTCATATTCTCGGTTGTGCATACCCCATTCGACATATTGACCAATTTAATGTTGTTACTTTAATTCTTTCAGAAATATCCCATAGATTTTTTACAACTCGTAGTTCAACATTTCTTTCAAATAAAGCCGCAAATAAATCACTAATTGTATATTTAGCAATTGGTATTTGTCTCACTTTAGATATATAATATCCCGCAATACTATCCTGCAATTCAAAATCTTTCGGATCAAACTCATATATGAATAAGCAGGTGTTTTTCATAGCTTCAAACCATTTACTTTCGATTATAACAACATGCTTAATATCTGGTGATGTAAAAAAATCTCTTTTGTCTTTCACTGAAGTTTGCTCTCCAACATGATATGTTATTCTCGGGCAATTTCTTGGTGTAAGGAAGTTTGGTAGGTGCTGTTCATCTATTGCCCATACTAAGCCAACACTTTTATCTAAGTCATTTCTTTCTGGAATTCTTGGATTAAAAATATCAATATTATTTTCTTCACTTACATGAAATAGTCGCATGTTGCTCACTTTCTTTTGCACAATAATTTTAAGATTATATTAACTCTAAGACCACTAACTATCAATATTAAGTTTTCAACGTACAGTTTTTATTTTAATTCTAATTCGGAGAACTACAAAAGATTACAACACGATATTCACAGGAAAAATCATAGATCATTTTGAGATTATGCAACATGAAATGCAACGCGACAAGAAAAAAGCCCTGTAAATACAAGGCTTTTAAAAAGCGCGAGACGGGACTCGAACCCGCGACCCCGACCTTGGCAAGGTCGTACTCCACCAACTGAGCCACTCGCGCATAAATATTTGTTTCACAACACTGGCATTATATCATATACAACGGAAATTTGCAATATATTTCTTAATTTTTTTTATAGCAGAAATAATATCAAACAAAGGTATATTTCGAAAAATCTGGAAACTTTCTCCAATCTTGTTTCTTAACTTAAAACTGGAAACCTCATCCATCACCCCTTATTATTTTCCTTGTTTTATTAATTTTCAAGTGCTATTCTTTAATATTCTTAATCCAATGCTTAATATATCCAATTATTCTGATTTTTCATTGACACCATAAGAACGGTTCCGTATAATGCAAGAAATTGGTCATCTGACCAAAAGGGAGGCATGATATGGGGCAAATTTTATCAATAGAAGAAAAACCCTGCAGCATTTCAACAGAAGACAGGATTCTGGATGCAGCCCTTACTATCATTCAGGAAAAAACCATCAGCGGTCTGAGAATCCGGCAGGTGGCAGAAAAAGCACATTTGTTTCAATCCAATATTCACTATTATTATAACAGCAAGAAAGAGCTTCTCCTTGCTGTTCAGAAAAAAGTCTTAAACCGTTACCGCGAAATCCGCCAGCAATCCATTAACCTGTCAGGAATTGGTCCGGAAGCGACTCTTGAAGATCGTCTGGACATTTTTATAAAACAAAAGATTTACACGATTTTAATAGAAGATAAATATGATGTTGCTGAGCTGGATTTTTGGAATCAGTCCCGTCTGGATCCTGACATGCATCAGGAATTCTGCCTCTCCTATCAAAACTGGAGAACGGAAATACGGGAAATCGTAGAAAAATTTTCACCGGATATGCCATCTGCAAAGCAGAATCTGATTGCCGGGATTGCGGTCTCTCTGCTGGAAGGAGCCACGGTTCAGTTTCTGGTTGACAAAGAGGCATTTGATTTAGATTCTTATTTTTCTTATTGCAAATCAATCCTGATCAGGGAGATCAGAGGCTAGGAGGAACCAATGAAGGAATTGCTGAGAATGGAGCAGATCACCAAGCAGTTTGGAAATGTATTTGCCAACCGCAATATCAATCTCTCTGTAAATGAGGGAGAAGTACATACTCTGCTGGGAGAAAACGGTGCCGGAAAGAGCACTCTGATGAATATTCTTATCGGCTTATACCAGCCCACCGGAGGTACCATATTTCTCCGTGGAGAAAAAGTGAAAATTGATTCTCCAAAAGCCGCAGTAAAAATGGGTATTGGCATGGTCCACCAGCATTTCATGCTTGTAGAAGCCATGACCGTATTAGAAAACATTATTCTCGGAAGCCGGAAGGATTCCTCAGTCTTTATAAAAAAGGACCAGGTAAGAAAAGAAATCCTGGAACTTTCAGAAAAATACGGTCTTGACGTGGAACTGGACAAGCAGATCACGGAAATCTCTGTAGGCGCCCAGCAGCGGGTTGAAATTTTAAAAGCTCTTTACAGGGGAGCGGAACTTCTTATTCTAGATGAACCGACGGCTGCACTTACCGACATCGAGGCAGAAGGACTTTTTGCCATTATCCGAAAACTGACCGGAGAACAAAAATCCGTGATCTTTATTTCTCACAAAATGAGGGAGGTTCTTTCAGTCAGTGACCGTATCACTATTTTGCGGGCCGGTGAGACCGTTACTACATTAAATAAAGAAGACACCGATGGCACCCAGCTTGCAAACTTAATGATTGGAAGGGAAATGGTGCCCAGTAATTATAAAAAAGTCACCTCTCCCGGAGATGAGGTCCTAAGCTTTCAAAATATCAGCTATCAAAAACAGCATAAGCACAGCGGACTAAATGATGTGAGCCTCACCGTACGGAAAGGAGAAATCCTGGGCATTGCAGGAGTGGACGGAAACGGGCAGTCACAGCTTGCACAGCTTGCTGCAGGGATTATCGCTCCTGAGGAGGGAAATGTTTTGTTAAAGGCCTCCCGTGTCTCCCGTTTTGCACCAAACGGTTTTATCCTCTCCCATGTTTCCCATGTCCCGGAGGACCGCAATAAAATGGGACTCATCGGCAATATGACAGTCAGGGAAAATCTGGTTTTAAAAGCTACGGAAGAAGCCCGTTTCTCCTATGGTCACGGAGCACTGTTAAAGAATAAGGCCATTACCAGATTTGCCCTTGAAATGCAGGAAAAAAATGATATCCGCTGCGCATCCATTGAGCAGGAGGTACGGAACTTATCAGGAGGCAACCAGCAGAAAATTATACTGGCAAGAGAAATGGAAAATGACCCGGAGCTTTTAATCGCGGTTCATCCCACCAGAGGCTTAGATATCGGAGCCGCCCGTTATGTCCATGATACCATGGCTGCTGCCAGGGATAAGGGCTGTGCGATTCTCTTAATCAGTGCGGACTTTGATGAAATACTCAATTTATCCGACCGGATTCTGGTCATGTTTGAGGGCCAGGTTATGGGAACCTATTCAGGAGCCAATCCGCCCATTGAACAAATTTCACTTGCAATGGCAGGAAAGGGGAATTAGAACATGAAGCAGAAAGAAAATTTAATGAAGGTCATTGTGCCCGTGTTATCCATTCTGGTAGCATTTATCATAGGAGGAATCATTATTATCTGCCTGGGCAAAAATCCCTTTCAGGCATATGGATTTCTGTTTTCCGGAGCATTTGGAAGCAGCAGAAAGATCGCTCAGACCCTCGTAATTGCCTGTCCTTTAATATTTACCGGACTGACTGCCGCTTTCTCTTATAAATGTGGTGTTTTCAATCTTGGCGGGGAAGGTCAGTTCGTAATGGGAGCTGTCGCCAGCATATTTTTTGTTACAAAGTCTGGAATAGAAGGATTTGCAGGAATACTGCTCAGTCTTCTGATCGGCGCAGCAGCGGGAGCAGTATGGGGCGCAATTCCCGGAATTTTAAAGATTACAAGAGGCTTAAATGAAATGATTGTCAGCATCATGCTGAATTATGTGGCAACTCTTTTTATGGGTTACGTTTATACAACCCTTCTGCGTGATGGAAGCGTACCCCAGACCTTTGCCATCCCGGACAGCACCAGACTGGCAGTCGTATCGAAAAGCTTTCCGGTTCACTGGGGTGTATGGATTGCATTATTTCTTGCATTTGCAGGATACTATTTTCTTTTCTATACCTCTAAGGGATTTAAGCTGAGGGCAGTGGGATTAAATTCTACTGCAGCATTTTTCAACGGTTTCCCCGTAAACCGGTATGTTCTCTTTTCCTTTATTGCCTCCGGAGCAGTGGCAGGACTTGGCGGAAGCGTGGAGCTTCACGGCAAGCAGCTGAGACTGATGGGCGGATTTGGGCAGGGATTCGGGTTTGACGGAGTGGCAATCGCACTGATCGCCCAGCTTAATCCCATCGGAACTGCTGCTGTGGCATTTATCTTTGCTGTGCTGAGAAAAGGAGCCAGTACTTTACAGACCGGGATGCAGATTCCCACCGCAGTGGTTGATATTATTCAGGCACTGGTAATCATATTTGCGGTGGCAGGTACTGCACTTTTAAAGCTCCCCGCAATCAGACAGTACATAAACAGCCATATGGGGAAAAAGGAGGTTACCAACTGATGGATGCATTTTTCAACATAAATTTTTTAACAGAGCTGCTGCTTTCCACCATTCGTATGGCTACTCCCATCCTGTTTGTTGCACTGGCTGAAACCTACTCGGAACGGGCTGGATTAGTCAATATCGGTCTTGACGGAATCATGTCCTTCGGCGCATTAATCGGGTTTTTAATCGGATATAAAACCGGAAGCCCCACAGCCGGTATCCTTGCAGGCGCCCTTTCAGGCATTGCCATTAATATGATTTATGCGTTCTGCACCATTCGCCTGTGCGCTCCGCAGATTGTTTACGGCATGGCAATTAATATTTTTGCACCGGCGCTGGCTTCCTTCATATACCGCCTTTCCTTTTCCGATACCTCAACACTTATCCAGGGGGTATCCATGAAGGCGCTTCCCATTCCGGTTCTTAGCAACATCCCGGTTCTTGGGCCTTTGTTCTTTCACCATATTCCTCTGGTATATGCTGCCTATCTCATGGTACCTGTTACTGCAGTTTTCTTGAACAGGACAAAAGCAGGGCTTAATTTTAAAGCCGTGGGCGAATTTCCCAAAGCGGCAGAAACACTGGGAATCAATGTAGTGCTGCAAAAATACATTGCCTGCGTTATCTGCGGCGCACTTGCAGGTATCGGCGGAGCGTATTTAACCATCTGCTACACCAGCACCTACTCCGAAGGAATCGTGGCAGGCCGCGGTTTTATCGCACTGTCAGCCGTTATATTCGGACGCTGGATGCCTTCCGGCGTATTGTTAGCCTGTCTGCTTTTTGGATTCTGCGATGCACTGCAGATCCGGCTACAGCTGTTAAGTCCGTCCACGCCCTACCAGCTTCTCCAGATGATCCCCTATCTTTGCACCCTGTTTGTTCTTGCATTTTTCGGAATCCGGAAAAGCGGTCCCAAGGCCAACGGACAGCCCTATTACAGGGAAGAACGCTGATGATAATTCCAGGACAGCCCTGCGATTATATATTTTTTCAAACATAAAAGGAGGATTTATTATGAAAAAGACTATGAAAACAGCTTCTCTCATCATGGCTGCAGTCCTTACTGCCATGAGCCTGGCTGCATGCGGCAGCCCGGCTGCACCAACAAAAACAGAAACCTCTGCAACAGAAACTTCCGGGTCTGAAACTGCAAAGACGGAAACCACAAAAGCCGGGGAAACGCAGGCTGCCGATACATCAAAAGCGTCAGGCTATAAGGTAGCCATGGTCCTTGACTCTTCTGTATCTGACGGAGGCTGGGGCGCAAGCTGCTATCAGGCTATGGTAAATGCAGCAAAGGACAGCGGCTGGGAAACTGTGTACACCGACAACGTAGCGACTGCTGATTTTGCCACCGTCATGACAGATTATGCAGAACTGGGGTATAACCTGATCTTCGCTCCCGGCAATCAGTATACCGATGCAGTTAAGCAGGTGGCAGAAGAATATCCGGAAATCAACTTTGCCCTGTTAAACGGAACCGTTGAGACAGAAAACATTACCTCCATTCTTCCCGATGCAAAGCAGATTGGTTACATGGCAGGTGCTCTTGCAGGTCTTATGAGTAAGACAAACAACATCGGATTTATCGGCGGTATGGAGTTAGATACCACAAAGGCAAAACTGGAATGTTATGAAAAAGCAGCAAAAAAGGTAAATCCTGATATTAAGGTTTCTTCTGCCTATGCAGGCTCTTTCAGCGATACTGCCAAAGGCAAGGAGATTGCTTCCTCCATGGTCTCCACCTATGACGTTGATGTAATGTTTGGTGATGCCTCCGCAGTTGATACCGGAGCACGGGAAGCTCTGGCCGGCTCAGAAGGCAGATACGATATCGGTCAGCCCGGAGATTTAGGTTCTGCTGACGACAAGATTATTATCTGCTCTGTGGTAACCGACAACGCAGCTCTGTTAAAGGCATGTATGAAGGATGTGGAAGCAGATAAGTTCGGCGGCCAGACCATTTACGGCGATTTAGGCAACGGCTGCTTAAGCATTGGAACATTCTCAAATGCAGTACCAGAGGATATTCAGACACAGTACAAAGAAATTGTTGGTCAGATTCAGGCAGGAACTTTTATTCAGTAATTAAAAAGCCCCGTGTAAGCGAGTATGAGTCATACTTGTTTCACGGGGCTTTTCCCTGTCTTTTTCGACCGGAATCTTTCTAACGATACATAAATAACAGAATTGGGGAATCCTGATTATAGGTTGTTTAATAGGAATCTTATTTTTTCAGTGCAAAGGAATTAAAGAATGTATCAATTTCCGGTGTTCTTTCTCCTGTTGCAGAAACTGCCTGGAGCTGGTAAATATAATCTCCTGCAATGTATACTCTGTGATAGAAGGTAATGTTATCAGATCCCAATGGAGCACTGTATTTTAATTCTTTTCCATTATATTCTCCAAGGGTAATATCACTGCTTTCTTCAATTGTATAGGGAATATTGGAAATGGCACCCTGCAGCATAGCTGCGGGATCTGCTGCACTGCCCTCTGGTATAGCACTGTACATCACGTTATAAAGGGCATCTTCCTGCTCAAGCATATAGGAATACATGTCAATTGTAGTATTTCCGGAAGGAACTGACTGCTTCATCTCTTTTGGTGTTCCCGGGTAGCTGGCTGTAAACACTCCGTTGGGATCTTCAAAAGTTGTGAATCCTTCTGCAGCGCCTGCTTCTGTACTCACCTCAGCTGCTTTGCTTTCTTCTGTTGCTGCCTTTGATTCTGCTGCCGTTGTGTCTTTTGCCTGTGATTCTGCCACAGTTGTATCTGTTGCCACGGTTTCTGCTTTTTTACTGCAGCCTGCAAGTGCTGCAATCAATAAACAGGCCAGTAAGATAGAATAAATTCTCTTCTTCATAATTTCTCCTCGTTAATTGGTATTGGCTATCCCCCTGCTTTTATATGTAAAATCGAAAGCAGTAAAATTATAGCATAAAACCCAAATGGTAACAACCTTTTATTTTTTTAATTATTAATTAATATTTTGTAACGTTTTTAGATCCCCTGCCAGTGTCCATGATTTTTTCATAAGGGTTTACCAAACAAAGAAATTCATGATATAATATAGGAAGAAATATGCCGTTTTCAGTGCGGCAGAACGGAGCTTTACATGTCACTCATACCGTTTCAGAAATTACCGCCCAGAAGGCACTCCGAAGATGCCAGGCAGTATGCATACCGGATCATACGGCATTTTATTTTAAACCTGCATCTTCCCCCGGGAAGAAAAATGAATGAGGTGGAGCTGGCTGATGCTCTGAACATCAGCCGGACTCCTGTCCATGATACTTTGTACAAGCTTTCCCGGAAAAATCTGATTGATATTATTCCCCAGAAAGGTGCGTTTGTTTCAAAGATAGATACCGGCCGGATCGAACAAACCTTATGGATTCATAAGCAGCTGGGAACATCCATGATACAGAATATCTTTATCCGAAATGTAAAGGGTGCTCAGTTTGATGTTCTCTATTACCATCTGCAGGAGCTTGAAGACTATTTATCCCAGGGAGATTTATCCCATTCCGTCCGGTTAATCACCGATTATTACCACCTTCTTTATGAACTGGGGGGGAAGATGAACCATATATGGGAAGCTGTCCAGAAAGCCGGAATGGATCTTCAGAGACTTTTATATCTGGCTGCTTCTGATTCTTCCGTTACAGAAGATTTTATAAAAGACCTTACGGCTCTCACCGACGCGCTGGCTGCCAGAAACACCGACCGCGCATGCACGGTTTACCGCCATCATCTATCGCGGATCCAGCTTCTGGTTCCGCCGTTACAGGAGTGTTATCCGGATTATTTTCTTGAAATCCAGTCAGAACGCCAAACTGCGGATTTCCATAATCAGAAAGGAATCAGCTATGATCAATGATGATATAAAATTATACCTGAATTTGAGAATAAACGGAGGAATGAATTATGATTTTTGGAAATATTTATAATCCCATGCTGAACGAGCAGCTTGCTGTTCTCCCCGCCCCTCTTGGCTGTGCAATCCGTTATTTAACCGAGCATGACATGGCAGCCCACGAACCGGGTGTATTTTCAATTGATCTTAATGGTATACCTGTAATTCTTCAGGTATTGGATTTAAAGACCGCAGACCGAAACGGACTGCGTCCTGAGATTCACAGAAAGAACATTGATGTGCAGTTTCTGGCCTGCGGCGGTCCGGAAGAAGCCGGCTTCTACACAGACGACGGAAACGGACAGGTTGAGGAAAATCTTCTGGATACTCCAAGAGACATCCTCTTTTATAAAAACGATCCTGCAGCGGCGGAAGGCCGGATTCATATGATTCCGGGAACCTTTGCTATCTATTTTCCATGGGATGTGCATATCCCTGCAATTAAAGCAGGCGATACAGAGGCTCCCATAAGAAAGATCGTAATAAAAGTACCGTTAGAAAGCTGCCTGCAGGACAGTACCCGTTAGGAGGGGCATCGAATATGGAGTTAAACCATTATCTGGCGGAGCTTTCCTTAAAAGATCCTGAACAGCGGCGTAATGCCGTGAGGGAGGTGCTTATAAAGGAGCATCTGGATTTTGATATTCAGGAAGATCCGCCTTCCCAAAAGGCCCCGAGAGGAATTTATAACTACCTTCTGACCCCATGGAACAATCAGCCTGGTCCGCTTTTCTGTGCCCATTATGATGCAGTACCTGGCAGCTTTGGAGCCAATGATAACGCCGCAGCCTTATGTATTCTTATATCACTTGCAGGAAAGCTGAAGGAAGAGCATTTTCCTGCACGCTTTGCTTTCTTTGACGGAGAGGAGACAGGCAATACCGGCAGCAGGCTCTACGCTGCTTCCATGAATCATCAGGAGATAACCGGAGTTATTAATCTGGATGTATGCGGATATGGTGATACCATTGCAGTTAACAGCCGGGGATATGAACGAAAACCCGGAGTAGAAACATTTTGCAGGAAAGAGGTTCTGGCGGCGCACAACGGAGTTCTTGTTAAATACCTTCCGGGAAGTGATGAAGCCTCATTTTCTGGCGGACGGACTCCCGCG
Organism: Lacrimispora sp. 38-1; assembly: GCF_049890855.1. Taxonomy (NCBI): domain Bacteria; kingdom Bacillati; phylum Bacillota; class Clostridia; order Lachnospirales; family Lachnospiraceae; genus Lacrimispora; species Lacrimispora sp. 38-1. The sequence goes on along the minus strand of NZ_JBANEW010000006.1, from coordinate 12,036 downwards.
ATCAGTATTGCAAGCATTCCAAGATGGGATATCCAGTATCTGAACGCACTTTCTAAGATGGGCAGCGGTCTCTTAGGCAGGCCCCCGGAATTTCACATGATTCTGGATCAGATGGAGATATCCTCTACCATGCACGGCGGATACCGGGATACTCCGGAATGGGTTGATTTAACAGCCATGAACCGGATATACGATTATATAACTGACGCACTCCACCGGCCTTATGATAAAAAGAAGAGGTTCCTTCCGTTTTAATACACAGAAGGAACCTCTTCTTTTAGAGAGAGTGGGGTTTTAAAAATCAAATGTAAGAATAATCTTGCGGATAGACGGATCATGGCTATCCACAAAATCAAAGGCCTCCTGAGCCTTAGTCAGCGGGAATGTGTGGGAAACAGAACCGGTTAAATCCAGTTTTCCCTCATGAATCATATCAATAGCTTTTCCAAACATTTTATTCTGAAGTCTGGAGCCTCTAACATCAAGCTCCCTGGCTGTTATGGCAAACTGATTGATCTCTGTGGGCGCAGTTGAAAATCCCATGGTGATAACCTTTCCGGCATTTCCGGTAGCATTTAAAAGGCGGATCAGAGAATCTTTGTTGCAGACAGCATCTATGGATACAGTCGCTCCATGCATATGGGTATATTCTTTCACTTTTTCCACAAGATCTTCATTGAGAACGTTAATCGTATGCTTTGCACCATTGGCTTTCGCAATTTCAAGCTTGTCATCCTGAATATCAGCTACAATGATGTGGTCACAGATTTGTCTGGCAATTTTTAAAATGGAGCTTCCAAGAGCTCCGGAACCATAAATGAGAAGCATATCATCCTTTTCCAGTTCTGCTCTGGTGCAGGACTGGATGGCAATGGTGGTTGGTTCTATCATAACCGCATCCTGATCAGATATGGAATCAGGAAGATGATAGCAGTCCGTCTCCGGCACCGCGATATACTCCCGATAACCTCCGTCAATATGAACTCCCCTCACTTTTAAATGATCGCAGACATTGCCTCTTCCTTTCCGGCATGGATAACAGTGTCCGCAGCTGGTAACCTGGTTGACGATAACACGGTCACCCACTTTTAGTTTTTTTACAGAGGAGCCGGTTTCTGCCACTACACCTACCATCTCGTGCCCGATAATTCTGGGATAAGTTGCTGCTGCGTTAGTTCCGTGATAAATTCCCACATCTGAACCGCAGATACCTGCAGCCGTCATTTTCATAATCACATTGTTTTCTTCATCAAGACTGGGTTTTTCTATGTCAATTACCTTTAATTCTCCCGGCTTTACAATCTGTACCGCTTTCATATGATTTATCTCCTTTATGTCTTACCGTACCTCCAGATATTTGGTAAGAATCTCATCCATTTCTTCTTTCCGGCTTTCTGTTAAGGGCAGCATGGGCTTTCTTACTTCGCCGGCTGGAATTCCCTGACTGGAAACAATGTACTTTAAGTTTGCGCAGAGGCCGTTTTTCAAAAGCACATCCACAATGTTATTGGATTTTGTCTGCAGAGCTCTGGCTTCCTCCTCTTTTCCTTCCAGGTACAATTCCATGATCCGTTTAAACTGGGGCAGCATGAAATTAAAGCTGCTTCCAATAAAACCATCGCAGCCAAATGCAAGAAATGCTACCATGGAGCTTTCAAAGCCTCCGTAGCAGATGATTTCGGAATTTATATTTTTAATCCGCTCCATCTGCAGAAGGTTTAAATTGGTGTGTTTGATTGCTCCCACTGCTCCGGATTTAAATAAATCTCTGGTATCCGGATTATTTAGATCCAGCTCTCTGTGAGTACTGGATGGAATGTTATAGTAAAGGACCGGCTCCCCCACTGCCTGAGCAATATCATAATAGTATTCTGCGATTTCCTTCTCAGAAAATCCAAAATATAAAGGCGGTGTCGCTGCAATTCCCCGGATTCCCAGTTCCTTTGCTTTTTTTGCGTAAAAAATGGCTTCATCTGTGCTGATTGCACCCACATGTGCATATAGATCACAACGGTGATTCAACTCCGATGCCAGTTCGAATGAACGGATTCGTTCTTCTCTTGTAAGCAGAAAACACTCTCCGGAACTTCCTCCGATAAAGAATCCATCTGCTCCTTCAGAAAGATTTCTTTCCCATAGCTGTCTTGCTGAAGTTTCGTTGATTTTACCCTGTCTGTCAAATGGCGTTATTGAAGCAACAATTAATTTTTTCATGATAGTATGTCCCCCTGACATTTCATTGAACCCCATATTGTCCCGGCCTGCTGCCGGAATCACATAAAAACAGGTGTCCCCTCCCTTCCTTTGCAGTTTATTACCGTTCTTTCCCTTCCAAAGCATGTACCATTTCCACTACAAACTCATGGGTGGGAACGGGTATTTTGCATTTCTTAGCTGCTCTTACAACAGAACCGCTTATCATATCCACCTCTGTTTTCCGTCCATTCTGTATGTCTGCACGAATTGAGGTACAGCCGCCCGGTGACATCTCTGACGTCTTTTTTACTTTTTCCATAATTTCGTCTGCATCTGCTTCCAGTCCCAGACCACGAGCCACTGCCACCGCTTCACGGATCAGTCTGACTGTCATATTCCAGGCATGGTCATTGGCTGCAATGTATCCCATATCTACCTGCAGAATTCCGGTAACTGCACTTAGGGAAACATTGGTAAACAGCTTGTTCCAGATCAGCTGCTGAATATTGGAATGGATCTTCACGGAAAAGCCACAGCACTCAAATTCCTCCTTCAGTCTTGGGAGAAACTCATGACTATCCTCTGTGAGCATCCCCACATTGGTATTTCCTGTTCCGCCTCTCCTGATCACTCCGGGGCCCAAAACCGCTCCGTTGTCTTCTGTTGTTCCAATGATAATGTGATCCTCAGGAGCAAATTCTCCCAGAATATCTTCATGACCGGAACCGTTTTGCAAAGTCATTAAATAGGTGTCTTCTCCAATCAGGTTCCTGCCTGAGACAAGGGCAGCCCTGGAATACAGAGATTTCACAAAAAGAAGTACCAGATCCATGGCCGGAAGCCCTTCTGCAGATGTAACTGCATTGGGATAATATACGTTTTCTTCCCCATTCTCCTGAAGTCTGATGCCTTCCTTCCTGATATGTTCTACAATGGCGGGAGCAGTATCCACCAGATAAACTTCATGTTTTTGGGACAAATGACCGCCGTAGATGGATCCCATGGCTCCAGCCCCGATTACTGCAATTTTCATATCCATCCACCTTCCGTTATCTGGAAAACTCTGCGATTCCCTCAATGGCATAAGCACGGATCGGACAGGAATCAAGGCCTTTGATCGGAATTGGTGTATAGGACATGAAGAAGGTGTCAGTTGTCAGCTCCTCTAAATTCTTAAGCACTTCTAAGAACACCACATCAACCTCCATTAAAACATCATGGAATGCCGAGACATCGGTGTTGTTGCTTTCGATGGAAACCCCGTCTCCGAAGCCGACACATTTCACTTTCTTCTCTTTCAGCCATTCTGCAGTTTCACGGCAGATAAAAAGTCTCTTATCTTCCTCTGTGTTGGAGGCCGGAGTAAATGGTGGCAGTTTATACTGGGAATCCAGAATCACGATATCGCCTTCTTTAATCCGGTCGCCGCAGGCTTTCTCTAAATCTTCTGCCTTAATTTTTCCGTTGGGAGTCATATGGGTAATATTTACATAAATGGCACGTCCCATAAATGTACCGATTGGAAGTCCCTGAACATCAGTCCAGTTGTCATTGTGGTGATACGGACATTCTACATGGGTGCCTAAATGACTGGTTAAATCCATGATTGTATGGAAATCCGGGATTGGGCCGCCTGTGTTAAAACGGAATAAATGGCACCGTCTTGATTCAGTTGCCGGATCCAGCTGCTTTGTTAAATCGATAACTCTTAAACCATTGCCTAATTGTGATACGCTCATTTGTTTTTCCTCCTGCGAGATAAAATTATAATTTGTCTTACTGCTGTTATTATACCTGTATACCGGTATACCGGTCAATCATTTTCTGTTGACTTGTAAAATTTTCTGGGGTATGATAGGCTAAAACCCATGAAAGGAGTTTTTCATGAACGATAGCGGTTCCCTGCAGTCACAGGCTTATAATACCATCAAAGAACAGATTTTATCCAAATCACTGGACTCCGATCTTTTATATTCAGAGACCAGACTTGCAAAAGAACTTGGAATTTCACGGACTCCTCTGCGGGAAGCGCTCCAGTGTCTTTCCCAGGATGGCTACATCACCATTATACCAAGCCGGGGATTTAAGATTCGCCGTCTTGATAAGGATACCATGCGTGAATCCATTGAAGTCCGCTGTGCCATTGAAGGTTTCTGCGTTCATCTGGCTACTTCCTTAAGGGGAGACGAACGGTTTATAACACTTCTTAAGGATATGGAAGCATCCCTTGAGAGGCAGAAGGCCGCCCTGACATCCGGCAACTTTCCTGTCTCTTTTACGGAGGAGGACCATCAGTTTCATATGCTTCTGGTCCATTTCGCCAGAAACAGTGAATTTGACCACTTATTCCAGCGCCTCCTTTATATGATCCACCTGACGACTGCCAATGCCCTTACTGTTACAGGACGGATACAGGCTACGTTAGAGGAGCATGAGAATTTTTATAATCATTTAAAAAACGGAAATACGGATCAGGCTTATCAGGTTCTGATCGCTCATCTGATGATGCCTCTTGGCATGAATCTGATTTAACGAAAATCCACCTTAAACAGCCACCTTCACTACCACCTTCCTGACCTGGCAGGGAACTCCTGCCACGCAGCGGGGCTTATGGGCATCCTCAGGCGCCACGATAATCATGTCTCCCTCTTCCAGAAGTACACTGCCGCTAAGTCCCGGCTCTTCATAGAAGATCAGGTCGCTTTCCTCACGACGTTCTTTAACGGTAAGTCCATCCCGTTTGCAGATGCCAAACTGCTCCCTGCCGGAAACTACGTACTGAATATCGAAAAACTTCTCATGAGTTTCAAACAGAGCCTCATCAGGGGAGATTGTGGTGTACACCTGAACATTTGCCACAACCTGGTCACCTGCAATGGGATAACTCCCCGGCTGAAGCGATGTAATGTCAGTTGATTTCAGCCATTCATAGGCCTTTGTGAACTTTTCTTCCAGATAATTATATTTTTCTGCAATTGCAATATTAGAAAACAGCATAATCTTCTCCTCTTTCCTCTTAACAGAGCTGTGTTTTTATTTGCTTGCAATATCCTTTGTCTCTAAGTTTCCCTCAGCGATAGCAACGATCTGATCCCAGATCTGTTCATCAACACTCACTCCGCTTTCCATACTTTGCTTTCTTGTTTCTATGGTGCGCTCGCCGGGACAGGTAACTTTTCCGCCCTCTTTTTCCGGATGGCTGGCATCTGCAGCTGCAACTCTCTTGTTTAACATTTCCTGAATTTCTTCCCTGGTGCCAAAAAGGTATGGATCATAGGCAATGAATATCTGACAGCATCCGGTACAGCTTCCTCTTCCTTCCTCATCAAGATTCAGTCCGCTTTTTCCATTAGCCATAAGAGCAGCCGCCAGATCAAGAGCGATGGCCATGGAACTTCCCTTCCAGTATCCGGTAGGAAGAATTCGCCTGCTCTCCTCAATTGCTCCCGGATCATCCGTTAAATTACCTTCTTTATCAAAACCGCCGGGGAACGGAAGTTTTTTACCTGCCAGACGGTATACTCCAAGCTTTCCGTAGGCATACTGGCTCATAGCCATATCAAGCACGATGGGACCATCTTCTCTTGGTACAGCAATACAGAAAGGGTTGTTGCCTACGCCCGGTTCATCACTTCCCCAAAGCGGCATACAGCTTTCTGTGTTGATCCAGCTGATTCCCATAAATCCTGCTTCTGCCATTCTCCATGCATAAGTACCGCCACGCATCCAGTGAGTGGTATTTCTTAATGCAACGCAGCCGATTCCGTGCTCTTTGGCAAGTTCCATGGCGCGGTCTGCACAGAAGAGGGCGTTGGTGATTCCGATTCCCAGATGTCCGTCATAATTTTCAACCGCACCTTTGGCACCGACTAATTCCGGCTCTCCTTCCGGATCTACCAGACCATTTAATACATATTCCACAAAGCGGGGAACACGGTTTAATCCATGGCTTTCCACGCCGTCCGCACTGGACTGTGAATGGATTCTGGCACAGATCTCTGCCTTTTCTTTTGAAAGTCCTGCCTGCAGCAGTGCTTTCTCTACGGTTTCTCTCACTGTTTCAAAAGGTACTTTTATACTCATATCTTCTCCTTTTCTCCTGCCTTGTTTTATACAGTCATCTCTTCACTGGCTGACGGATCCTGTGGGGCCGGCCTGGGCTCTCTTTTCGCACACTGCATCATCTCTTCATACAGTCCGCTCGCCTCTTCCGGAGAATAACCGTAAACCAGAAATACATCCATCAGATACGGAGAATAACTGATCTTCATAATTTCCTGGGCAAAGCCCATTGCTGCAATTTCGCTGAAAGCAATCACATTGGAATCATTATGAAGAAATCCCAAAGACCAAAGTCTTATTTTCTCGGTCTTTGTAAAAATTTCATTCTTATACTGTTCTTCTACAAAATGAAAGAGTTCGTGGGCCAGTAAAAGTCTGCTTACATCCAGCCCTTCTGTCAGAATCCGGGTCACTTCCGGTTTCAAAAACAGTCTGGCCGCTTTGTTGACTGCATCCATATAAATACAGATCTTATCAGGCACCCGGAATTCTGCAAACAGCACCCGGTCTGTTTTTTCCGGAAATTCCGGATAGGAAACGTTCATTCCCATGGCTTTTGCCAGTTCTTTCGGATCCCGGGTTCCATATTCTCTGCATACGATTCCGGCATACTCTTTCCCGCATGCCAGGCTCTTCTCCATCCACTCTTTCCGTTTGTCATCATGAAATTTTCCGTTCAGGGGCTCTCTGGAAAATGCATAGCCGTACCATTCCCAGGGCTCAATTTCTGCCAGGTCTGAAAGCATATCTCCAATGGGCCGGACTGGGAAATGGGGGCGTTCATATCGTTGCTGGCTTTGTCTGCCTAAAAGCCCTGCCCCAACAGGTTTTAAGGCTTCCCGAATTTCTTCTTTTGTCATAATTTCTAACTTTCTCTTACGGATGCCACAATGAGAACTTCCTCTTCCGGCTCCCGATCACCCAGATCCAGACTCATTAACAGCATAACCTGTTCCAAATCCACCGCACTGTAATCGCTGACTCTTGGTCCCACGCATACATAAAAGTCCGGCCGCAGCACTGTATCTGTTTTAAATACTGCATTTTCATTCCAGATCTTTTCAACTGTTTCCTCATAATTCTTAATATGGCATTTTTCTACCACACCATCGGAACACTGTACTTTGATAAAACCTTTCTTATCCACGATTCTAAGGGGGGATTTTCCTTCTCTGCTGCCCTGATATACAAAGAATTTATCAGTTTTATCCGCCAGCCTGATGTCGGAGACTTTTAGTCCGAAATCTTCTTCTGCCAGCTTGCGTGCTTCTGATTCATCGCATTCTTTTAAGAGATCGGTTGTTTTTACCTCTGTGGAACCGGTAGCAATGGCGGTAACCTTACCAGTCTGATTGTCAATTTCGATGTGGATTTCCACCGTATCCGGAGAAGCACCGGAACTGACCGCAAGATCTGCTGCTTCTTTCTTCAGATCCCTGATATCTTCCTGGCTTGGATTGGGAATCACACGTTCCACAACATCACGGACCATGGACAAAGCTACTCCAATGGAAGAGATTACTTCCGCATTCTCCGGGATACTGTACTGGAGTCCCATTTTCCCTGCGCAGTAAGGCACTAAGGCAGCAGCTCCGCCTCCGCAGCCAACCAGTCTCATGCTGTCATGATCCAGCTTATATTTATCTGCCAGAGCGTTGATACATGCACTGACCTTTTCATAATCTTTGTCAAGTATCTGGGTTGCAAGTTCTTCCACGGTAATACCAAGCTTATCCGCCACCGGCTTCATCGCCTTACGGGCAGATACTGCATTGCCGTGTGCAAAGTACTTCTCATCAATCAGTCCCAGGACATTGGCTGCATCGGTGTTTGTAAAACAGATTTTCTTACCGTTCTTTAAACGCAGAGTTACATAATCAGCAGGATCTCCCGGTTTTGGACTTACCAGCTCGATCTGAGGATCCTCAATTTCCTCTTCCGGCAGGAAGCATGCATACTCGCAGCCTGCGATATGGGCAGAACGGGGACCTACGTCAACAACAGCCTTGTCACTGATACGAACCATGGATCCGCCTGCACAGCCTAAGATTCTTACGTCGAGGGAGTTAATGTACGTATCATGACCGCCAATTTTTGCATAATCCACGCCTGGACGGCCGTTTTTAATGACACCGATATTGGTAGTGGTTCCTCCTACCTCAAAATAGATGGCATTGGAAGCACGAAGATACATCAATGATCCCATAACCGAAGCAGCCGGGCCGGAAAGGGCAGTAAGTATGGGGCGCTTACGCATCTCATTAATCTCCATAACGCCTCCGTCCCCTCTCATGATCATTAACGGGACCTTAACCCCAGCTGCATTAACGGAACTTTCTGTGGCATTTGCGGTAGACATCATCTTTGGAAGTATGGATGCATTAATTGCAGCCGTACGGGTACGGCGGGTCAGACCGTACAGTTTTGTAATATCGGAAGCCATTGTTACCGGCACATTTTTCTTCTTTGCACAGTCGTGGATTAAAAGCTCCTCATCCATACTGTCTACACCGAATGCCATGGAAGCCACAATTACCTTTGCCCCCTGGTCCAGGAGCTGGCTGATATTCTGATTAATGATATCCTCGGTCAGCATTTTTTTCTTAATAAACGTATTGTAAACCTTGATCATACGTCCTACTTTTTCATCCAGCACAATATCCTTCAGTGCCAGCTGACGTTTTGCAAGCAGTCCTTCCAGACCGCCTCCGGCAACCCCTACCACACCGACTGAAGCAACGTCACCCTCGATAAAAGCGTTGGTCGCCTGAGTGGTTGAATGGGCTACGAATACCACATCCTCGGGTGAAATGTCATTTTCCTGCATACAGTTGCGAAAGCTCTGTACAACACCGGCAGCAACGCCATCTTTATCATCATGTGTGGTCTTCACTTCATTTTTCCCAATTATTTCGTGGGTATCATTGTCCATGGCTACGCATTTGGTATAAGTTCCGCCTACGTCAATGCCCATTCGGACTGCTTTGTGTTTACGCTCTGCCATTGTATTTCATTCCTTTCCAGATAAATAAGTCAAATTTTCTAACTTGAAATCCATGTAACTGCTCCTGAATTACAGATTGTTGAAAAGCGTCCGGGTGCGCAGGAAGCGCGCCCGGACAGGGGTTATCTTTTTGGATTTTGAGATTTCGTCTCCTTGTCCGAGACTGATATTAAGACAGGAACCAGGCAGCACCCAGTCCGCCTAACATGATAAATGTTGCCACATACTGCAGCGCTCCGGCAAAATATGCATTGGGAATGGAAAGCTTTAAGAATTCCCGTGATTCAACCTTCGAATAAGCAAGTCCCCATGCAACCCATGACTGAGTGATACAACTTCCGATATTTACGGTAATGGTCGGAATCGCAAATACCGCATAGAGAAACGGAACAGAGAAAGATGCAACGTTTTGGAGTACGCCAAGAGTTGCTGCACCACAGCCTACCAGTGTCATCGGTCCACGGAACAGACCCATGAAAAGAAGTACTGCAAATACGATACAAACAACAATCTCGCTTCTGGGCATTACATTTCCAATAATCACCTTAAAATAAGGTGATGCAAAAGCTGCAACTGCGTTAAACATAGGAAGCGTAAGAAGAAATCCTACCAGCGGAGCGGTATCAACCACACCATCATAATACAGCTTATTAACCAGCTGACAGTTCTCTTTGAAACTTCCTTTCATTCTTCCGCAAAGGAATAGTGCCAGGAATCCTGCAATTACAAAGCCGCCGATTACAGAGAAGTCCAGCCAGATCTTTAAAATAACCGGAACTACAGGAAGGATTAAAGTATAGAACGGAGCATTCTTCTGCTCGGAAGCAGCTCCTCTGGTCTGTGCCGCCCATGCATGAACTGTCTTGGCACGTTTTAAATAGAAAGCCGCCAGAAGAGTAGTAATAACCAGCATGATAATAAGAGCAGCATAGCCCCAGTGAGTAGCGTACCAGCCAAGAGTAAACTCAGGCATTTCATCCGGTTTTAAGAAAAATGCACGATACTGTGTAAAGTTAACCGGGTTGATATAAATACCCGCTGCTACTGATCCCATAAATGTAAACAGAGCTACTGATTTGGGAATACCCAGAGACATAAGAATCGGAAGTACGATAACACCAATTGCAATAACCGGGCCTGCACCTGTCATGGCAGTAAAAATCAGGGCAGTTACCACATTTAAAAGCGCTACTGTTACAAATGGCTTGTCTCCGCCCAACTCAACAGTCTTGCGGATCAGTGTGGAGGCAATTCCGGTATCCATAAGTACACGGCCAAACCATGCACCCCAGCATACATTAACCAGAGTTGTTCCCCAGCCTTCTGGTGCTGACTGATAAATTTTATTCAGGGCAGCAATCAGAGTATTGTCTTTTCCAAACTGCAGAATCGGATTGGAAGCAAGAAATGACTCGCTTACAAACAGTGTTCCTCCAAGCGGAAGAATCGTCCAAAGAAGAGTAATCAGCAAGAAGCCGATCATCAGGTTATGACCTTTGATACAGTAATAAGCCAGACCAAAGAATGAAATTAATAAAATGATACCAATAATGTACTCCACAATAATACCTCCTATAACTTTTTATTCCCCATACTGCTGATAATAGTTAACCGGTCTGCCAATTAGCAGCCTTTTCTCAAAACCTGTATTCCCCGTTCCTTTCCTCTTTTATGGTATTTCTATTTCTAACCGGGCCGGCTTCCTATGCCTGTCCGGAAAAGAACTGTGGATAAATATCCCGAAGTGTACCTGCATTCCATAAAATTGTATTAAAATGATTGGCACAGATCAGGCCGGCTGCTTCTGCATCCTTTCTCCTTAAATTATCGAGGAGAAGACGTCCTTCTACTAAAACATGTTCCCAGCTGGTAAGGGAAGACATATCAATCCGATAGTTAAACGTGGTAAATTGAAGATAGTTTAAGCGCAGCAGATCTGAGTCTATGGTTCTGAATACCTCCCAGGTATACTCCCTCCCGCAGAATGCGGAAAGAAGATAATGTACCTGCTGCTCTATCACCAGAAATTCCAGGGGATTTTCTTTATTTATCTCCAATTTTTGTCGATTTAAAACCTCTTCCAGCTGTCCAAATTGATTCTCAGTCAATCCCTTACGGCAGATCTCCTCTATCATGGCCTGTTCCAATACAGTATGTGAAAAAACAACCTGTCTGATCCGCTCTAAATCAAGCAAGGTCACCTCTGTACCACGCTGGGGATAGACTACAATGTATCCCTCTTCAACCAGGCGGGAGAGTGCATCTCTTACCATGGTCCGGCTGGCATTCATCTGACTGGATAATAAGTTCTCACTCAGCCGTTCTCCCGGTTTAATGGTCAGATCTAATATCTGCATCCGCAGCTGATTATATATGTCATTTCTCTGATTTCCTCTTTCTTCTTCCACTTCTGCCATTTTTATAATCTCCTTTGTATCAATGGATGTGAAATGCATACAAGTATCTCATTTTGATAAGATTGCATATCAGTATCCCGGCAAATGCATATCAGTTAGTACTTTATCTCTTTGCAGTGATCATCCTTTTTGTAAAATATAACACATTGAACTTTGAAAATCAACTATATTTTTCATATTTCACACATACAATAATAGTTATTCTCCGATATTGATGTGTTTTTGCACAAGTCACTTTCCCTTATTTTCTATATTTGCCCCTTTCAAGATTGCATACAAGTTGTTTTTCAATTTAGTGCTGATCGGAAAATCCCCAGGCTATTGGCAATATCAGTTTTTGATTGAGATTGTAAAAAA
>NZ_JBANEW010000005.1:0-16297 GCF_049890855.1 Lacrimispora sp. 38-1 | reverse complement strand
CTGATGCACAGCTCTTTTTTTCCTTTATTTGCAGATTTTGACTCGTATCATTAACAACATCATAGAAAATTACATTTTAAGTCGTAAAAATTACATGCAGTCAAAAAAGAGCTAATTTCTTGATATAATATAGACATGAACTTGGTAGTAAAGTGATTCATTTCACGTTTACTATATATGATCAGATTTAGATTATATAACTACATAGAAAGGGGGACGAGGTCATGAATAAAGATTTTGATTTGGATCTTAAAATGGACAAGGGTTCAGCAGATGTAGGAGAATCAAAAATTGCAAGTGTTGCTTATTGCACACCCGGTTGTTTAACAGGATCTACCTGTGGAACAAGTGAATGTGGATTGACAAGAAACTGCACAAACACATGGTTATGCTACTAATTTCCATGTAAACCCGATGCAAACGTACATGCATTTAGATGATTCACAAAATGCATGTACGTTTACATTTTGTGGTGGTAATTTTTCTGGCGGATATTAAGTTTCTATTTTGGTCAGGCATACAAGAGTTAAGCAAGGAGGATACGGTTAAAATATGAAAGATTTATTCAAAGATATAGGTTCCTTTATGATAAGGACACCGAGTCTGCCAATTAATTTATTGACAGATAATATAGAAAATGCAAATAACATAGATCATATTATGTTTTTATTTGATTCTCCTCAATACAAAGATCAGTTTGATGAAGCTATATTTGTGGCCAGCCATGATTTATATGAATCCATGCAACACTATAAAGAGGATGGCACAGCAAGGGATACGAACTATTTGTTAAATTCAATCTATAAATATTTTAGCAGAAGCTGTTCCAGATGTACTCCATTTGGATTATTCTCGACTGTTGCATTTGGCGATATTACTTCTGAAAGAACATCATTTGAATTAAGCAGTGCAGAATTAAAAAGAAAGCCCCTGATCGATTCAGAGTGGTTATACCAAGTGGTTTTTATGTATGAATTCAAGTACTTAAAATCTCTCCGATACACAATCAATGAAAGTGTTGCAATTCAGAAAAACAAAGCAATTTTGTTTAATTGCACAAAAGACAGCAATGGGGAAAAAGTAAATAAAAAATCTGTAAAGTACTCCAACGCATTTGAAGTAGTTTTAAGAATATCAGGAGATTACGTGAGTTATTCTGATATTATAAAAAACCTAAAAAAAGAATATCCCAATGTGGAAGAAAACACATTCCATACATATATCCAATCTCTAATAAAGGAAGGTTATTTAATTTCCGATCTACGTCCACCATTGACAATCGTTGATCAATTTGAATACTTTATCTGTAAACTTCAGGAATATGATATTAATACAAAAACTTTAGTTGACATAAAAAATGAAATTCAGGAATATTCCAGTGGCTATAAAAATAATACCATCGAATGCCTGACACAAATTTTCGAAGATATGAAGAGAATATACAACTCCAAAAACTACCTGACCATAGATTCTTCCTTTTCCTACAGCCAATGTAATTTAAATCAAAATGAGATAAAAAAAATAAATAAGCTTCTCAATTTATTTATTCAATTTAATATCAAAGAGCCTTTCAATAGTTTAAATGATTACAAGAACAAATTTTTAGAAAAATATGGCCTTTCCAGGTGTGTTCCTTTGACTGAACTTATTGATACTGATACTGGAATAGGTTTTCCATCCCATTATGATGGAAAAACCGCCATGAATAATTTTGGAGAATATATCAATCCCTGGATACGATTTTTTGAAAGAAAATATGTAGATTCCATAAGACTTGGTCAGGAAATTGAGATCACTGATGCAGATATGGGAATGCTTTTAACAGAAGATATTGATATGGATCAGTTGCCCAAATCCATGGAAATCTACTTTAATTATGTGAAAGACAATGGAAAGGCTGTCTACTATTTAAGTAATATTTTTGGGTCAACTTATGCAGGAAAATCATTTGGAAGATTTTCTCATTTGATGAAGAATCCAGAACAGTTCTTTAAAGAAATAAATAAAAATTATGGTGATGAATGCCAGGTCTGTGAATTTACCTACTTACCCGACAGTTTATATTCCGCAAACGTGATCCGGAATATGCATGGCTCCACTTATGAAACAAGTTTTGGGACTACAAATTCCAAAGATCAGGCATTTAAACTTAAACTAAGTGACATCTTAGTAGAATTTAAAAATAACAAATTATATTTAAAGTCAGCGGTTAACAATAAAAGAATTATCCCAACATCTACCAATATGTTTAATCCACAGCTAAAACCCAGAATATTAAGATTAATTGACGAAATATCTTCTGATGGAATCAGGTTTTATAATAAACCATGGCAATACTTACTGGAGAAATTTGCCTATCTTCCAACTATACGATATAAAAACTTCGTATTGGAGCAGGAGAAATGGATTATTAAAATAGGTGATCTTGGTTTAACAAAACATTATGATTTTGCTGAGTTTAAAAATAAGTTTACCGGATACATAGATTCAAAAAATATACCCCTTTGGATGGAGGCCGTAGATGCAGACAAAAAACTTCTGTTAAATCTGAAAGAGGACAGATGTTTAGCTGTGTTGCAGAAATTACTGGAAAAATCAGAAACAGTTGTGGAAAGATATAATATAGAATCAGAACACCCAGTTAAACTGAATGATAGTTCTTATTGCTGTGAATTGGTAATACCATTAATTTTAGCTGAGGAAGCGGAACCTCATAAGGTTAATAATTTTGAAATTACTAAGAATTGTGGTAATGTCAGATATAAAGAGCCTTTAGATGAGTGGCTATATTTCAAAATATACGGTATTGAGGAATATGCAGATTATCTATTAGGTGAAGCTTTGTATGCTCCATTGCAGAAATTACTTGAAAATAAAGAAATAGACAGCTATTTCTTCATTCAGTATAAAGATCCGGATTTACATCTGCGATTGAGATTAAAAGCTGATAATACTAAATTAATGATGGTGCTGCCAAAAATGTTAGATATATTAAGCCAGCTTATGAAAAAATCTCTTATCTCAAACTATAGTATAAATTGTTATGAGCTTGAATTGGAGAGGTATGGAGGATATGATTTGATGAACTATGCACATGAGGTGTTTTATAAAGACAGCATAGCAATTCAAACGATAATCTATGAAAAAAATAATCATAATATAAAAGTGTCAGATGAACTTTTGGCATCAGTGATTATTTTCTTTCACATGCAAACATTTAATTTGAGTTTTGAGGATATGTTTGTATTTCTCAATTGTGAAAATCCTACCAAGAGCTATCAAAAAGAATTTAGAGAACATAAGGATACCTACGTTGATTTCGCAATAAAGTATTTGCATCATGAAACGTTAAATCCAGAGATTGATTTTATTTTAAAAATATTATCGGTAAAACATGAATCAATGAAAGAATATTTAAATAGAATTGAAGAATATTACCCGGATAATAAAGCTGTAAAATTTAGCATACTCGATAGTCTGCTGCATATGAACATGAATCGATTATTTGGTCCTAATACGGAATTGGAAAAAAAAATGAGAAGTTTAGCACGTCATACATATTACTGTGTTTACAGCAGAAAAAAAATAGGTATATTGGGTGGTAAATAATATGCAGAAATTTAAAATATTAAGTACTTCAGAAGTAAAAGAAATGCTTTCTTCACTAAAAGTAATTCCCAAATCCATTAAAATATTTTTCCAGGCCAGCAAACTGATATTTGTCCTAACCATAATTATTAATATAATCGCGGGTATTGTTCCTGTAATTTCCGTAAATATTTTTGGTAACCTGATTAATGCTATTTCAGCTAAAGATTTAGATAGCTCGTTGAAGATATTAGCAATCTACATCGGCATTAGTTTTCTGTCAGGTATGATTATAAGTATTAAAACTTTTTTATTTACCAAATTTCAATTGTTGTTAGATTATGAATTGATTAACAGGTTATTGGATAAGTGCGCCATTATGTCTTTGGAGGAATTTGAAAATTCTGACATACAGGATCAGCTGCAGCATATCCTATCGCAGGTGGGATTCAGGCCTTATAATATCTTTACTACTACATTGACACTGGTAACGTCAATTACTACCATACTTTCATCTGTTTATATCATGCTGATGTGGCGGCCTTTGTCAGTGCTTCTTATCATTGTTCCCGCGTTTGCCTTTTCAATTTTCTATCTATCCATAAGTAAAAGAGAGTTCCAGACAGAAGAAAGAAATGCAAAGAAAGCCAGAAGTATATGGTATTATGAATTTTTACTAACAAAGGATCAATCTTTTAAAGAAGTTAAAATCTTTAATTTAGCCAGACATATTATAAAGAGACATAATGATTTAAAGCAAAGCGTTATTAATGAAAACTTATACAACACCAAGGTACGGCTGATTATATCCGTTATATTTGATTTTGTTGATCAGATCTGTATGGCAGTACTCATGATTTTAATCATATTATCCGTAATTGCAGGAGAAATCTTAATTGGTAACGCCGTTGCACTTCTAAGAATTATAAGCATGATGTTTGATAGCTTTAACAGTATCATGAATATTATTTACAGCATAAATCAAAACAGTTTGTATATGTCAAAATTGATTAATTTTCTAAGTAAGCCTGGTAATGCAAATAGGAATGAAAATTATAAACTGAATGATTTAGATCAGATTGAAATAAATAACCTGACATTTGCATATCCGGAAACAGATAAAAAAGTTCTTCAGAATATCAATATAAAAATTAATAAAAACCAAAGAGTTGCATTGTTCGGAAGAAATGGATCTGGCAAAAGTACATTAATAAAATTATTATTGGGATATTATTTAGTTGATGACGATATGATTAAGATAAATGGAATCCCTTTAAATAAAGTTAATATTGACAGCTTACATAAATTAACAGGAATATTATTCCAGGATTACTGTAAGTATGAACTATCAGTAAAGGATAATGTAGGTTACGGTAATATTGATGAAATCGATAACGAAGCCCTAATAAAAGAGTCACTGGAAGAAGCTGGGATAGACTTTCTTCCTCCTGATTTAAATCAGCAGCTTGGAAAATGGTTTTCAGATGGAATACAGTTATCTGGCGGACAGTGGCAGAGAGTTGCTCTGGCCAGGTGCTTTTTCAAAAAAGCGCAAATGTATATTTTAGATGAACCAAATGCGGCGCTGGATAAAATGGGTGAGAAAAAAATAATGAACACATTTTTTGAACTTACAAAAAATAAGATTGGCGTATTTATTTCTCATAAAATTGCACATGTCATGTTAGCTGATAAAATAATTTATCTGGACGAAGGAAAGATCGTTGCAGAAGGTACACATGAGGAGTTATTAAAAACATGTCCTTCCTATAAAGAAATTTACGATCTGGAATTCGATATACCCCAAAATGGAGGCTGATTATGAATTTACCGAATGAAAAAAAGCGTGAGTTGGATAATTTCATAATGAATATATCAAAAAAATTGTCCGACGCAGATTATGTTCAGGAGATATTTGCTTCAAATAACACAGAGTATCGATGTACTTCAGTAGCAGTTTCTTATCCGGCATTATGTATATTATTTTCGGAACTTCAATTAAATTTTCCGGATTACGATTTTGATAAGTATGCTCATACTTATCTGGAGATAGTGAATGACTATATGGGCCAAAACAATATCTATGATATCTCCCTGTTTGATGGGTTATGCGGTGTGGGGTTTGCCGCGCATTGTATGTCAGACCATGGGAAACGGTATCAATCGTTTATAAAGAGCTTAAACGAGCACATTATTGATATTGCGGACAGTAATATTTTAAAGTATAAAGAATTACCATTTAACGAACTATATTATGATATTATGTATGGGTTAACCGGTACAGCCACTTATCTGTTGAATTTTCACTCAGAACAGAAAGTAAAAAAGACATTGTTGCACATTCTGCAATATTTAACTGATCTATGCAAAACAGGAGACAATGGAATCCCACGCTTTGCAATCAGAGCAGATGAGAGCCAATTGTTTCCTCTCGAGAATAGTCCTGAGATTCGATATATAAATTTAGGGGTTGCACACGGGATACCTGGCATGCTTTTAATATTATGCAAATCCTATGAATCAGGAGTATATGTGCAAGACCAGCTGGAATCAATAAAGTATTTATCACAATTCATTTTTAACAGCTGCATAAAAGACAGTGATGATATTTTTTGGGAAACTCAAAAAATATTAGGAATGGATCAGGAGAAAGCAGTACCTTCCAGAGATGCGTGGTGTTATGGTACTCCAGGTGTGGCGTATTCATTATTGATTGCTTCAAAGATCCTGGATAATGATGAAATGCGTGAGCTTGCGGTTGACAGTATGAAATTATCTTTAAAAAGAATGCGGCAAGTTATCTCACCTACTTTTTGTCATGGACTTTCTGGTTTGTGCT
The DNA here is from genome assembly GCF_049890855.1 of Lacrimispora sp. 38-1. NCBI lineage: Bacteria > Bacillati > Bacillota > Clostridia > Lachnospirales > Lachnospiraceae > Lacrimispora > Lacrimispora sp. 38-1. The sequence goes on along the minus strand of NZ_JBANEW010000005.1, from coordinate 9,870 downwards.
GTCTGACCAGAAAATTCTATGAATATACGAATGATAACTTCTTTTATGAAATGTACATGAAGACATTGGATCATTTACTGGAAGCCTACAGTGACCAATATCCGTTTGGGTTTAAAGATACGGAAATAGAGGAAGGGCATATTGTGAATAAGGATGAAATAGGACTCTTAACAGGAACCAGTGGAGTGATCCTGACTATTTTATCTTGCTATCATCCTGTTAAAACACAATGGGATTCAATATTTTTATTATAAAAAACAGCGGTCCGGTTGTCGGACCGCTGTCAGAATTTAATTGTAACAACCCCTCCGGACTTATTGTTACTCAGATAAAGCTGGCCTTCGTGGGTCTTGACTGCCTGTGCGGCAAACCAGAGACCGAGACCATTATGACCGTCTGCACCACGCGCAGTATCCCCACGCCACAGACGTTCCGTTGCATGCTGTAAAGCCGGCTTACTAAAGCCGGGGCCTTCATCACACACAGTCACCTGCCAGCCGCCATCTGCCATACTGCCTGTCAAATATACGTTTCCACCCACCGGTGAATGCTCTATGGCATTTTGTACTACATTTCCAAGGGCGCGAAGTAAATGATCTTTTTGGACGTTTACAGAACCGTTAAGACTGTTCTGGGTTTTTATGCACACGCCCCTGGCTTCTGCAATGGCCGTAGTGTTACTGATCAGTTGGTCAAACAGGGCGTTCAGGCTGGTATTTTTAAAAGCTTCCTCCTCACCTGCCGAGGTTTCAAGTAAACATGTAACATACTGCCTGGCACGTTGATTGCTGGCTGCAATTGTTTCCACCATCTTACGGTCGCATTCAGGCAGTTCTTCGTCAAGCAGCAGTTCGGCATTTCCTCCAATCAGGGTGAGTGGGGTTTTTAAATCATGGGCCAGTGCGGCTATTTCTGCTTCCCGTTCCTGCTGTGCCGCCCACTGAGAGGACAGGGAGTTGTACAAAGCATCTCTCATATGCTCCATTGCATCAAGTGCCTGATCGTATTCCCGTATCCCTGCGTGTGGAATTGTAAAATCCAGTTCCTGTGCACCTACCTTGCGGCTAACCTCATCAAACAGTTTCAGTTTGGAGGCAAGACGCTGACGAAGCCACAGGGTGTTAAACAGAAGACAAAACACCAATGCTGCACCCAATGATGACAGCCACAGATATTCAAAGGGGGGCAGGATACCTCGCAGAACAGGATCTGCAAACTCTGATCTGTAATAATATCGTATGATTACCGTGCTACCATCTCTATAAGTGTGTCTGGAAACACGCATATTATATGCATCTTCATGTAAAAGACTGGTCAGGTTTTTCAGTTTCCTTCCTTTGGTATTGCTTTCCAGAACTTTACCGTTCCGATCAAATAAAGCGTACTCTGCCAAAAAATCGTCACTTGGAGAAACGAAAGTTTCCGGGTCACCAGCCAGCATTTGCTCTACCTGTTGGCTGGAAGTATATGAATTATAGAAAAAGCCGGTGTTTACGAGCCGGATAAATAACCAATACCATAACAGGCAGCATAATAGCATGCAGCCAAGCATAACAATGCCAAAGCGCAAAAGGACAAAGGAAAGACTTACAGATCTTCGTTTTTTCGCCATTTGTAACCCACCCCCCAAATTGTATCGATAGGACTGATGCCGTGGGCTTTCATCTTGGCACGGATATTTTTAATGTGCTCTGCAACAGCGGACGGATCTCCCTCTGCGTCAAAGCCGAAAACGGCTTCGTATAATTGTTCTTTGGTAAACACCTGTCCGGCGTGAAGTGCCAGATGCTCACAGATCGAATATTCGCCCTTGGTGAAGGGCAGTGTGTGCTCACCAGCAAATGCCGTTTTTGCCTGTATATCGAAGCGGACGCTGCCTCGTTTTAATATGTGGGTTGGCTGACGCACTTCCCTCCGAAGATGGGCGCTTACCCGGGCACGCAGCTCTGCAACACTGAAAGGCTTTTTAATGTAATCATCGGCTCCCAGGCCAAAGCCCTGAACGAGAGCCGAATCTTCTGCTTTGGCGGTTAAAAACAGGATAGGGCAATTCACCTCGGTACGGATCCGCCTGCAGAAGGAAAATCCATCTTCGCCGGGCATCATTACGTCAAGAAGTAAAAGATCGTATAATCGGCATCTGGCGGGCTGTAAGGAAGCGGCATTTGCTTCAGTGTCTACCTGGTAACCTTCTTTTTCCAGAGCAGTGCGTACCAGAGCCAGCATATCCAGATCATCGTCGATGACTAACAGTTTTGGCATAGACTATCCTCCTTATCTTACTCTTGTATAACTCTGCCTTCCCATCTACTATACCATAATATTGTGAGAACCAGAACAGCCGAAGTAATAATAATCAGAGAAATTACTCCAGGAATAACAGATCCACTGGTAAGGTCAAAATAATCTTTTAAAAACCGCACACCCCATTCCCAGGGAATAGCCGGCCAGATTTTATCACCAATGGAATTTTCAAAGTAACCAGCTAAAATTGTACCTGCTATTCCTGATAAAACGGAGATACTGAAACCAAATTTAAAAGCAATGGGTACATGTATAACATATAAAAATAAGTTACTTAATAAAAATGAGCAGAATATGAAAAAATAGGAATCAAAGTCCATAAAGTTCATATTTAAAAAAAAATTCACTCCGGTATAAAAGCATAGTTCGTATAGTATGATACTTGTGGAGGACAGAAACAGCAGAAAGAACAATTTACCCAGATAAACACTTCTTCTGGATTCTACGATTCCCAGAGCGTTTTGGACATTATTGATGTTCCGGTCTAAATTAATAAAAATTGGTACAACAAAACTAACAAACATAGGATAGCATATTTGCAACAAAATGAAAAACAGCCGAACATCAGAAAAAATACGGTATCCACCAGAATTGTAATAAACTAAAAATAATGTTGTGATTACGATAGGAGGCAGCAGATGCAATAGTATAAGCGGAGTTCGTTTAATTTTAGTAAAGTTAGAAAAAAACTCTCTTATAATTGTCAATTTCGATACACCTGCCTTCTGTACCAGCGTGCAAATAGAAATGTAAGAACGACTGCAGCGAGCAGGCTTACAACCACCAGCAGTGAACTCTGGCCTAAACTCAGAATCTGTCTTGTACCTCCCTGAACCAATAATCCGTTTGGCAAAACACCGAATAAGGTAATCATAAACCTGGCGGTCCAGCTATATGGAAAAAACCAGAATATAGGTGAAAGAGATAAAAACAAACCACCAAATCCAGTGAAAATCAGATTAATGATCATAGAACCTACGAATCCGGCTTTTTGATCCAAAAACAAGCAGAAAGGGATCTGCCATAATAAAGTCAGCCATAATAAGCAGTATCCTAAAACATAATATCCGGTATGTTTGAAAGCACTTAAGTCACCTGACTGCATGTATTCTGAAATAATAGATATCAATGATAGTAATAATGATATCAGCAAAAGATTAAGTGCTATTAAAATTGTTTTAGAAATAAATGTATTTTTTAAGTCTATGGGCAGGCTGTAAATAGTACGGTAATTGTGTTTTTGTTCCTTATTATTTACTAAGTGGCATAATATCACAATGGATAAAGACGCAATGGGTACACACCAATTGCAGACGATGGAGCATGAAAAACCACCTAAACCAATACCCACAGATAAAAATATAACTGCTATTAAAATTAAGGCTGCCGGAATATATAATATGAGTTTCCGAAACAGGGTGCGTTTAAATTTTAAGTTTTCTGCTGCCAGATAGGTTCGTAACATCAGGAAGCACGCTCCTTTCTTATGATATCCATAAACAACTGTTCCAGATTCTCATTGGCATCAATTTTATCCTGATACAGAAGTGACCCATTATTTAGAATGCCTATGTCATCGGCGACCTGCTGTATCTCGCTTAAGATATGACTGGATACAATGACTGAAATCCCGGATACTGCGAATGTCCGGATCATTTTCCTTAAATCTTCCATTCCGAAAGGATCCAGCCCATTGGTAGGCTCATCTAAAACTAACAATTCGGGGTCATTTAAAAGCGCTAATGCGATACCCAGCCTTTGCTTCATTCCCAATGAAAAATCAGCAATCTGCTTATTTTCCGTATCCATTAAGTCCATTCTTTCCAAAACTTCAATGCATTTATCCGTTGAGATCCCCATAAGAGTTGCCCGGACTTTTAAATTTTCAAACGCTGTTAAATTTTCATACAAAGGAGGTGATTCAATGAGAGAACCAATCCTTAATAGATCTTTTCTGCTCCAGGGGTGATTATCAAATATTATTTCTCCGGAAGTGGGGGTGATAATACCTGTGATCATCTTCAGTAATGTTGATTTGCCAGCACCGTTAGGTCCTAACAGACCGTAGACAGAATTTTTCCTTACAGACATAGATAAATCATTAATTGCATATGTCTTTTTAAATTTTTTGGAAACATGATTGGTTTTTATCATATACTCATGCATCATAACATCCTCCATTTCACAATTAGCCGCTTTGTACAGTGTCTGTTCCATAGGGGTACCTCCTTTTGACCTGTTACTGTTATGATAACAGCCATTTTTAAGGATTTTATAAGGAAGTGGTTTTTACAGATAAAAAACTGGAAAATGAAAAATAAAAAGGCTATGATTAAAACATGACATACTGCTGCCGTATTATGCATGTTATAATTGTAGTAAAATTAATTGGGAGGAGTATAACATGAATTCAGAAATAATCGCAAAAGCAAATAAGATAATTGAAGAAAAGGCTGTAGGTGGAAATGAGGGATATTGTGCTTTAACATTAATCGACATGGATGACTATCCAACAACCTCAACAATATCCGTATCAAAAGCTGATGGCATAAACTGGCTTACATTCTGTACAGGATTTGGCAGTGATAAAACCAAAAGAATTGAAAGATGCAGCAAAGCAAGTGTTTGTTTTAATTCAGTTAATCATAATATTACGCTGGTGGGTACAATAGAAGTATTGACAGACCCTGAAATTAAAAAAGAGATGTGGTATCATGGACTTGAAAATCATTTCAGCGGTCCTGATGATCCCAGTTACTGTGTTTTGCGTTTCACTACAACCCGCTACAATCTTTTTGTGGACTGGAAGGAAGCCAAGGGGGTCTTATAAACAAATTATTCTATAAAGCAAAGGAGATCTTTTAATGGAAACACCACGAATCTTTCATATGCCCTTTTCCGATATTTATCCGCTTTATATAAAAAAGGCAGAGAAAAAAGGAAGAACCAGAAAGGAAGTAGATGAAATCATTTTTTGGCTGACAGGCTACGATGAGCTTTCATTACGGCAGCAGATAGAGAAGGAAGTAAGTGTGGAAGACTTCTTTCATCAGGCGCCCCTTCTGAATCCCAAAGCTTCTCTGATTAAAGGAGTTATCTGCGGCTACCGGGTGGAAGAGATCGAAGATGAACTGATGAGGAAGATCCGGTATCTGGATAAATTAATTGATGAATTAGCCAAAGGTAAGGCAATGGAAAAAATATTAAGACAATAGAGATTATCAATTTGCGCTGGCTACATCAAACGATAATAAGAAACTCGGAGGTAATGTATGTATTATGTGAATACTAAGGCCATTGAACGAAAAACAGTGGGATATAGAAAGCCTGGCAGCATTGTCTGTATCGTATTAATCATTGCTCATCTGATGAGCCTGTGGTTTTATACCTCAGTATCTGCCAATTCAGCGGAACCTCCCGGTTTCACCATAATCGTATTGAATTCCAGAGAGAGTCTTTCGTTATCTCTGCAAATACCAAATGACAGTTTAAGCGAATTAAGAATCAGAGAGAGCGAAAAAAAAGGCTGGGAAAAATACTATAAAGTATATTTCCATTACCGCGTGTATCCGCCGAAGATTGATGATATGAAGGATATAAAACTTATTGTTCAAAGCAGCAGTAAAAGCTTTCAGTGTAATCTTCCGAAAGGAACCTTTGATAAATACAATAATATTTTAACGCTTGATATGAAATCGGAAACTCTTACGGCCGGTCAGTCTCCCTTACGGGTACCTGCACTGGTGGCTTTGCGGGTTATCCTGACGCTGCTTATTGAAGGTGCTGTTTTTTTTCTCTTTGGATACCGGCAAAAGAGAAGCTGGCTTGTCTTTGCATCGGTCAATCTGCTTACACAGGCAGGATTAAATGCTATGCTTACAGGTCCTAATTTAAGCAATTACTGGATACTTGGTTATATATTTGGTGAAATGGTGGTATTTATCATAGAGATGATTGCATATCTAAGTTTAATAAAGGAATACAGGAAAAGGCGTGTTGCGTTTTACGTAATGCTCGCCAATACTGCCAGTCTGATATTAGGAGGCATGTTGATTACATATTTGCCGGTTTAATAATATTTTACGGTCTTTTGAGGAGTCATAGTGCAAAGCTATGGCTTTTTCTACGAACAAAACCGGAATAATTACGAGGTATAAATAATGATCTGAAATAATGGTAAAATAAAATAATTATGCCCAGTGACAGCAAAACAATAATGCCAAAGAAGTTTAAAGGGGAAAGACTCATGAATAAAAAAATTTTCATATTTTGTTTTTTGGTTATAGCTTTAACCGGCTGCTCGGATACAGGTAAATCCCCAGCTGCAGCAGAGCAGCCAAAAGAAAGTCCGACTGCCGCTCTGGTTCAGGAGTCTTTAGCCGGGACGAAGCAGGAAGACAGCTGGCAGACTGCCTATAAGGATATAATCAGTCATGGGGGTGGTCATCTGCCTGATCCATATAAATTAAGGGGAGAAGATGGATTGAATCCATCGGTTTATCTGGGAATTCATGATTTTAATGGAGACGGGATTCCTGAATTAATATTGGGGGATGGAATTTCTCTCAGCGTGTATACTTATGAAAATCATGGATTGAAAAAGGAAGCGGACCTTTATGAGCCGGAAGGCTGGTATATTGTTAATGAATTATATTTACAGAACAATTGTCTGATTCTTGTGAGCAATGGATCAGATGGATGCGGATATGTGGGATTTACCTGGCTAAATGGTGCCTATATTACAGGGACACATGATGATTACAATCCTGACCGGTCTTTTTTGTATGATGCTGAGACTACATATAAAGCTTTTGATGATATATTCCATATAACCAGGCTGGAAGATAACTGTAAAAAATCTTTAATTAAAAGAAACAGAGAGAGCATTGATTTCACAGGAGACTGGTCTGATGTGAAATGGTAAAAGAGGAGAATGAGGCGGGCAGTAAGTCCGGGTGGGATTCTGGCGGATCCTGGTCCCGGACTTTTTTGTTGAATAATTTAATAGAATATCCTAAAGTTAATGGAATCAAGAGATAAAATGCTGAATAATATGGAGATTTCTCCTTATTATCCGGCATTTTTTACGTGATCCCATAAAAAGATAGTTTTTTATCTACAATCATAGTATGCGAAAAAAATAAAGATTCAGAAGAATTTAGTTTACAATATTACCCTTTTTTTCTTTTTGCCTTTTAGGAGGTAAGAAAATGGGAGAAAGTGTTCATGTAATTATTGAGGAAATAAAAAAAGGTAATAAGGAAAAATTCTTACTGATAGTAGATAAAATGACTCCGCTGATTAACAAGTATGTACGTCTTTTATATAAAGATGAAAAAGAGGACATGCATTCAGAATTTGTACTCAGTCTGCTGGAGGCCATCAATTCAATGCAATATTATAAGGAAGACGGGCAATGTGTATACTTTTTAAGCAGAGCCCTAAAAAACAAATTCTTAGAACAGTATAAAAAAAGCAAGCAGCATTTTGATTCTGAGGCTACTGTTGAGGATGAGTTTTTTACTGAGATCAGCATGGATCAGCCTCTCTATGACGACTGGCTGTTTCATGAAGATCTAAAAGCTATGCTTTTAAAAACGGACGGGAAACAGGCTGTTATATTGTGGGATATCGTCTTTCATGAAGAATCGGATGCAGTAATTGCAAAGCGGCATTCGGTGTCCCGCCAATACGTGAACCGAGTCAGAAGAAATTTTTATAGTCTTCTGAAAGATAACTATTATAAATAAAAGAAGAAGGCGTTGCAGGAGGTGCAGTTATGGAAAAAAAACTGGTTCTGGAAAAAAGCGCAATGGGAATCATCAGTGCCTGGATTATGGATCAATTCGGACTTTTATTTCCTGCTGTTTCTTTATTGACCATACTTATGATTACGGATTACATATCAGGAATGCTGGCTTCGAAAAAGGAAGCACTGGACAACCCGGATAATAATAAGTATGGCTGGAACAGCAGGAAAAGCCGGATCGGCCTCTATAAAAAGGCAAGTTATATATTCATGATTCTGGCGGCAGTCAGTACGGATTATGTCATCTATAAATTTTCTACTGAGATCGGAATTAAATTTGAGCATAAGACGATCTTTGGATTATTGGTAACTGTCTGGCTCATAATTAATGAATTAATTTCTATTTTAGAAAATGCTGGGCGAATGGGTGCCAGAATGCCGGAATTTCTTGAAAAAGTCCTCACGGAATTACGGGGCAAAATAGATAAAGACTAAAAAGACAGCTCATTCCTTTCGGCGGGTATTCATGCCGGTTAACTTGGATAATATCAGGGTGGAAAATACTAATAAATAAATCAGCGCCTCTAAGAAAATATAGTTTTCCAGATTCAAAAAGAGAAAGCCCAGCGCAGCAAGGAAGCTGATGAACAGTGTCCGGTCAGTTTTATGAGTAAATGTCTGATTTTCGTCTGTGTCAACCGGGCGGTTGGGATGATCGACAGCTCCTGTGAGTTTGATCAGTACCATAAAAACAAAGTACAGAAGAAACGAAACAGGAGCTTTCAGGCTGTAATATTTTACGATCAGAAGTATGACAGTCATGGTGGCGCAGGAGAAAATCAGGCAGGAGTAATAAGACTTTAAATGCAGTCCTCCATTAAAGGAGCGGAGGGGAATAAACAATAAAAAAAACAGCAGGCATTCCACTTCCATATGCAGAAAAACCGCAATACAGAGACTGCAGATTAGATTTAAAAACAATTCCAGAAAGCTTTGAAAACCATATAAATAGATTTCATAGTCTTCCTTTGAAATTACTTCTTTTTTAAGAATATAATTGGTAAATGCGATGGACAGCCGTTCCATATTACGATCCTCCTTTTCATTTTTCAGGTTCCTGATATAAGATCACAACCGCTTTAAATATGTTCCCCTGAACCTGCGTGATGGCCTCTCCGTTGCAGGCGGCTACAGCCTGCTCGATGGAAAACAGACCAAGTCCATGATGGGCGGGATTTTTCTTAGTGGTCAGAAAATGTTTCTGACCGTCTATGTATCGTTCCCCCTCGAAGGTATTCCAGACGACAATAGAAAGAATTCCCTTCTGATAGGACATTTCCAGTTCCATTTTCGGATGTCCGCTTTTCATCTGGCGGCAGGCTTCCAGGGCATTTTCTAACAGGTTGCCAAGAATGATGGTCAGATTTCCATTTTGGAAAGGCATTGTGGGGGGAATAAAAATATTGGTACAGAATTCTATATTTTGTTTCCGGGCGACAGAACTTTTATAATTCACAAGAGAATCCACCACTATATTACCGCTGCGGGATATCTCGTGTATTTTTTTCAAATTTCCCTTTTCTAGGAGTTCAGTGAGATAAGTGGCTGCATCTTCATTTTTCCCTGAATTTACCATGCCCAGGATGCTGATTAAGTGCTGCTTCATGTCATGGCGCAGCAGACGGATTTCGGTATTTTGTATCTCACGCTCCTCTGCCTGCCGGCTGCAAAGCTCTAATTGCTGCTCATAGAGCAGCGTCTTTTTTTGATATTCCGAACTTGCTGCCAGCGATTCAAATACCTCAAAAATAATATAA
>NZ_JBANEW010000004.1:0-12966 GCF_049890855.1 Lacrimispora sp. 38-1 | reverse complement strand
CTCCGCCTCCTTGATATCCAACACTCTCTGAAGTCTCTCAATAGCTGCCTTTTTTCGGTAATACTCCGGTGTTGGGTATCCTGTGATCTTAATGCTTCCATAAGTTCCATCAGATCTGGTCCCCTTCACAGAATCCGAAACGATACCTAGGTTTCTGATCTGCTTTTCCAATTGCTCCTTGCGCCGGCGAATGTCCTTGATTTCTTCTCTCATCTCACAATACTGGACCAGTATTTCTTTGTCCAAATCCTGTCACCTCCCCGCTGTTGATTTCTTCTTCGATCTATTCTTTTTTTGCTTATACAGTTCTGCATAACTCATGGTTGCGGTCCTCTTCGGCTCCGTAAGGCTCTCCACCTGAACGAGGTGAGGAAACTTTCTGACCACAATCATTTTTTCTAGGTCAATCCGTACACCCCGAACAAAATCTTTCCTGTAACTCTTATAAGTGAACTTGTCCCCGGCCTTCACGGATAGCTTAAACTCTGCCAGCTCACGCATTGTAATACCTGGCTCCTCCGGTTCAATCTCTACACCATCAGACGCAACCGTTCCCACCATCTTGAATTTATACCGTTTCCCGTAGGTTCTTCCCTCACGGGCGTAATCTCTTATAGCCTGCCGAGGTATGGAAAGCAAATCTTCCCACTCCTTAGTGGTATGCTCACCTAACGGCTTCCCTTTATCATAGACAGCATATAAAATCTTAGGTGTCATGCTGCACCTTCTTCCTTCGTAATTCTGCAAAAGCTGGGCCTGTCCTGCGCTTCGGATCCGGACACAAACTTGTATATGTATAAGCTGGCATCTGCGCACTGAAACTCATTACCGGCGGCGCCTTTATAGCTTCATCCGCCTCGGCCTGTATTCGACTGTTTACGCTGGCTCTGTCTGCTCTGCAGTTTTTTGATGATTTTCTCAATGTATCCCTCCTCACGAACATTCAGTTTATATCTTTTTTTTATTGCTTCCAATATCTCCAGGTATTATAATGTGCTTACAGGCATTTCAAAATTAAGTATTAAATAAAGGAGAAAATTATGGAGAATAAAATAACAAAATTTCCTATTTCTTTTAAACAGAAACAATATAATAAATATGGTACAGGATATATTCCCTGTGAAATAAGTGATCGCTGGTTGCAATTTTCAGATACTTTTGACGAAAATCTTGGTTTAGTTTTTGTTGATGTTATGACTAACACAGAAAATGGCTCACCAAGAAAGTTATGTTCGCTTTGTTTAAATATAAATGATCTAAAAAATGAATTGAGTAAAATTAAACCCGAATAATGTAGCATCGCTTATAAATGATCCACAATACTTATTCAATTATTCATGAAATCAACTATTCCAACCGCTTCCCGTAACCTTTCTTTACTGGTATACTCATTGTCACAACCAGCGCTATCATTAGCAGATGCTGGGCATCTGACACATGGACATCCATTATCATCTAAGTGACACAATGCAAATGCAATTAACACTTTTATAACTTTTTTGGTTTGCATATTGCCTCCTTCTCAAAAATTCTAGGTAAATCTAAGCTGTGCCTGGCTATCATCAATCCTTATGTTAGGCATTCGCTCTCCAATTTTCAGATATGGGCAATTAGCTGTAACCAATGCTTCAGCAACTATAGGAACAACGCTGTTTCCAATACGCGCCACCTGTTCGGATACAGGATATTTCTTTCCTTCATAATCATGATCTATGATGTAATCTTCCGGAAATCCCTGTCCCAGTTTTAATTCCGGTTCAGCTTTTAGCATTCGGAGAAAGATATCCAAAATCACATACTCGTTTCCAAGAACCGTAACCAGGGCGAATCTGTCCTTTGTCACGATCGTATGTAACGGTTCTTCCAAGCTTACTCCAGTTACATCACCACCATAGTACTTAATGATAAACTGACTCACCCAGGTGCATTTCTGTGCTGCTTCTTCATCTACACCATTTTTTAGCAGCTCTTCCTTACTAATCGCAAGAATGCTTACATGTCCAAAATGTCCCGGACTGGTTGTGATTGTATGTATCGGTTCCCATAAAGGCTGTCCCACTCCCGTCTTATAAAACTTCGTGAGGAAAGCCGCCACCAGTCCATATCGGTTGCTGGTGTCAATCGTCATTACCGGTTCGTCTACCGATTGACCTCTTACCTCTGACTTTGTAGTTTCGGAATGATACTGAATCATAAGAGGACTAATATAACAATGTTCATTCTTCGTAACCACTGTACTCATTGGATCTTCAACGGATCTATTCCTATCTGCACAAAATCCCGTTTGTCCCAGTTGCATGATATATGGAGAACATAAATAATGCTTGTTTCCGCTGGCAACAATTGTGCTTACTGGATCTTCTGCACTATTTATCCGCGGAAGCCGTCCCTCCCGTTCCCCGTATCCTATTGGAACAATATAAGGAGTTACAGTCCCAAATCCATGCTTCTGCGTAATTGTAGGCATAGGCTCGTGAATGCTCTGCCCTCGGAAGTAATCGCCCCCATGGTTGACCTGAACTATAAACGGTTCCGGGCAGTTAAAAACAAATTTGTCAAGGCCTCTGGCTATCCGATTCATTGTTTTATCTGCCAGTGGTTTCTTCCTGCCAAAAATAGATTTACCTAAATCCGTTAAATCAAGATATTTCCATATAGGTTCCCATCTCTTTAACCCATCAGTACCATTTTTGTTATGAGTCGGTTCCGGCCAGACAATCGGCTTTCCATCTCTCCTAAATACTGCATACCATCTTTTTCTTGTGGTAGGAGCTCCATAATCAGCTGCTACCAGTTCCCGGCTATCAAACACATAACCAAGCGATTTCATTGCTCTTACAAATTTCTGGTAGTCTTCTCCTTTGCGTTCCTTTATGGGATACCCCTCTTTATCCAACGGTCCCCACTGCTGGATCTCTTCAACATTCTCCATTAAAATAACATCGGGCAAAATAGCTTTCGCATGTTTATATACTGCCCAGGGAAGAATTCTTAGCCCTTTCTCTCGTGGCTTTCCACCCTTTGCTTTACTATGGCTGGTACAATCAGGACTGGCCCACATCAAAGCTACATGACGACCTTTTACGTACTTCTGCAGGTCAACCTTAAAGATATCCTCAGTCAGATGTAATGTATCAGGGTGATTTGTTTTGTGCATCCGAATAGCCTGAGGATTGTGGTTAATTGCAATATCAACATGTCTGCCTATAGCCATTTCAATTCCAACACTCGCTCCACCACCACCGGCGAAGCAATCTATAATTAAGTCTCTCATTTTGAAAGGAGCCAGGATATCCTGTCACGGTGGCCACCGCTCCAGCCTCCTTTCAGTTTTTAATTAACTTGTTGTTTTCCCGGCATACACTCAAAATGTATGTGCAGCTCACTCCGTCTTCTGGTTTTTATGTACACATGATCCCCGTGGATCTCCTTACCGCAGATATAACACAGATGCCCCTCTTCCAGCTCGGGAGAACGGATTTTCTTTTTAGCTGCCATCTTCACGCCTCCACATTCTCTGTCCCAATTCCGCTATCATTTCAGCGACCACCTGCTCCATAAAAGGGTACTTCTTCATCAGCACCACCGCCCAGGTATTCATCCGTTCCCATTCGTCTGAATGCTTCGGGAGAACCTTTCCACGATAATTGAGCCAGAACTTGTTGTAAACCTCCTCAAAACCTTTCTGTACCTCCTGATCTGTCATAGGCTTTCCACCTTCACATAAATCCCAGGAAGATCTGACCAGAACTTTTCAGTTATCTCTGACGCCACCTGTGCATCATCTTTCCAGAAGTGCAGCTCCGTCATTACGTCTTTAAGAAGCTTGACCAGATTGTCCGTATCAGGCTTACTGGTCTTATATTCTCCGTTCTGGTGTTTTCCTGAAACGGGGAAGCCCCACTTTGTTATTAACCTCACTGGACCAATATACCTCTCTTCTGGTACATGCTGCCCCAGGTGAGCTAACAGCTTCGCCCTGGCCGTTTTCAGTTCTTCAGGTTCATAAAAGATCGGTTTCCCATTCACCACATGAACTTGCTTTTCCTGGTGCGTCACGGTGGGGACCTTTTTCATTGGCATAAAAAATTCAGTCACCATGATAATCAACTCCCTGCCATGTCTTTGTCTCAGAATCAAATTTAACGACACCAGCTTGTTTAATATTATTCCAGATATAATTCCACGTTTCTGGATTCTGGAAGAGCCACATCAAAACCTCACTGTGCTGAATATTAAATTCCTCTTCCGGCATAGAATGTTTTAGCGGTGGCATCTTTTTTGCAACCTTTAATAACTTGCTTCTTTTCTCTCCCGGCACTTGCTTCACCTCTCTAAATTTTTAATGTAAGAAATTATTTTTGCTTTTGAAATTCGCCTTGTCATGGGAAGGGGAAGGGAGGGGACGGGTGTCAACTTAGACCCGTCCTTTCCTACCCCATGACCACGTGTAACGGGGGAAAATGTTATATTATAATATAGAGTCTTCCCCGCACTCCGGGGATTCCTGATTTTAAGACTTCCCCGCACTCATACCATTCTGACGGGGAGGACTGCTTTTAAGTGTTCCCCGTAAATTACCACTCGACGGGGATTCCTTGTCATTCAGGCTCTCCCGTACCTTTGTTATCATCATTTTTCAGTATAAAACCATCTTCAATTATATAACCACCATGCTCTTTTACCCGATCCCGGATCGTTCTATCCGACACACCAAGGTACTCCGCTACATCATTTACAGTTGGTTTCTCTCCAAAATTGCTGCCCTCGATTGCCTCTTCCAGAGCTGTTTTCCGATCCGCTTTTCGGCTTTTGGCATTCTTTTTATTTTTAGCGCTGCCTCGTTGCCAGGGCGCCTGCTCTGCTTCTGGCTGAATATCTCCCAATACTCCAGACTGATCCACTACATGAATCGGATAATTAAACCAGAGATTTTGCGGTTCGAATTTAGAAAACTCTCGCAAGGTTCCTTCAATTCTCCATGCCGTCATTGCCTTTACTTTTGCTTTGGTAGCCTCTATATTACGCTCCAGGGCTATCATCTGCCACTTATCCAGCTTCTCTTTGCAGTAATTAAGCATCTGGAAGCTACTGCATAAATCGTCCAGAGAGAGATCATCTTCCCACTTAAAGTGTG
The DNA here is from genome assembly GCF_049890855.1 of Lacrimispora sp. 38-1. Taxonomy (NCBI): domain Bacteria; kingdom Bacillati; phylum Bacillota; class Clostridia; order Lachnospirales; family Lachnospiraceae; genus Lacrimispora; species Lacrimispora sp. 38-1. The sequence goes on along the minus strand of NZ_JBANEW010000004.1, from coordinate 7,829 downwards.
CATCAAGGTACTGCTTGCAGGCTTCACACACCGCTTTATTTTCCTGCTGTTTCATTAACTCTTCGGTTGTTTCAAGCTCTATTAAATCAATGAGTGCATCCGGATCCCTGGCAAATACTCCCGATCCGCTGGCGCGATCCATAGACTTCTTTCCGCCCTGGCTTCCCTTGCTGTGATGGTGGCAGTAAATCACCGCCACACCAAGCTCCGTACACACCTTGTCAAACTGATTACAGAAATTTGACATCTGATCCGCGCTGTTTTCGTCTCCGGTAATGACCTTATAGATCGGATCAATGACAATGGCTATGTAATTCTTTTTCGCAGCCCTGCGGATCAGCATGGGAGCCAGTTTGTCCATAGGACGGGACTTCCCTCTTAGGTTCCAGATATCTATATTTTTAAGATTGTTTGGCTGCCACCCAAGCGCCTGATACACGTCCTTGAAACGATGGAGACAGCTGGCGCGGTCAAGTTCCAGATTCACATACATGATCTTTCCCTGCGTACAATCCCAGTTAAGCCACTTCTTTCCCTCAGCTATGGCAATGCACATTTCTATCTGAAGAAAGGATTTTCCCGCTTTTGATGGTCCTGCAATCAGCATCTTATGCCCCTGACGGAGCATTCCATCAATCAGGGTCGGTGCCAGCTCCGGAAGATTGTTCCACACATCGTCCAGGCTTTCCGGATCCGGCAGATCATCGTTGATAGATTCAATCCATTCTTTCCACTCCGCCCAGCTCTCTTTTCCGATGTTGGTATCAACAATAAATTGCTTCTGACCGCCACGCATTATACCGGGCATTCTGGACAATCTGGAAGGATTCTTATTCTGTTGATCAATGGCAAGCCCGTTCTTCTTGCAAATATCATAAAGATAATCCACTCGCTTCCGATATTCTGTCTGGTCGGCAGCATCAATTCTTACAATGGCATGAAGGCTTTTTCCACCGCTATGCACCAGACAGGCAACCGGTAATTCCAATTCCCGGATAATGGCGTGCTGCTTCTCAATCTCCATTGAGTCTGATTCCACCAGTGCGTACTTAAAATCAGTAACATTCTCATTCTTAGCGCCTTTACCATCCATGGGATTAAAGCGAATCCAAGCGCCGCCTTGTGGATCATAATCCCCCAGTACGCTTCCAACATCATCATTGCATTGCGATAGAAGTTCAATCAGTTTTCCAGCAGTCCGTCCATATGCTCCTTTGTCAGCAGGTACCCATTTCTGCTTGCCTTTTTCTTCCTTCTTCCAGCTCTTCATAACGTAGCCAACATTTTCACCAGCCTCAAACAGGGTTTCCAAATACTTTATAAGTTCCCCGGCTGGGCTCCAATGCGTTGGCTGGAGTACTTCCCTGTCCTCAACCCAGCTACTGTCAACAACCACACCAGCTGCTGAAACGGTATCGTTCCAATCAAGGGCGGTACCGGGATCATAAGGTGGGGTCCACCCCTGATCCCTTGCATATTGGACAATGGTTCCACCTGTCACCGGAGTACCGGCCCCGTGGAAGCCCCGCCATTTTTTTTCACATTCCCCCGTGTGATACCGCTGGTCGTTCATGCTCCATCGGTCCCACACATCAACGGAATACCCTTCATGCTGCAGAGCCATACCGACATTAATCCAGTCCTGGTAATCAAGTTCTGATGGGTCTATATGATTTAGGACCTCCATGAGGTCGTATGTACTATCCATGTTTCAAGTCTCCTTATTCCGGTATATACTCACGCGGATTTACGCCAGAAGGTGCGCCCCGCCAGCCCGCCGCCGCAATGCGGTCAATCATGTTTTTAGCTGAATCAAAGTTCCATGTTCCCACATGCTGAAAGCCATACTTTTCTAAGCAGCGGATCTGCTTTGGTGTGCTTAACCCTTCCTCTTGGCGCTTATGTAAGCGATCAAGGATTAAACTTGCCTTACCTGCGTTGTTAATTTCATCAGGCATAATTCCCCGTTTTTCTAGCTCTCTTTTCTGCCCGTCTGAGGGTGGCGACATTTCCCAGCCAAAAGCCGGAACATATCCGGATAAATCCTCCGCCTGAATGCTCATTTCAAACTGCAATGGATCCACCAGTGCTTTCTTACGCTTTTTCATTTCTTCCAGCTTCTTTGCGAGGGCTTCTTCTCTCTGCGCAACAACATCTTCTGCAGCTTGTTTTTCTGCCAGTTCTATATCTACTGGGCAGCCAGCCTGTTCGATGTTCTCAGTCATTTTCCGGGCTACTTCCTCATCCTGGCAGATCAAACTGGCAGGGTGGCAAAGCTCATGTCGCTCAGTGTGCCATAAGAAATCCAGTAGAAGTAAGTGATCCTTTCCCGGAAATAACCGGGTTCCACGTCCTACCATCTGGCTGTAAAGACTACGCACCTTTGTGGGTCTGAGTACCACGATACAGTCCACACTTGGACAGTCCCACCCTTCGGTCAGTAACATGGAATTGCATAGGACGTTATAATCTCCCCGCTCATAGGCTGCCAGCACTTCTGCGCGGTCCTTACTGTCTCCGTTTACCTCTGCAGCCTTAAATCCTTTGTTATTTAGAATGTCCCTGAATTTCTGGCTTGTTTTGACCAGAGGAAGGAAAACAACCGTTTTGCGATCCTTGCAGTGCTTTTCCATTTCATCAGCGATCTGATATAAATATGGATCCAATGCAGTAGCAATGTCTCCTGACTTAAAGTCTCCTGACTGCATTCCTACTGCTGACAGATCCAGCTTAAGCGGAAGGGTTAGAGCTTTGATAGGGGAGAGGTAGCCGGCTTTAATTGCCTTTGGAAGTGTATACTCATAAGCCAGACTGTCAAAGCATTCACCCAGGTTTCGCATATCACCACGATCCGGTGTCGCTGTTACACCTAAAATATTGGCTCCTTTGAAATAATCTAAGATCTTTTGATAACTGTCAGATAGACAGTGATGTGCTTCATCAATGATAATGGTGTCAAAGTAATCTACCGGGAACTGTTTTAACCGTTTTTCTCTTGTAAGACTCTGAACAGATCCGACCACAACACGGAACCAACTCCCCAGGCAGGTTTCTTCTGCCTTTTCTGTAGCACACCCAAGTCCTGTGGCTTTCCCGATCTTATCGGCAGCCTGATCTAAGAGCTCCCCACGATGCGCCATTATGAGCACCCGGTTTCCCCTGCGTACACAATCCTCTGTTACTTTTGCAAATACGATTGTTTTACCACACCCCGTAGGGAGGACCAGGAGCGTCCGTCTGACGCCCTTGTCCCATTCTTCAAAGATTGCAGCCTTTGCCTCTGACTGATATGGTCTAAGTTCCATAATTAAAACTTCCCTGCCTCAAATTTTTTCGGTTCATATGGAAGATATCTCTTCACATGATTAAACTTCTTAGTCGGATCGTCTCTTCCAGGCGTTACCTCGATTGTAGCCTTCCCCTTTGCTCCGGGGACTGCTGGCCAGTTCATTCTGACTTTGCCCTCAATTTCTTTTTCACCAATGCAAAGGAAGAACTGTGCAATTTTCCACTGCATCTTATCATAAAGAAGTAAGTTCTCTGTAATAAGAGTGGTTCCCTCCTGGGTGTCGATTCTCAGCTTTAAGATTGCTTTGTTACACTCTGGAGATTTATCACCGCCTGGGTGTCTGGCCCGTTCGAATGACTCCACTGTAAACTCATAATCTCCAGGAGGAAGGAGGACAAAGTCCCCGCCCCCTTCGCCTTTTTCTACTTCATCGTCCCATCCTAATTCTTTTGCTTCATAATCTGCCATTTACAATATCCTCCTTAATTAAATACTAAGCTGTCATTCTTTTTCATTTCTTTAATCATTTCGTATACCTGATCCCAGGCAGCCACCAAAACCCCGTCAATAAATCCCGGATTAACCTCTTCATACTTCCATACTGGAATATCTGCTGTAAGGTATCCTCTGGCAGCAACTACATTCTGAATATCCCACTCGTCAACCTGATTACGGATCATCAAATCTCGAAGGGCTTTGGGAATCCGTTCATCAATCTTTACATCTGGTGGGGTTACTGATTCTGACTTTGTATCCACCGGTGAAGCTGTTTTCTCTTCCTTTGGAGGCTCTTCTCGGCTCTGGCTGACAGTACTCCCAGAGTCCTCCTGCTTTGGCTGAAAAACTGGTGAAGTGGTCTTCTTTTCTTCCGAAACGGGATTTCCCGCAACGGAACTTTCTATGATGTGGCGGATGGAATCGTATTCAAATGGTACTTCGTCAGGAAGACCATAGCGGTTTTTGGCATCCCAGCAAGAGTGATGGGTTGTATACATGACTCGTCTGCCGCCCTGAGCTTTGTTCTTTCCTTTTTGAGCACCCTGACCGTCCACGTTGACTACCATTGTCTTATAGTTGCAGAACAGAACCATATCTGCCCATTCCTTCACCATAGGCGCTACACCTTTGCTCAGCTTCATTTCCCATCGATCATAAGCTCCCATTTCATCCGGTTGTTCAAACTTTCTCATTTTTGCATGAGCTGTTAAAACCACATTAATCCCGACTTTCGTCACATCGGTAAGAAGATTTAAAAGCTTTCCGAACTCCTCCTGGATATATGTATAACCTTTTCCATAGCCAAAATCTTCAATGCTGCTTTTCTGATTCTTCGTGCAAACACTGGTAGTGCAGAGCGTTTCAGCCCAGTCTGCCGTATCGACGATTAAAGTTTTGCAGACATTGGGTGTCTTGATCACATCTGAAACCTGATTCAAAATCATGGTCCAGCTGCTAGGCTCCGGAAGCCTTGCCACATCCATATCCTTGGTGCTTCCCTCGGTATCAATAAATACCGGATCCGGGAACCGTGCTGCAAAAGTTGACTTGCCAATTCCCTCGGGACCGTACACAACGGTCTTCTTCGCCCCTGGCAACTTTCCTTTAATAATCTGCATTAAAATACTCCTTCCTTCCATCCTGTCTTCTTATCTTCCATGAGCGGGTGCTCCTGACCTGCAACGTATCCATCTTCTATGACAATACTACACTCTTCCCCGGTGCTTACCCTGGTAGCAATGGCCTGCAGTCCTTCCGCTTCCAGCCACTCACCAAACTCCTTAAGCACTTCAAGGTCCATCTGCTCCAACTTATCCAGGAGAACAAAACCACACTCTGGATTTAACTTCCGGACAATAGCCGTGGATACCTTAAGCCGGTCGGAACCTGACATGTTGTCCCACTGCTGACCTTTATATATCAGCTCTCCCTCTTTGATCGAAAGTTCTGGAAGAGGGAGCTCCGCTGACTTAAGAAGCTCATTCTTTGCGTCTCTGGTTTCATCAAGCTGTTTAGAAAGCTGGTCATACTGCCTGCGGTATTCCCTGGCGTCGTCTTCTGCTTTCTCTTTATCAAGGTTCGCTCGTACTTTCCGGTTGATCTCCTCAATATCAGAAATACTGCGTTCCAGTTCTGCAGTAGACTGATCCTCCAAATCTTTCGCATTCATTCTGGCAATGGAAAGATCTGCCCGAACTGCTTCCTGTTTCTTCAGGAGCTCCTGGATCTGCTCCATAAGTCTCTGGTCTTCCTGTTCTAACTGGTGGAGCCTTTCCCGCTTTCTCTGGTTCTCACCATTCTGCGCCAGGATGTCCTGTTGCTTCTTAATGAGATCAGAAGCAGATACTAATTCCACCGGAGCGTCATTGTAAGCTGGTTGCTCTTTGGCATACTTTTCTTTCTGATCAGCAATGCGTCCAATGGTAAGCCGCTCATTATATTTTTCCTGCTCTTCCCGTTCCAAGGTAAGGAGTTTGTCTCCCACTCCAATGATCTTAAGTAGGATCTGGGCTTTCTCTTTTGAGGTGGATTCCATGAACTTGGGAAGGTTCAACGCGAACTGCTCCACAAAGTCATTAAGGAGCTGCTGCCCCCCCTTCTCCCCATTTGGATCTGTTACCTTCAGGGCGCTGTTCTTGCCTTTCCGCTCAACCACCAGACCGTTGCTCATGGTGATACGCAGGTTTGGTGGAATCACCGACTGGTCGCGCTGCGCCTGCGAGGGACGAAACTTGTCCCCACCCAGTACCCAGGCGATAGAATCCAGTACAGAGGTCTTTCCCTGGTTGTTTCTGCCCCCGATAATAGTCAGGCCGTTTGCTGATGGTTCAATCTTTACAGCCTTAATTCGCTTTACATTCTCAATCTCCAATTGATTGATTTTCATAGACATTGTTGCAATCCTCCTGTGAATCCCTTATAATAGGGATGTGAATGATTTACGTGTTACCTTGATTCCCTGGGAGTTGCCGCTCCTGGGGTTTCTGCTTCTTGGGAATTGATTCCTCTGTTCCCTCTCCATCATTAAGTCCTTTGGCTACCGCGTAGGCTGCATCTTGATTATAAATAATTTCGCCTGCATACTCTCGGTTGCCAGAATGATCCACCTTACTAATATCTCTTAATCGGTAGACCTGAAAAACCCTTTCGTCACCTATGAATTGGGACGATACTTTCCATTTACCGTGCATGTGATTTCACCTCCTCTCACGTTACTTCCAGCGCACCACACACCATAAACATTAAAGCAATGCTTCCAATGAAGATCACCGCCGGCATGATCCACTTTGTAAACTCCATCAGCTTCGATGGGCGGGTGTCGGTGTAATCGTCTAAGTTGTCATAGTACTTCTGCATGGGGTTCCTCCTTTCACAGTAGAATAAATTCCTTAATCTCTTTACTGGTAAGTGGCCTTCCCAGTACGATACTCGCAGCCTGTATGGGAGTAATTTTCAGGGCCTTACCTAAATCCCATAATTCATTCAAAGTAAATGTTTCAGGCTTGGACCGCTTATTCTGGATCGTTCTCGGGGTAACACCCAGCTTTACTGCCATTGCTTCCTCATTTAGGCTGTACAGAGCCATATTATTGGAGATACAGGCCCGAACCACCCGACTTGACGCTTCCTTTTCATTTGGCCTTAACTTTGGCACTACACTCCCTCCTTATATAATTTTTGCATGGGTACCGTCTGCTGCACTCTGGACAGCGGTTGCGGTACCGACAGGACTTACATGAATATGTGACCATGTCACGCTACCCCTAAATTCATCTGGGCGTTAGCTGTTTCAATTAATTCCACAAGATATGTAGGAGCTTCGTAGCAGTCAATCAGTTCATGAGCGTCTGCGATATACTTCCGTTTCAGGGCCTTGTAGGACTTTGGCCTGCCGCTATCGTCATAGATACCGAACTCCCTCTTAATCTGATCGTAAATATCCCGATAGACCTTGGAACGGATTTCTGTATCCTTATAGGCTTCCGACTGCTTACCGCCCAGGACCTTTACACCTTTGCGCTTTATGTGGTTAGAAAGCTCGTCCGCTTCGGCTCCGTAAAGGGGAATGTCAAATTCCAGCTTGTCCATGCGGTTTTCCATCTGGACCTGTTTCTTGTCAATCATTATGATGGCTTGTAATTCCCTTGACATGTTTGGCATTTCATAGTGGCCATTCTTTCTAAGGGAAGGGATTACGTCCATAGCAAGCCATCTTTGATACTTCTGGGCTTTCTCATTGCTCGCTTTCATTCCCAGTAAATAATACAGGCTTTCGGGTATGTAATCGTCTTTCCCAACATCTTGGGAAAACTTCAATTCCTTACAATAAGCATTCATAGTCTCCCAACGTACATACGTTTTTCCACTCTTTTCTTGAATCCACCCAAAACCTATAGCCGTATCCTCCGCACTAACTGAAATACTTCCATCTGGGTTCATTATTGTTCTTACTTGTAAACCTAATTCCTCATTTTTAAAGACTTTCAAATCGTTCATAAAATCATTCCTTTCTTGTAAAATTTTCCAATTTCTTCTATAATGC